>NZ_JAGGOW010000006.1 GCF_018614135.1 Streptomyces sp. ISL-66
CGCCCCGCGGACGCGCCCGAGGCCGGGGCGCCCGAGGCCGGTGCGCGCAAGGCCGACACGCGCAAGGAACCGCACCCCGACGACGCGCTGACGGTCGAGACCCCGCTGGTCAAGCGGGTCGTGCAGCCGGATGACGTCACGCAGACGGTGCCCGTCCCGAAGACCGACCCGGCCGCGGAGACCTCGGTGCTGCCGCCGGTCCGCCCGACGGGCCCGGCCGACGAGACGGCCGTCCTGCCCGCCGTACGCCCCTCGGGCGCGGGGCCGCGCAAGGATGCGGGGTCGGGCGCCGGTACGGGCGCGAATCCGGCGGGGGCGCGGTCGCCCAGGGCGCAGCACTCCGCGTCGCGGCCCACCGCCCAGCGGCCCGCGGAGAACCCGGCCGACCGGGTGCCGCCGGGCATATTCCGGGACGCGGGCAACGACGCGACCCGCGAGCTGCCCGTCCTCGGCGAGGACGGCCGCCCGCGCCGGGCGCGCTCGGACTGGGCCGAGGAGACCCCGCTCGACGACCTGCCCACGCTGGCGGACGAACTGCTGGGCCGGCGCCGGGACGACGAGGACGACGAAGGCCGCGGTCCGCGCCGCTCCTGACGGGCCCGGGCCGGTGACGGTCGTTGTCAGTGGCGGCCGCCACACTGGGTGAGCAGCAGGCACGGACGGTAGGCGAACGGCCTGCCGAATCCTGCGAAAGCATGCGAACGGTACGCGAGGGAAAGGCGGTGGGCGGGATGCCCGTTTGGGACGACCTGGTGGGACAGGAGAGGGTCCAGACGCAGCTGGCCGCCGCTGCCCGCGACGCCGACGCCCTGGTCACCGCCATCGAGGCGCGGACGGAGCCGCCGGCCTCCTCCAAGATGACGCACGCCTGGCTGTTCACCGGTCCGCCCGGCTCCGGGCGTGCCACCGCCGCCCGCGCCTTCGCGGCCGCGCTCCAGTGCACCAGCCCGGACCGCGCGCTCGGCGGAGAGCCGGGCTGCGGATTCTGCGACGGCTGCCACACCACCGTGATCGGCACGCACGCCGATGTGGAGATCGTGCGCACCGATCAGCTGTCCATCGGCGTGAAGGACACGCGGGCCCTGGTCCGCCGGGCGCAGCTCTCCCCGGCCGTCGGGCGTTGGCAGGTGATCGTCCTGGAGGACGCCGACCGCCTCACGGAGGGCGCGGGCAACGTCCTGCTCAAAGCCGTGGAGGAGCCGGCTCCGCGCACCGTGTGGCTGCTGTGCGCGCCCTCGCTGGAGGACGTGCTGCCCACCATCCGCTCCCGCTGCCGGCACCTGACGCTGCGCACCCCGCCCGTGTCCGCCGTAGCCGAGGTGCTGGTCCGGCGCGACGGCATCGAGCCGGCCGTCGCTCAGGCCGCGGCCCGTGCGACGCAGGGCCACATCGGTCGGGCGCGCCGGCTCGCCACCGACGAGGCGGCGCGGTCGCGCCGGGCCACCGTGCTGAAGCTGCCGATGCGCATGGACGACGTGGGCGGCTGCCTCAAGGCGGCACAGGAGCTGGTGGACGCCGCCGCCGAGGACGCCAAGCAGGTCGCGGAGGAAGTGGACACCAAGGAGACCGAGGAGCTGCGGGCCGCGCTCGGCGCGGGCGCCGGCACGGGCGGGCGGATGCCGCGCGGTACGGCGGGCGTCATGAAGGAGCTGGAGGACCGGCAGAAGCGTCGGCGTACGCGTACGCAGCGCGACAGCCTCGACCTGGCGCTGACCGACCTCACCGCCTTCTACCGGGACGTACTGGTCCTCCAGCTCGGCTCTTCGCTGGACATCGCGAACGTGGAGATACGGCAGGACCTGGACCGGATCGCCCGCGAGTCCGGCCCCGAGCGCACGCTGCGGCGCATCGAGGCGATCATCGCGTGCCGCCGGGCGCTGGACCGCAACGTGGCCCCGCTGCTCGCCGTCGAGGCGATGACGATGTCGCTGCGCGCGGGCTGATGTCGGCGCGGCCGCGTTGATGCCGCGAGTGCCGGCTGACGTCGCCGGTGCCGGCTGATGTCGCGCATCCGGCTGACGTCGAGCGGGTCGGCCGGCGTCGAGCGGGTCGGCTGATGTCGTCGGGTGCCGGCTGAGGACGGCCGGGCCGGCCTCCACCGCCGCGCCCTCCCCCTCCGACTCCGGTTGACGGCTTCACCCGTTCGGGCGGTACCGATGGCGCGTCCGGGACGGCGCCGTCCGTGCGGGGCGGGGGGCCGCGCCCGTGCGGCCGTCCGCCGCCCGGCGTGGAGGCCGACCTACCGGGCGTGTCCGCAGGCCGTAGGCTCCGGGAATGGACACCAGTCGCCTGCTGCGCACCACCGGGACCGTGATCGCCGCCGCGGGGCTGTTGCTCTCGGGGTGCACGTCGGGCGGTTCGGGGGGACCGCGGGCCTCAGCGTCGCCGGGAGAGGGTTCCGCCGCGCCGTCGGCCGAGCCGACCGCCGTGCCGGCCGCGCTGCGCCCGTACTACGACCAGAAGCTGAGCTGGCGCGAGTGCGGTGTCCCCGGCTTCGACTGCACCACCATGAAGGCCCCGCTGGACTACGCGTACCCCGAGTCCGGCGACATCGACATCGCGGTGGCCCGGCGCAAGGCCACCGCCCCCGGCAAGCGGATCGGCTCGCTGGTGGTCAACCCGGGCGGCCCGGGCGGCTCCGGGATCGGCTACCTCCAGGCCTACGCGGGCATCGGGTACCCGGCGCAGGTCCGTGCCGCGTACGACATGGTCTCCTTCGACCCGCGCGGCGTGGATCGCAGCAGTCCCGTGGAGTGCCTGACCGGTCCGGCCATGGACAAGTACACGCAGGTGGACCAGACACCGGACGACGCGGCGGAGCGGGCCCTGCTCGTGGCCTCGTTCAAGGAGTTCGCGGCCGCCTGCCAGGCCCGCTCGCAACGGGTCCTGCCGCACGTCTCGACCGTGGACGCGGCCCGCGACATGGACGTGCTGCGCGCGGCTCTGGGCGACGAGAAGCTGTCGTACGTCGGGGCCTCGTACGGGACCTTCCTCGGGGCGACGTACGCGCAGCTCTTCCCGGGCCGGACCGGACGGCTGGTCCTGGACGGGGCGATGGACCCGTCCCGCCCCGCGCTCGAACTGAACCGGGACCAGACCGCAGGCTTCGAGACGGCCTTCCGTGCCTTCGCCGCGGACTGCGCGAAGCAGCCGGACTGCCCGCTCGGCCAGGGCGACCCGGACGCGGTGGCGAAGCGCCTGAAGGAGTTCTTCCGCAAGGTCGACGCCCAGCCGGTCCCCACCACCGACCGGGCCCGCCCCGCGCTCGGCGAGGCCTTGGCGACGACCGGGGTGATCGCCGCGCTGTACGACGAGAACGCCTGGCCGCAGCTGCGCGAGGCGCTCACGGCCGCGATCAGCGGCGACGACGGCAACGGCCTCCTCGCCCTCGCCGACAGCTACTACGAGCGCCAGCCGGACGGCAAGTACGCCAACCTCATGTCCGCGAACGCCGCCGTCAACTGCCTCGACCAGCCTCCGGCCTTCGACGGCCCCGCCGCCGTCGACAAGGCGCTGCCCTCCTTCGCGAAGGCCTCCCCGGTCTTCGGCGCGGGCCTCGCCTGGGCCTCACTGAACTGCACGTACTGGCCGGCCAAGGCCACGGGCACGGCCGCCGAGCTGCACGCGAAGGGCGCTCCGCCGATCGTGGTGGTCGGCACCACCCGCGACCCGGCGACCCCGTACAAGTGGGCCCAGTCCCTCGCGGACCAACTCGACTCGGGCGTGCTGCTGACGTACGACGGGGACGGCCACACCGCGTACGGCCGCGGCAGCGAGTGCATCGACTCGACGATCAACCGCTACCTGCTGGAGGGCACCCCTCCGAAGGACGGAAAGAAGTGCTGACCCCCCTCCCGGGACCCGGTTCGGGGCACCCCGTTTAACCCTGTAGACTTGGCGCCGCTGCTGATGAGAGCCTCCCACCAGGGAAATTCTCGTCTCCCCAGCGGTGCCGCCTTAGCTCAGCTGGCCAGAGCAACGCACTCGTAATGCGTAGGTCTCGGGTTCGAATCCCGAAGGCGGCTCTAGAAGAACCCTAGGACTCACTCGCCGTGACCTGGGGTTTTTCTTATGCCCCGATCAAGCGGGGACGGAACGCGATGATCTTCGCGCCCTCATGTGAGGCCGTCGTGAGGCCATCCTGTTCCGGAGCCTCGGCCGCACCCTCGGCGAGGTGGGCCAGAGCCGACCGCGCGAGCTCCTCGACCGGGCGCCCGTCATGCTCGGCCGCGTCGACGATCCGGGCGACGAGCTGATCGAGAACCGACTGCGCCGCCTGCTCGACGGTGGGCTCGGCCGGGTCCGGATCGGGCTCCGGTGCGGGCCGGCGGACGCCACCGCGCGGCACCATGGCGGCGGTTGCCTCGGCGGCGTCGGCCGCCTGCTTGGGCATGACGGACTGATAGATGTCATGCGTGACGCGGGTCTCACTGTGGCCGAGGGTCTCGGACACGATCTTGATGTCGACGCCGGCGGCGAGCATGAGCGAGGCGGCGACGTGCCGCAGGTCGTGCAGCCGGATCGGCGGCAGTCCGGCGAGCTCGACGAGCTTCTCGAACTGGTCGCTCAGCCACCCCGGGTGAATCCACTCCCCGTTTTCGCGGGTGAACAGCCGGCCCGACTCGACCCATGCCTCGCCCCACTCGACCCGGTCGACGTCCTGCCGCAGGGCCTCGGCTTCAAGAATCTCGTCGGTGTAGTCGTCGATCGAGATCACGCGCTCACCCGCGTTGGTCTTCGGCGCGCTCTCCCTCACCTCCCATCCGTCCTGCACGAGCTGTGTCGCGATGGTCATCAGCCGAGACGCGCGGGCGTAGTCGGCCTTCCGGACGCCGCACGCCTCGCCGCGGCGCAGGCCCCGGAACGTGATCAGGTGGAACACGCCGTACAGGCGCTGATTCGTGTCCGCGAGGAAGTCGAGGAAGGCGCCCGCCTGCTCGGGAGTCCAGACCATGACCGCCGAGGGCCGGACGCCGCTCCGCAACCACTCCTCGACCCTCTCGGCCGTCCAGACGAGCGCCTTGGGGCGCTGTACGGTCGGCAGCTCGACGTACGAGGCGGGGTTGAAGGTGAGCGCCCCGCGCCCGATCGCGACGTTCAGAGCGGCGCGCAGGGTGTCGCGGATGTGCTTCTGAGTCGCGGGGTTCGTCACTCGGCGGAAGGGCGGCATAGCCTCGATGGCGGCCTTGAGCGCCTTCCGTCGCGCGCGGTTCTCCTGCCCCTTCCACGGGATCGCTTTCAGCTCGTCAACGGCCGTGCGCCGCATCACGTTCGCTTCGAGGATCTCCTCGTTGGTCTCGGCGATTCCTTCGAACATACTGTCGAGATACTGCACGGTGAGCCGGTCGAGGCGGATGTGCCCGATCCGGGGTTTCAGGTGGCACCGCAGGTCGACCTCGTACCGGGCCGCGCCGCTCTTGCGGAGCGCCTTCTTTCCGGCGAGCCATAGGTCGAGCCACTCGGCGACGGTCATGTGCTGAGTCAGTGACTGCCCGGTCGCGAACCTCCTCTTGGTCTCGTCGTAGTCGGGGATCTCCTCCCCGGTCGCCGAGACCGTTTCGAGCAGGTCGGCGATCCGGCGGCGCCCGTCCGGGTCGGTCTTCTTGTCGGCGATGTCGAGCAGCGCGGCGAGCGCTGTCATGTCCGCCGTCGCGTCGGTCTTGGTCTCGTAGCCCATGCGCCGGAAGCGCCGGCGGGTGCCGTCCTCTCGGACGGGCAGCTCAAGAACCAAGCTGAATATGCCGTGCGTTCGCTGCGAGAGCTTGGGGCAGGCGGCGCCGAGCTGCTTGTCGGTCACCGCGTCGCGGCACCCGCAGCGCTTCGTGATCTGTCCGCTCATCTAGTCGTCTTCCTCCGGTGTTACCGCGTCGGGGTGGTCGAGCATGGCGAGCCCCTTCATGTCCTCGATCCAAATCGCCGGTAGGCGCCGGACCGTGAGACCTGCTCGGGTCATGTCGTCGATGTGGTACGCGAGTTGCTCAAGGTGTTCGAAGTAGTCCTGTCGGGTGTCGGTGGCACGCTCCTTGTCTCGCACGGGTTCGTCGCCCGCCCTCATGGCGCGTCGGTACGCCTTGTCGACGGCGAACCGACGACGTTCGAACTCGGGGTACAGAGAGGCGGTGTACGCCGCCTGAGCCCACGCTGCGGACCACCTCGGGCCGCCCTCGGTGATTGACCGGGGGTCGGTGTAGTACCGACCGTCAGTCGGCCCCGAGAGCGTTGGCGTCTCCTCGCCCGTCCACCATCGCCACACGGTGTGCGGCGGGCGGGGGTCGGCGGCCGGGACGGTGGGCACGGTCTCGTCGCTCCCAACGGGGAGGACGAGGAGCAGGGGAGGGACCGCGAGGGCGAGGCCGAGTACGAGCAGCTCGTCGACAGTCACCTCTCGGCGGCGGCGTCCATCGGGCTTTCGGCGGCCCGATTCGATGCTGACGAGCGCGGCATAGGTGAGCTCGGCGGCGCCGAGGCGGGCGCACTCGGCGACGAGCTGCTCTCGGGTCATCTTGAGACGGTCTCGGTGCCGACGAACCTGATCGCCGACGGTGTCGCTTGCCGTGAGGTGATTGTGCATATGGCACAGCTAACTTTGCCTGTTGCGCAATGTCAACCATTGTCGTTACGTTGTTGATCTCAACCAGGAATGCCGGTTGGCCAGGTCAGAGCCTGCGCGCCGGACGCAACGAGGGGGACCGAATGAGCGACGACGAGCAGGGGATGACGCACGAGGAACTGATGGCGCTGCCCGTTGCGGTGACGCTGGATACGGCGAACAGGGCGCTACTGCTCGGCCGGACAACGGGATACACCCTTGCCCGCTGTGGGAACTACCCTGTCCCGCTGCTGCGTCACGGACGGCAGTACCGGGTCGCCCGCGCCCACCTGCACCGGCACCTCGGCGTCGCGGCGGAGGGGCCGTCCGGAAACGAGTGACAGCATGGCGCCGCCCGCCGCGCGAGTACGCCGGCGGGCGGAGCGAATTCCGGGCTCAGATGGGCAGCGTCCAGCTTGATCCGTGAGGCACGTCGAGCCAGACCTTTTGCGTGTCCGGCGTGATTGTCACTCCGAAGCCGCTCAGGTGCGGCGAGCCGTAGCTCTGCCACTCCATGATCGCGTCCTCGATGGCGGTCCACAGGTTGAGCGGCCCGCGCTGGACCACGATCCAGCCTTTCCCGTCGGCCGTCGGCCGAGTCCGGGCCTGCGAACCAGTGGCTACGTCGAGCAGGATCTGCTCGGTGCCCATGCCGAGGCGCTCGGCAGAGGGTGCGGCGAGCTGTCCGACGAACCGGCCCGTCCAATCGTCGAGCAGGGCGGGGTCGATCCGGCTCGGCCGTTCCTCCCCGGGCAGTAGCTCGAACGGCCCGTGCGGCGGCCGGTCATGAGGGCGAGCGATCATGAACGAGGTGTACCCGGGTAGGAAGCGACCTTCCGCGACGCCGTTCCCCTCGACCGCGAGACGAACGAGACCGTGGGCGACGCCCCATCCGGACAAGGTGACGAGCAGCGTCCCCCCGGCCTCGATCTGCTGTAGCAGGCCGTAGGGGACGTGCCGCATCGAGCAGAACGCGATCACGATGTCGTACGGGGCCTGCTCGGGATACCCGCGCAGACCATCGGCCGTGATGAGCGTCGGAGCGTATCCGGCCTCGGCGAGTGCCTTCCGGGCGCGCTCCGCTGCGGCGGGGTCGGTCTCGATCGAGGTGACGTTCTCCTCGCCGGCCACTTCGCAGGCGTAGGCGGTCGAGAGGCCGGTACCGGTGCCGATGATCAGCACTCGCTTACCCCGGGCGACGCCCGCCTGCTCGATCATCCACAGAACGACACCGGGCAGGGTCGAGGATGACGTCGGGTTTCCTCCGGTCACGGGGCCGGTGGCATTCTCGGCGAGTACCCCGTCGATCTGTGTTACCCACGTCTGATCCTGATAGGTGAGCCGTAGCCACTCGTCGGTGGACGTGTCGTCTCGGCGGGTGGGCGTCCAGACCGTGACGCCCGGGGGGTTGCTCGGTTTGTAGATCGCGGGGCCGAGGAACAGCTCGCGGGGGACGGTCTCAGCCGCGCGTCGTACCTCGGGGTCGTGCAGTACGCCGTCGGCGACGAGCTGCTCGACGAGTCGGTGCCGCAGGGCGGCGGCGGTCTCATTGGTCATGCGGTGTCGCCCTTCTGGAGTGTGTCGGCGAGTGCGCTCGCGATGGCACGGGTCGTGGGCTCGTCAACGAAAGCCCACTGCCCATTTGGGTTGCATTCGAGGAACCACCATCGGCCGTCGGCGTCGAGGGCGAAGTCGAAAGCGCCGAAGCTGAGCCCGAACGCATGAAGGAAGGCGCGCACTGCCTCGCGAACGGAACAAGGGACCGGGATCGGCGAGCAGGTGATCAGGGTTTGGTCCTGGCGCCAATCGAGGTGATCGCCGTCGGTGTCGATACGAGTTCCGAACATGTCATCGCCGACGGCGGCGACTCGAATGTCGGCGATCTTGGGCACGCAGGCTTGGAAGAGATGGGGGCACGCCGCGATCGAGTCGTCGAGCTCGTCAGCCTCGACGGGGTGTACCCAGACGGTTCGGTTCCGCCCGTCCTCGCACGCGAGGTGCACGCGATGAACGGGTTTGTAGATCACGGGGCCGTGATCGGCGGCGAACTTCCGGGCGTCCGCCGGCACGTTCGTGATCAGGGTCTCGGGGAGCGTGAACCCGAGGCGGGCGGCGGTGGCGAGCTGAAACGCCTTGTTCTCGGCGGCACGGTTGCGAGAGGGGTGGTTGACGTACAGGGCCCCGGGGAGGGCAGTCAGCGCACCCATGTAGCCGTGGCGTGACTGCTCGACCCCGAATCGCTGCTCGGGAGACTCGGCGGCTTGTGGGGTGCCGAAGGGGGTCGGGCGGCGCCAGTAGACCGAACGGACGGCCGAGAGGTCGAGACGCCGCGTCGAGGTGATGACATCCCCAGTGAAGGCGCCCCGCTCGATTCGAGCGCTCATGCTGGCAGTGTGCGGGAAGTCGGTGGCGGGGTCGAGCTGTACGGCCGGGACTCCCCGGCCGTACAGCTCGCCCATCACCAGATCCGCCGTGATGTCACCGAGCGCGGTGACGACGAGAACCGGTGCGTCGGTCATTTCAGTCCGAGTCGCTGTCGTCGGTGAGGTCCGAGTCGGCGGGCGGGGGCGGGTTAGGGCCCCCGCCGTCGGACG
Organism: Streptomyces sp. ISL-66; assembly: GCF_018614135.1. GTDB lineage: Bacteria > Actinomycetota > Actinomycetes > Streptomycetales > Streptomycetaceae > Streptomyces. The sequence goes on from NZ_JAGGOW010000006.1 coordinate 9,184, forward strand.
ACGTGGAGGTCGCGTTAGCTGTGGCCGTGCTGGTGCCGTGCTCGCCCATCTCGACGCGGTTTCCGGTGGCGTCGAAGTAGCGGGTCGTCTGGGTGTCCGGGTCGATCTCGGTTCGCACGTAGGGCACTTCGGTGATGCTGGGGTACAGCGCCAAGCGCGTGGTTCCCCACGGTGCTACTGCGGTAGTCATCGGTTCTCCTGATCTTTGGTCAACGGACACGTGCTCTGAGTTGCCATACCGTGCGCCCTCCTCAGCTCGGCGACAAGGCCGCGCCGAGGCGGTGCCCCGCGCCGGAAAGCGGCGACGAGCCGCCCCCGGATGCGGGAGTTCTGGTGCGACCCTGACCCGGTTGGTCGCCATGGGCGCCGCGAGCGCGGCGAGGGGTGGAGCGGTGCCCGGATGGTTGCGGTGCGCTGGACTGGCCACCCGGGCGGGGATTCATTCGGGGAGATGAGGCCGGTACGGATAGAGCACCTGTCGGTCGTAACAGGCGTCTTCGTCAGCGCAGGTGACGGAGGAGTACCAGACGTCGTCGATGTCATCGAGCACGCGAGCGATGTCGAGATCATCAACGCGCGCCGCTACATCGCACGCGGTGCACTTGACGACCCGAGCGCCGGGGGGAGGTTCCACACCGACAGGCAGGGAGCCCCCGAGGCGTTCCCACGTGGTCGAGTCGTTCGAGAGGAGGTAGCAGGCGGCGGCATCGCTGCAAGTGCGGCGTCTCGCGGTCTGCTCGTGCCCATCCTCGTCGCACCAAATGAACGTTCCCGACTCGACGTCGTCGTGCGGCACAAGCGCCTCGCAGATGCTGCACCGCACGAGTACGGCAGCCCTATCCACGGTGCACCGCCGGGGCGTGCGGCTGTACATACGGGCGTAAGAAGAAGTCGCGCCCGTCGATCGGCAGCAGGCGGGCACGGACGTGGAGGGGAAGGGGCCGGCGGGCGTAGGCTGGCACGAGGGGAAGCACCGGGGGGAGGTGCGTAGAGGGCGCCGGTCGCCGTCGGCGCTCAGATAAGCGCCGGCGCGCAGTGCAAAGGGTCCGGCAGATGCCCGGACCTAACCAGATCCAGAGACAGGCGATAAGGTCGCGCATGTCGTCATCAGCTCCTAGCTATGGGGTCAGCTGTTGGCGTCGCTGCCCGGCGGCCGTGCTCGCGGCCGTCGGGTTCTTTGCGTGTGGCAGTGGAGCGGGGCGATTTCGCTAGATGGGCGGGCCGCCTGCCCCGATGAACCTCCGGGGTGGCTCGGCCCGGGTCTTGCCGAGGAACAGCCGGCCGTGCCGCGCCCCCTCCGACACGTACGGCCTGAGAGCGTCGAACGGCGTCATGGGCTGGAGAGGGTCGAGACCGACCTCGATGACCACGGGGGCGCCGGCGGTCACGAATTCGGCCCATTCAGCGCTGACCGGTACCCGCATGACGAAGCTGCACCCATCGAGGGACAGGATCGCCGCTCGACCATGTACGACGAGCCGGGGGCCGATGTCGGGCAGTTTGGCGGACGGCTCGGCGAGCGTTAGTGCTGAGACGAGCCCCTGCATGCTGAGCTCGATCGACTCGACCGATTCACCCCCTCGACGTGCCGGGGGGTGAGCGAGCAGCAGAAAGGCGACGTGACCCACCTCGGTGAGTTCGATCCAGAACCAGACGCCGAGCGATGCCAGCAGGCCGGCCGTCGGCGCGGGCGCGGTTTCGATCAGCATGTGATCACGCCGATCGGTGTGGTGCTCTGCTCCGTCTTGAACTCCGTCCATACGGTCTTGCCGCACGGGTCGTGCGGCGTTACCCCCCATCCGTCCGCCAGTGACGAAACGATGAGCAGCCCTCGCCCGTCGGTGTCGTCATCACTCGGCCGGCCGGTGCGAGGAACCCCCGCCCCGGCGTCGTGCACCTCGACACGCAGGCGACAGTCGCCGAGGGAGACCTCGACGACAAAGCCACCGCACGCAGCGTGGCGAACCGCGTTGGTCGCAAGCTCGGACAGGCAGAGCACCGCGTCGTCGGAGCGGTCGGTAATCTCCCACTCCTCCAGTACGCCGCCTAAGAAGGAACGCGCCTCGGGTACCGCGCCGTCAGCACGCGGGAACCGCTGCGCTACCGATCTCGGCATGAGTTCAACCCCCTTGCCTGCGCCGTTGGTTCGAGCAACAAGGCAACCGCGCGGCGGACGGCGGGGGTACCGTCATGGGGGGTGGCAAAGGGTGGCACTTGAACGACCGCGCCTGTCGAAGGGGTAGGTACCGAGCATGACGTCGCCAAACACTGATCTCGCGCGGTGGCTGGAGCGATCCGGCATGAGCAACAAGGAGTTGGCTCGCCAGATCAAAGCCGCAGCTCAGGTATGGGATCAGCCGCACATCCAGCCTGACGCAACGGCTGTCCGGCGATGGCTGAACGGACTCCAGCCGCGCCCGCCCGTGCACGAGATCATCGCCGACGTCATCTCAGCGAGTGTTGGGTTCCGGGTCACTACGTACGATTTGGGCTTCCCCGAAGGTGGATCGGCCGACCGCTCGCTCGCCTACAACTCCTCATTCGCCGTTACGGTTGAAGCCGTTGCCGATTTGGGGAGGGCCGACGTGGACCGTCGTAAGTTCCTGGCAGCGGCACCCTTTGCCGCCGTCGCCGCTGTGGGGCCGTCGCGAGACTGGCTACTCAACACGCTTGACCAGCAACCCGAGCCGGGTCGGCGTATCCGTCTTGAGGACGTGTCCGCCGTCAAGAACATGTTCGGCGAGTTCCAGAAGATGGACGTATTGCAAGGCGGCGGCTCGGGCCGTCTCATCTTGGCTCAGTACATGAACCAACATGTCTACCCGCTGTTGCGTGAGACCCACGCCGAGGACGTTCGGCGGGCCTTGTGCGAGGCGGCGGCCGAGCAGACATATTTGCTTGGCTGGATGAGCTACGACAACGGAGAGCACGGGACCGCGCAGCGCTACTTGATCCAGTCCCTTCGACTTGCCGAAGAGTCTGGTAACCCGGCCCTTGGTGCGCATGTGCTCGCCGGTATGGCCGATCAGACCACCCTGCTCGGCAACCCCACCGAGGGGCGGCGGCTCGCGCAGGCTGGTCGCGCTGGACTCGGCAAGAACACGTCACCGGCGTGCATGGCTGATCTGTGGGCCCTTGAGGCTCGGGCGCTGGCCAAGCTCGGCGAAAACTCCGCCGCAACCCGAGCGGTGGCTGAATCGGAAGCGGCCTACAGCCGGGTACAGCTCAAGAACGAACCCGAGTGGGCGGCGTTCATCGACCCCGCGTACCTGCACGGCGAGCATGCGAACACCTTCCGCGACCTGAACGACGCAGCAGCCGCCGAGGAGCACGCGCAACAGTCCATCAGCCATGCTCGCGAGCAACGCCGGGCACGCCGCGGAGCGATGTCGCAGGCTGCCCTCGCCGTTTCACATCTCCAGCGGGGCGACCTCGAAGCGGCGCACTCGGCAGGGTTGCGAACTCTCTCCCTGTCGCGTCAGGTCAAGAGCTCGCGGTGTGTCGAGGCGGTCCAGGACTTGCAGCGCCGGATGCAGCCGTTCGGTACGCACCGACTGGTCGCCGACTTCAACGAGCGCGCCCGGGAACTGGTCGCCGCGGCGTAGGGGCTGAGCAACGACAAAGCGCGCCCCCACATCCGGCCCGAGGCCGGTCTGCGGGGGCGCGTTGTGTTCAGTGGGCGGCGGTCTGCCAGAGGGTGAGAGCGAGGCCGATCACGGCTACCAGGGCGAGGACGCTCGGAAGCGGCCACCGGGACTTTTCGAGGGCGTCGAGGCGGGCCTCGTGGTCGGCGAGCTGCCGGTCGACCTGGTCGGACCGCTGCACGAGGAGCGCGAGCGAGCCGTCGATGCGGGCGAAACCGGCCTCGACGACGCCGCGGAGTCGCTCAAGTTCGAGGGCGACGTCGGAGGGGCTCGGGTCGGTCATGGGCGCCCGTCCCGGTCGAGGGCGAGCAGCTCGGCGTCGCGGTCCGGCGCGGCGCGCAGCCACGCGGGCAGCAGGGCCTCGACCACGGGCAGCGCCATGACGCGGGTTACGCCACCGGCGACGGCGAGGGCGAGTCCGACGCCGGCCGCGGTCTGCGGGATGCCCGAGGCGTCGATGATCAGGGGCAGGCCGGCGGCGAGAGCGAGCACGGTCTGCACGACGGTGCGCAGCGTGCGGCGGGATGCGTCAGTCATGAGGGATTCCTTTCCACAGGGTGGGGACGGCCGGCCCGCGGGTGCGGGCGGGCCGGGGGAAGGGGGTCAGACCTTGGGGACCTTGAGCGCGGCCCACGAGGACGGGCCCGGCCACCCGTCGGCGTCGTCGCCGGAGTAGCCGAGGTGCCGCTGCCACGCGGCGTAGGACTGGCGATCGGACTCGGTCCACTGGGGGCCCGGCCCCTGCGAGTAGCGGCTGCACCCAACCGCGACGAGGCGGCGCCCCATGGCCGTGATGAGTGGCGAGCGGGGGTTCTGCTTGAACCAGCCGACGCCAGGGAACGGGGCGTACTGCGCGGCCGGCGGCGGGGTGGGCTTGGGCTGCTCAGGCGTACGGCCGAGGCGGCGGTCGATCCGCTCGCGCATGTCCTCCATGGACCACCCGCGCGGGTCCGACTTCCAGTCGCTCCATTCCTTGTGGCCGATGACTGATGCGGCCGACCACCCGTAGACGCGGCAGATCGCCGCCGAGGTCCGCTCGATTGCGTCGAGCTGCTCGGCCGGCCACGGGTCGGCGCCGTCGCCGAGGTTCACGCATTCGAACCCGTAGAACCTGCTGTTTCCATCGGCGGCGCCGGACGAGCCCTCGTGCTTGGCGGTCGCGGGCAGGTCGCCCTCGGCGATCACGGCATCGAGCACCCGTGCGTCGCCCCCGCCAGCGTGGTTCGCGCGGCCGGCCGAGATCAGGTAAACGGTGCCGTCCTTGGCGATCACGCCGTGACAGAGCGGGCCCGGCAGCTCCGAGTATCCGTCGTAGCAGAGGCGTACCGACGAGTCGGTGCCGCTCGAAACGGTGTGGTGGATCATCACACCGTTGATCGGGCCGAACGCTCCCTTGTGGTTGCGGTTGTGGGTGCGCCACGAGCCGTACTCGACGACGCGTACGCCCTCGGCGCGCAGGGCCTCGACGAGCCGATCGGGGGACAGGGGCTGTGCCATGTGGGGTGTCTCCAGACATGAAAAAAGCCCCCATGCGGGGGCTGCGGGCGAAGTTGTGGAGCGGGGTCTATCGGCGGGCGACCTCGGCCTCGGTCTCAGTGGTCAGCTCGCCGACCACGTGCACGAATCGAGTCGGCAGTGCGGCGACCGCGGCGGTCAGTGCAGCGGTGAGCACGCTCTCGCGCTCGGCGTCGGTCAGGCCGTCGTACGGGGTGAGTCCGACTCGGTCGGTGAAGGCGAGTTCGATGTACGGGGCGATCTTGGTCTCGTCGCTGCTGATCGCGGTCTTGATGGTGGCGGCGGTGATGGTCACAGGGGATGTCTCCTTGGGGGTTAGCTGACTGCGGCCCATACGGCGTTTGCGTCGTAGGTGAGGGCCGAGGCGGGAGTGAAAGAGGTGGGCAGGCTCGTCTGTCCGGTGGCGGTGAGTCGTGCGGCGCGGCGGAAGGCGCCCGGCATAGCGGCGGCGCCGGCGGGCGAGGTGCCGAGGTTGGCGCCGCGCGCGAGTATCGGGCCGTTGTACGGGCTCGCGGTCTGGCCGTTGGTGACGATGGCCACCCAGTAGGTTCCGGCGGGGGCCGAGTAGGCGGCGGTGAGCGGGCAGACGACGGTTGCGCCCTCGTTCGGGGTGAAGATCGTTGAGAGCGCGGCTGTCACTCCGACGCGGGCACCCGCGGCGGTGTAGAGGCCGGCGAAGCTGCTCGCGTTTAGCGTCCCGCCCCCGTACCCGCACGAGTAGAAGCAGACGTTCGTCACGGTGGTGGGCGCGCGCAGGTTGATCCCGCACAGGTAGACGTATCCGGCGAGCAGGTTCTGCCCGCTGTTGCTCACGGCAGGGTCGAACGTCCAGCTCGTGAATCCGAGGTCGGCGGGTAGCCATGTGCTCCCGCCGAGGCTGTCGACGTAGCTCTTGCGGGCTAGGTGCGTGTCGGCGGTCGGCGCGACGCTCGATGACGGAACGCTGCTGAACGTCTTGGCGCCCGCCACGGTTTGCGTGCCGGTGAGCAGGACAGCGGTACCAGTAGGCTGCGCGCCGACGTCCGCCGCGGTGAGCACGACGACGCCGGTTTTCGAGTTGACGGAATCGACGGCGCCCCCGCCCGCGGCGGGGAGCTGCGCGGCGGGCACCTTGCCGTCGGCGCCGAGCGTGGCGACGCCGGACGGCGCACCCGCCGTGGACGTGGCGAGGGCGCCGACGTCCGCGGCGCTCAGAGTCACGGCGGCGGCGCTCTTCCCGTTCACTGATTGGACGACGCCGCCCGGACCGGTGGCGCCGGTCGCGCCCGTGGCGCCCGTGTCTCCCTTCGGTCCGCGAAGATTGCCGACGGCGCTTCCCCACCCGCTTGCGCCGCGCTGCCACAGGTCGCCGGTATCGGTGCGCAGCAGGATGTCGCCCGGTCGGGTGCCGGTGCTCGGGGTGCTCGACGTGGCGAGGTACCAGGCGGCGCCGCGGACGTCGCCGCCGAGCTGCGCCCACGTGCCCGCGGTGCGCTGCCATGTCGAGACCGTGGTCGAGGTGACCCCGAGGACGGTCGAGGTCTCGTAACGCACGTAGATGTCGCCGTCGACGCCGAGGCCGGCCGCGGGCGTGGCGGCGCCGCTGTAGATCCGCGCGCCGGGGTCGCCGGTTGCTCCGGTGTCGCCCTTGGGCCCGGGTACGCCGACGTAGTTCGGTTTCGCGGGGTCGGTCGGGGTGATGTCGGCGAGGTCGACCTCGGGCTGCGCCCGGGGCAACAGGACGTTGTACGAGCGGCCGAGCGGGATTCCGCCGAGCTGTTCGGTCACGGTGTAGGCCCACCCGATCGGGTCCATGTCGGGTGAGTCCGTGGCGGGCAGGGTGACCTCGATGCCTCCCTGCGCGTCGAGAGGAACGCTCACCGGTCCGCCGAGGATGACGTCGGCCTGAGGGAAAGTCAGGGTCGCAGGTGCCCGGAAAACCAGAGCCCCCGATAGCGGCGTGCCATCGGGGGCGAGGAAGCGACCGCGTACGGTCACGGTGGGTATGGACGGGGGCAGCAGGGCGAGACCTCCTTAATCGTCGATGGTCCGCAGGCCCTGCTCGGGCGGTGCCTTTCGCGCGGCGGGCGGTGGTGGTGGTGTGGCAGCAGCCGCGGCCGGCGGTGTGCGGGTAGGCAGGCTCGGCGCTTCATCGGGCGAGAAGGTGTGCCGGTTGATCGCGTAGTACAGGCGGGTTTCGATGTCGCGGCCGGCCTGCTGGTTGCGGTGCTCGATGGTCCAGTCGACCCACTGCATGTACTCGATGCCGTGCATCGGCTGCTTGATCTCGCGGTCGGTCCACACGCCGGCCGGACAGTCGTACTCGGCGACGGTGATCGGGCTCATGCCGTCGGCCTCCATCGTGACCCGGACCTGCCCCCCGCCCGTGTTGGCGTAGGTAGTCAGGCTCAGGTGTGCGACGGCGTGCGTGGCGGGTGTGGTGCCCCACCATGCGGGTTCCCAGTTGGTCGAGGACGTGTTCTGTCGCTCGGTGGGGTGGAGCTGTATGGGCAGCAGGGGGCGGCCGAGGAATCGATCGCTGAAAGCGTCGTCCATGACGAGGATCTTGTCGGGGGCGCCTAGGTCACGTGACCACAGGCGCAGCATCTGATCGTCTTCGAGGATGTCGTCGCCGACGGTGAGGGCACGTGACCCATCGGCGCGGCGGATGAAAACCCCCCAGTCCCCCTGCGCGGTCTGGCCAACCTTGAACGTCACGGCGCCCTGCGGGGTCTGGGCGATCAACTGGCCGCCCTCGCCGATCGTGATGTCGCCGTGCAGGATCTGATCGAGGGCGGGCCTCATCTGCGCGCGGCCGGCGAGCTCGCGCACCTTCCGTTCGAGTTCGCGGATGCGGTCGAGCAGGTCGAGCGGGATTGCTGCCATTAGGCGGCCTCCAAGAAGAGTTTCGCGGTCTCGGGCCGGCCGCGTAGGGGTGGACTGATCGCGAGGCCGACGACCCGGTACCGCTGGTCGAGTCCCTCGGCCCACCACAGATCCCGGATACGGACCCGCACGGTCGCGCCGAGCAGCGCCGGCGACAGTGCGACGCGGTCGAGCGCGATGGTCAGCTCGGGAATCAGATGCGGGGTAAGGGCGCCGGCGAGGTCCGCGCGGGCGTGTGCGCCGAGCGTCTCGGGGTCGGTCACGGTGGTGTAATCCGACGTCCCGTCGAGGCGCGGCCATCCGGCTTTGAGCTGCTCCTCGTCGACGAGTAGCTCGCTCATCAGGGGAAGGGACTCGGCGGTCTGGTTGCGGTTGTCGCTCGCACCGCGGGACTGCCAGACGTTGGCGCGCACAGTCGCGTCAATGGGCCAGTCGTAGGAGAGGATCGGGCCCGGGTGGTCGAGCACGATCTCGGACTCGCCGGTACGGATCACGGGGGCGCCGAGCTGCAACCCCTTGACGCGCCGGCCGGTAGCGGGGTCGCGGTAGCTCGCGATTCTCCACTCGAACCCACCCTCGACCGAGGCGAGTTGATCGATGACCTCGCGAATTCGAGGATGGTCATAGCGCCGGTACGTGCGGTCGCGCAGGACTCCCGAGAGCTGCTCGGCGTCGTACTCGATCCCGATGTCGCCGCCGGCGAGACTGGCGCTGTAGTCGATCAGCCCTCGCACAATGTCGAACTGATCGACTGCGGTCGCCTGTTGCGTGTCGAACACGGCGCGGTGGTCAAGGTAGGACGCCCACCCTCCCGCCTGAATCCGCAGCCCGAGGTCGCCGCGCTCGCCGCTCGTGAGGTTGGCTGTCCACGGGATACCGCCCCACCAAATGTCAGGGCCGCGCTCGATCCACATCGCAGTGCGGCCGAGGTCGAGGGCGGAGCGGACGCGGGCGGCGAGCTGCGCGTTCGGCAGGGGCACGGTCACGGCGGCCGACCCGACTTTGCCGAGGTAGTCGTCGAGCGACACGTCGCTCACGGGCAGGATGTCGAGCACCTGATCGGTTCGCAGGTCGCACAGGACGACCCGGTACGCGGGGGCGATCACTGATCACCCCCTGGGCTGCTATCCGTCGAGCGGGTAGATCAGCCCCGACAGGGCCGCCCACGTGGTCAGGCTTGGATTGCCGATCAGCTTCAAGTGCCCGTCCCGCTGGCAGTCGACCTTGATCGGCACGCCGCCCGCGGCGATCGACGCCGAGGTGAGCAGCGCCGGCCGGACCGCGGCCGGCAGCGGGGAAGCAAGTAGCTGGCCGCTCACGGGCGGTGCGGCGTTGGTGGTCCATGAGAGGCCGCCGCGCCACTGCACGTGAGGCACGCCGCCGAGCAGGATCGCCCGGTACCGCACGGGCCCCTGCGAGTTACCGCCGTTGGTGTATCCGGCGGCGAGGGTGGGCGAGGTCCACCCGACGACCGGTTCGAGGGTCTGCCATGCCGAGCCGTCCCACCGGTCCAAGCCAGTCCCGTTGTCGCGGTACTGGCCGGGGTAGGCACCGGCGAAGGTCAGTCCCCACCCGCGGGGGATGATCCCGCCGTACGCCGAGGTATAGCGGCGCCGGTCGGCGAGCGCCGAGGCCCATGTGATCCCGCCGGTTCCGGCCGAGGTGCCGGCCGGAACGGTGATCTCCCACAAGCGCAGCGTTGCGGCGGGCAGGGAAGGGGCGACGGGGTTCGCGGTGGGGGCCCCTTGGATGATTTCGACACGGGCGGCGGTCTGCCCGCTGGTGTCGTACGAGGAGTCGTAGACGCGCAGCACTACGGCGTCGATCCGGCCGTACTGTGCGTGTCCGTCGATGACGGTGAGGGTCTCGGGTGCGGTGACGGCGACGGGATAGGCGCCCTGGGGGTCGGTGCCCTGTACGAGGGCGCGGCCGACGCCGATCTGCACCTGCATGGCGGCGACGCCGGTCGCGGCGAGGGCGGTTCCACCGGCGATCACGCCGTCGCGGGAGCCCATCGCGCTCTCGGGCGCCATGACGCCGAGCGGTACGAGGCGGGTATCTTCCCGCGTCTGCCCCGCAGCGAGCAGCCATCCGGCACGGACGGTCAAGAGGGGTCCTCCTTACCAGTGGGCAGAGCGCCATCGCAGCGAGCACGAGGCGCGGGGGTCGGTGGCGCCGGGCGCCGCACGGAACAGAAGCGAGGCCGTGCCCGGCGGGAGGGTGAACAGGCTTTCGGGGACGCTGCGCGCGGTCACGGTGTAGAGCCGATCCGCGGATTTGTTCAGCATCACCGTGCCGTCGCGGGTGTCGATCACGAGCTCGTCGTCGAGGGCGAGGTCGATGTCGTACTCGATCGCCGCGCCCGTGGCGACGTTGGTCACGGACGGGAGGGAGACCGGGCCCCGGATCACGACCGTGGGGTGTGCGGGGGCGTCGCCCTCGTTGACGGCGAGCAGCGACCCCATACTGCCCGGGGCGCCGAACGCGATCGGGTAGAGCAGCCGTTCCGGGCCCGGGGTCACCTGCCAGTCGAGGCCAGGCTCGGCCGCCGGCAGACGGGCCTCGACCTGCTGCTCGACGAGGCCATACCGGCGCGGGTCGGTCGCCTCGAATTGGAGCGCCGCCCCCTGCACGATGCCGATCGCGTACCCGCCTACTTGGACGGGGATCGAGCGGCGTATGCAGCGGGCGAACGACAGCAGGGGCGGCTCGTCGTCGAGTTGCACGACGAGCGGCTGCTCGTCGTCGCGGAGCGCGGTCGCCGCACGCAGGGCGCGCACGGCGGCGCCCATCCGGCGTGGCTCGGTACGGATCACCATGTCGTCGAGGGTGATCGTCCGCGGCTGTGCGAGCAGCCGGCCGAGATAGGCGCCGTGCGCGTCCGACCGCGAGACGGTGCCCGAGTCGAGCGGGGGTGAGTCCTCCCAGCCGTCGAGGGTCCGCCACCGGTAGGGGGTGCCGGGGCCGAGCAGCAGCTCGTCGCCGAACTGGACGTGTCCGGGGACGGCGACGCGGTCACCCGCAGCCATCGGTCACCCCCTGCCCTTGGCGTGCCAGGCGAGCGCCGCCGCGGTCTGATCCGCGGTCGCACTGCCTGCGTTCCAGGTCTCGATGTAAACGGCCGGACCACCCCAACCCCCGCCCGCACGCGCACCGTTGGCGGGCTCGCCTGCGGTAGCGAATTGCGGACCGGCGGGTACCGAGACGAGGCTGCGCATAGTGCGGTCGATTGCGGGGGCACCCGCTTTGATGCCCTCGACGATTCCCGCAGGAATAAACTTTCCGATCTTGTCACGCATAAGGCGACTCGGAGAGTGAATTCCGAGCGCCTTTGCAATGGGCCCCGGAATAAGATTCTTGGCCCAAGACATCAGGGTTGATCGCAGCCAACTGCCCATGCCCCGGATGCCGTTCCACAATCCGTAGATCAGATCACGGCCGCTGTCATAAAGCATCGAGCCGAAATTGCCGAAGTATCCGGCGATCATTCCGGGCAGGCCGCGTACCCAGTCGAGCATTTCACCGGCCTTGCGGACGGTGCCCGACTTGATCGAATCCCAGTGCTTGATAATCAGCCCCGGGAGCGTCCAGTTCAGGAAAAAATCGACAATGCGACCCGGGATGCCGCGCACCCATTCAACGGTGGCATTCCACGCGGATACGGTGCCGCTCTTGATGGCATCCCAATGCTTGATGATCAGCCCGACTATCGTCCAATTCAGGAAGAAATCGAGGATCATCTGACCGACCCACTTGAGCTTTCCCCACACCCAATCCCAAGCGGCCGAAGTCGCCGAAACAATGGTGTTCCAGTTGGCGACGACAAGCGCCACGATGCCGACTACAGTGGCGATGATGAGTCCTACCGGGCCCATTGCGATAAGCCAGGCAGCGGCCATGCGGGCGCCTTGAATCAGGCTCTGTGTGCCCATGAGGACCCACGCGCCGACCACGCGCAGCGCGGCAGCAGCCGCACCGGCGCCCTGTGACACCCAACCGGCGAGCATCATCACGTTGAGCGCGACGAATCTAGCTGCCGCGACGGCGCCGGCCGCCGTCTGCGTAGCCCACCCGGTCACAACGGCCGTGGTCGTTGTCCAAGCGGTGACCCCGAGCGCGATAAGCGTCGGGATCATCAGGACCGTGATCACGCCGGCGGCGATCGAGAGCGCCGTCGAGTGCTCGCCGATCCACCCGACGGACGCACGCAGCGCACCGCCGAGCCCACCCTCGCCGATCCAGTCGGCCGCCTTTTCCAGCGCGGGAACGACGTAATTACCGAGGACGGTAACGACCTTGTCAATCGCCGCCCGCTTGAATACCTCGAACTTTGTCGCGGCGTTATTGCGCATTGCGTCGCCCGCCGCGTCCGTCGCGCCCTTGAAATTCCCGAGGGCGGCGACAGCAGTCTTAGGGTCGAGCTTAAAAAGCGCGGATTGCAAATCCTCGGCCTTGGTGCCGAAAAGGGCGACCGCGGTCGCATTCCGCTCGGCAGGGTCCTTGATTGCCTTGATGCGCGTAAGGACTTCCCCAAGGGCTTTCGACGCTTCGGGCCCGCCCTTGGTGAATGTCTTTGACATCTGGTCCGCGTTCAACCCGATGGACTGGAAAGCCTCTACGCTTCCCTTGCTCATGTCCTTCGAGCGGATCGCGAATTCCTTCAAGGCGTCCGCGACCGTATCCGCGTCCCTTGCGCCCCCTTGCAGACCCTGCTGCATGAGGCCCATTGCGGTCTGTGCGTCGAGCCCGAGATCCTTGAACTGAATCGGGTACTCGGCGAACGTGTCGAGCAAATCCTCGGCCGCATTCGTGCCCGACTGGCTGCCCTTTACAAGGACGTCCATCGCCTCTTCGGCGCTCTTTGCGATGCCGGATTTCAGCATCACGCCGACCGCACGGGACACCTTGCCGACGTCCTCGCCCATGACCGAGGCCGTGTCAGAGACGCGGGTCGCCATGGCCTTGATCTGGCCCTGCGTCGCCTCGGGCGGCAACAGGCCCTGCTGCGCGATCCCTTTCAGGATGTCGGCGCCGTCGGCGACCGACTCGACGATCGCGCCCGAGTAGAGGGCGCCGGCGACCTTGCCGTATTCCTTGGCGACGGGGCCCGAGGTGCCGAGCTGTGCTTGCAGCTTGCCGGCGACCTTGCCCCGGTCCATGGCTTCGGCGATGCCGCCCATGAGCGCGGTACCGATCGCTCCGCCAACCGCGGCGGCAGCGAAACCTTTCAGCGCGGCCCCTATGCCGGAGGACGCGCGCTCGCCGCCGTCGGCCGCACCCTCGGCGAGACCGTCGCCGAGGCGGTCGCCCGCTTCCTGCCCTGCCTGATCGGCAGCGGCGGTGATCTGGTCGCCGCCCGCCTGCACAGCCGCGCGGGCGCGCGCCATTCCGGCATCTGCGCCCGAGTCGTCGATCGTGATCGTGGCGGCGAGTTCGCCCACCATGAGGGCCACGGGCTCACCTCCTGGCGGGTGCACCTCCCGTCGGGGAGGCATCAGGCGGAGGGGTGAGCACCCGGGCGAGGCGAGACTCGGCCGAGAGAAGGGCGAGGATGCGCACGCGCAGCCATCGCCAAGAGCGGGCTTGCAGTAGCCCGGGGTCGCCTACGTCGATGCCGTAGACCTCGTGCAGATCAGCCTCGACGAGCGGCCACTCGGCGAGGATCGCCGCCCACGTCAGTGACGCTTGCGGGCCTTCTTGCCCGCGCCGCGGGCGGGCGCCGGGCGGGTACTCGTACCACTCGTAGAGCCCCGAGACGGGGTCGAGCTCGCCGCGCCCGACTGGCTGCGGCGGGCCTCCCGGTTCGGGGCCAGACGAGAAGGGTCGCCGGCCGCGGTCCAGTACCGTTCGGCGGCCGTCTTGTCCTGCGCAATCCACACCATGGCCGTGATCGCGCAGTGCTTGAGCGTCGGCCACTTCACGCCGTCGGCGATCATCTCGTCGTGAGCGGGGCCGAGTACGTCTCGGTAGAGGTCCCGCTCGGCGGCGTCGCCGAGCACCTGCTCGTCGGCGCGTCCGCCGTCCGCGGCGACCGCGGCGGCATGGATGAGTGCCTGTGTCCGCAGGCCGATCTCGGCCGACGGCGCGGGCACGGTGTAGAGGCGGCCAGCGATCGGCAGCTCGATCGACTCGTCGAGCAGTTCGCCGAGTTCCTCGAACGCCACTACGCATCACCCCCGGACTTGACGGCGAAGGTTCCGCCACCGGACACGGGGTTGGTGATCTCGACGAGCGGACCCGATCCGGTCAAGGTGACCTTGATCGTGTCGACCTCGTCGGGACCCCCGCCGTCCGGCTCCCAGGTGACAAGGGCGGAACCTTCCTGCGCGTCCGGGGCGCCGTTGCGGTCGTAGTACCGCACGCGGACGTAGGACTTGGCGCCGAACGAGCGGCTCGCCTTCCGCAGCGCTTCCTGCGCCGCGTTGAAAATGCCGGTTGTCGGGTGGGCGCGGTGAGCGATCGTGGTCTCGATCGACCACGCGAGCATGGTCACGGCCTGCTCGCTCCATCCCTCGGCGTCGTAGGTCGTGACCTCCTGCTGTGTGGGCTCCACCTTGGGCGTGAACTCTGTGACTCCGGGGACGAGCGTCCACACGGGGGTGTTGGGCGTGGTGCCCATGTCCAGCTCAAGGCGGTAGCGGCGCGCGAGGGCGGTTACGGTCTCGGCCGGGGGCGTCGGGGTACTCAAGTGGGCGCCTCCTATTCGAGGTGGGGGTGCGCCCGGTGGGCGCGAACGTGGAAGTTGGCGGAGCGCTCCCAGCGGCCCGAGGCGTCGGTGCCGATAGGGGCGGCCGAGACGCGAAAGACGAGCTGCACGGGGACGGCGCCGAAGCGGTGCGGTCCGCTGCCGTGCAGCACCTCGTGCACCTGGTCGTCGAGGGCGTCGACCTCGCGGGGGTCGGCCCCCGCGCGGGTGCGCGCCTGAATCCCGGTGGTGGTGTCGGTGAGCACGGGGGAGTCGGTGACCGGGTAGGCGGCGAGGCAGATCACGCGGTCGGGGACCGGGGGAAGAGCGGCGATGGTGATCGCGGTCTCGCCCGCGGCGTACACACCGTCGGGGCGATAGATGCCAACGCCGGCGGAGTGCAGCAGGCGGGCGAGACCGTCGAGCAGGTCGACGGTGAAGGTCATCGCAGCGCGCGCCGAACCTGCGCCGCGATCACGGCCTGCACGTCGACGGCGACCTCGGGCAGAACGGCCTCGACGTACTTCGCGGAGCGGCCGGGGGAATGCCGGGCGGTCATGTCCTCGTGCACGCGCACGGCGTACGGGACGTCGTAGGAGACAGCGGCGGTCAGTGTCTGCTCGTCGACGCTGACGGCGCCGGAACGTTCGAGGGTGCCCTCGGCGATCGGCACGCGTTGGCGGGTCGCTTGCAGGGTGAGTTCGCCGGCGAGGCTCAGCCCTCGCAGGAGACCCGAGCGGATCGCTGCGGTGGCGTCGTCGCCGTTCCAGCGCAGGCGGGCGCGGCTCACTCGGTCACCACCTCCGTGGATGTGGGGACCGGTAGGCCGGGCGCGGTGTGGCCGGTGGAGACGAGCGCGGTCGTGATCCGTCCGTCGGGCAGGGTGATCCGCGATCCGGGCGGGCAGTCCAGACCGGGCGCGGCGATGATCTGCGCGGTGCTCGTGACGGCGCGGCCGTCAGCCGCGCGGACCATGCGAACCGTGCTGCTGACGAGTGCGGCGTGCACGACGAGCGGCCCGTATGCCGGGCCGTACGCGCCGTCGCCGAGGTAGGGCTCGACGCTGATCCGGTGGCGGAGCAGGGAGGGAGGGACGCGGGTCACCATGCGGCCACCCGCCCCGGGGTGAGCCCTGCGCGGCGTAGCTCTCGGGCTGCGCGCGGCGCGAGCTCGACGCCACTCGCGCCCGCGGTCGAGGCAGCGCGCCCCGACAGGGACACGGGGCCGATCGAAACCGAGTCCCATCTGCCCTGCGCCCCGGTGCCGTCGTCGCCGGCGGCGACCCAATACTCGACCTGCGCGCAGCTCGCCGCGGCCAGAGCGGCGGCGGTCTTCGCGTCGAGCGGGTCGCCGTCCTCGTCTACGGGGTAGATCGCGGTGAGCAGGGCCGAGTCGATGTCCTCGCCGGCCCGAGCGAGGAGTCGCTCGGCGTCCGCGGGGGCGGCCTGCCCGGTGTAGGTGGCGAGCTGTTCGGGGGTTGCGTAGGGCTGTCGGGCCACGTCACCCCCTCTTGCTGCGGGCAGCAGAACGGCCCGTCGACGTGGTGTCGGCCGGGCCGTCCTGCTCGCTGCTCTGCTCGATGTCCGGCGGATCGTCGCCGAGGGGCTCGACCCTGTAGCCGGCCCCCTGGCAGTAGCCGATCACTGCCGGATCGCTCGTGGTCGCGGTGCCCTCGGTGAAGGTGACGCCGCCGGGTCCTTCCCCGGTGAAGTCGGCGACCGGGGCCGTGATGCGCACGGTCACGGGCATCACGCGCTCTTGATGTTGCGGAATACGGCGGCGGCCTTGGTGGCCTTGAGCACGGGAGCCACGGGCCCCATTTCGACTTCACCGGTCTTGACGGCGCCGGAGCGGTCGAACTCGGGGAGCCACGTCGACACCAGCGGGGCGCCGCCCCCGACCGATGCGCCGTGGAATCCGTCGAGGCCATACCGGACGGCGAAGAGATCGCCGAGGCCGGTCACGTTCCCGCCCCCGCCGTCCGGGTCGCGGGTCACCAGGCCGATCACGTCCACGTTCGCGCCGGCCTTGCTCTTGAGGTCGACGAGCGGGATTCCGTTGTACGCGGTGACCGGGCGGCCGAACGCGTCCGTGCTCTTGTCGAGCTGGTCGGTCCACGCGGCGATGGTCTTGAACAGAGACAGGGTCTTGCGGTTGCCGTAGATGACATCGGGCGCGTCATCCATCGTGGCGAGCCAGTCGTCGACGTGGCGCTGCGCCGCGAGCGCCGAGCCCTTGTCGGTGATCGTGGTCCAGTCGACGAATCCGGCCGTGACGCCGTTGTTCAGCGGCAGGTACTCGGTCGAGCTGCCGGTGAGGATCTTCGACAAGCCATCGAAACCCTTCGCGTCGGTGGCCTTGTCGCCGTTGATCACGGCGTCGGCGAACCGTGCGCGGCTCGCCTTGATGAGCTGCTGCATGTTCAGGGTGACGGCGCCCGAGGCAGCCGGCCCGATACGGGCGATCACCCGGTCGATCTGGAAGCTACCGCCGAGCGGTACGAGATCGACGGTGTAGCGCTGCGTCGCGACCTCGGCAGGCACGTACTCGCTGTTGATCGCGCGGAAGTCGGCCGACCGCTGAGTGATCAGGCGCCGGTATCCGTAGGTGAGGGTGTCGCCGCCGGTCGGCGACACCACGTTGTCGAAGGTGAGGCGGTCGAGGATGTCGGACGACTTGCGGAACTCGTCGATCACCTGCACGTCGATGTCGTCCTGCGCGTTGTTCCGCGCCTCGCTGAGGGAGGTGGGCAAAGGATTCTCCTAGATCGTTCAGCCGCCGAGGCGGGCGGCGACGGCGTCGTGCAGGGATGTGGCGCGGCGCTCGCCGGTCGGGGCGCCGTGGAACTCGGCGCCGCCGCGGGGCGGGCCGGCCGGTGTGGCGCGGTAGACGTCGGGCTCGGCCGTGAGAGCCGCGGTGATCGCGGCGCCGAGCTTGGTTTCGAACGTGACGTCGGCCGGGTCGAGGTTGGCGACCGAGGCAAGGAAGCTGCGGGAGTTGAGCAGGCGGTCGCCGCGGGCCCCCGCATCGGCGGCGGCGCGCGCGACGGCAAGTTCGACGCGGGCGGAACGCAGTTCGGCAGCGTGGTCGGCGAGCAGCCGGTCGCGCTCGGCGACGGCGGCAGCGAGCTTGGTCGGGTCCTGCTCGGCCTCGCCGCCGTTGGGGTTAAGGGCCTTGGTCACGGCATCGAGGGCGGCGCGCAGTTCGTCGCGCTCGGCCGCGGCCTGCTCGGCGCGGGTCGTCGCGTCGGCGAGCTGCTGCTCGGCGGCCGGCGGTGCCGCGGGCGGGCCGTTCGGGGCAGGGTTCGGGTCGCCGGCCGGCGCGGGCGGGGTGACGGCGCCGGTGTCGGGCGTGATCTCGGGCATGGCGGGGTGACCCTCCGGGGCTCGTGCGGGCATGAAAAAGGGCCACCGGATCGGCGGCCCTGAGAGAAGGAGAGAGGGGCTACGGCTCGGGTGGTGCGAGCTGCTGCTCGGCGGCGACGTACCCGCGCACCCATGCGGCGCGCAGCAGCGGCTCGTC
This sequence comes from Streptomyces sp. ISL-66, assembly GCF_018614135.1. Lineage (GTDB taxonomy): Bacteria > Actinomycetota > Actinomycetes > Streptomycetales > Streptomycetaceae > Streptomyces. Next base: position 27,415 of record NZ_JAGGOW010000006.1, read on the forward strand.
GCCGCGGTGCGGGCAGTCCGTTGCCGGCCGTCCGGTCAGAGCGGCGCCCGCGCCTGCCTGCCGGGCGCGCACCGCGGCCTCGCGGAATCCCATCGGCACCCCCTACTGCTTGAGCTGCTGGCCGTGCGCGGACTGCCGGGCAGTCTCGGCGGCGGCGTTCTTGACGCCGGTCACCTGCTCGGTGAACTCGGCGAGAGTGACGCGCGGCGAGGTGTCGGCCCACCACCTGATCAGGTCCTCGCTTGCTCGGGCGTAGGCGACGTGCGCCGGACCGGTGAAGAGCGAGCGCGGGTCGACGTCGGCGGCCTCGGCCGCGCGGCTGAGCATGTGGCCTCGGGTCGCGTCCTCGGCGGCGAGCCATTGCAGGTAAATGTGTTCCTGGTACATCGTGCGTATCTCTTCGCGGCTGTACGCCGAGCGAGCCGCCCGCGCTTCGATCTCCCGCTCGTACGCCCACCGTTCGGCGGCGGACATGTGCTCGGTCCCGTCCGGACCCCTTTCGAGGTCGCGTCCGTAGGCGCCCCACTCGTCGGGGTCCGCCGGCGGCGGGTCGTCGAGGCGTACGGGCTGCATGGCCTCGTCGAGCGCGTTCCGCGCGGCGAGGGTGTCGGCGACCCGTGCGCCCGCGGGGGCGGGCGTCGGCGGGGAGGGGTATCGGCGGTCGATCTCTGCGGCGATCCGGGCGGCGTCCTCGGGTGAGGCGTAGCGCACCCCCCAGACGAGCAGGTCGTCGCCGAGGGCGGAGAGGTCGCCGGCGAGGCGACCGCCGGGGAACAGCTCGGCGACCGCGCGGCGGCGGTGGATCTCGGCGCCGATCGCCGGCCGGTCGTCCTCGACGTTGCGGGCGCGGGCGGCGAGGTCGCGTTCGGACATGCCGACGAGGTCGCGGCGGATGCCGGGCATGGCGGCGTCGATGTCGCGCCGGTCCATCTCGCCCATGATCCGCAGCATGTCGTCGTCGCCGAGGTGGCCGGCGACGGCGGCGAGCTCGTCGTCGCTGAACTCGGCGAGGTTGTCGCCGAGCTTGCCGTTCGGCCGGATGCGGTCGAGCAGCACCTGCTCGTCGCGCCGCTCGGCCTCGCCGCGGATGCGGTCGAGGTCGCGCTGATCGAGTACCCCGGGCCGGATCGCGGCGCCGAGCTGCTCGTCGGTCATCTCCGGCAGGGTGCGCTCGTCGCCGGAGCGGACGCGCGCAGCCTCGAACGCGTCCTGCGGCGGACGCGGCGCAGTGCTCGGCAGGTTGCCGGCCCCGGGCTGCTCGCGCTCGCGGCGGCGGATCAACTCGGGGTGTTCGGCGAGGTGGGCGCGCTGCTTGGCCTGCCACTGCCGCACCTTCGCCTCGGCCGCCCGACGGGCCTCGGGGCTCGTCGCCGCGGCCGAACGGTTCTTGTACTTCCTGATCCCGCGCTCGATCGCGCGCTGCTTCTGTGTGGCCTCGTACCCGTCGGGGTCCTCGGACGCCTCGACCGGCGCCCGGGTCACCCCGGGCAGGTAAGCGGCGACGCTGTGACGACAGTTCGGGTGCTGGAATCCGTGCTGCCGGGCCTCGTCGAGACTGCCGGCGATGTCCACGCGCACGGTGCGCCCGTCCTCGACGGCGTGCTCGACCTCGATCGAGCGGGCGCCGCCCGGTCCGTCGAGCGACAGCACCTTGCCCTCGAACGGGGCGCATAGCGGGCACTCGTGCGGCGCATTGCTGACGATCACAAGATCGAGGCCAGCAGCGCGCAGCTTGTCGCCGTGCGCCTCGACCGCGGCCCTACCGGTCGCCGTCCGTACGGCCATCTCGGCATAGCTCGTCATCTGCCATGCGCGCCCGCCGCGGTCGACGAACGTCCGCAGCCCCCGATCGGCAAAACGGTCCATGGCGGATTGGGTGGCCTGCCTGCGGGTGTCGATGCCGAGCAGGGGAGTTGCCGACACCTCGGCGATCACCTGCCGGTACCCGTCCTCGACGCCGCGGAGAATCCCGCGGTGCGTGGCGGTGACGAGATCGAGCGTCTCGGCGGCGAGGCGGTCGACGGCGCGCGTGTTCGGCGTGGTGTCGGCGATCCGGCGCAGATCGTTGTCGTGCAGAGCGCCGAGTTCGGCGAGGCCGGAGCGGGAGCCGACGTTGTACGCCTCGGCGACGGCGTCGAACACCTCCAACCGTGTGGCCTCGGCGAGAGCGTCGACGACACCCTGCGCACCGCGGCGCAGCGCCTGCACGTCCCGCAGTTTGTTCGTTGCCCACCCCGGGGCCTCGAACCCGTCGGCGAGTTGCCGGGCGACGATGCCGAGCAGCCGCTGCTCGGCGTCCGAGTAGAGGTCTCGGACGCCGGCCGAGAGGTCCTCGACCATTCCGGGGTGGATGGGCATCGGCACCCCCGACCTTCGGCGACATGAATTGTCAGTGGTGGTCGGTACGGTCGACTAATGGACTCTGTGCAGATCACCCCGGGCGCCGTCCGTACGCGCGCGCAGTTGAAGGCCCTCTACGGCGGAGGACCGCAGGGCGGAATCATCCCGTCCACTACGACGCCGAACATCCTCTTGTTCACCGACCACAAGAGCGCCGCGGACTTCGGGTACCAGGACGGTTGGCTTGCCGAAGAAGACGAGTCGGGCCCGATCTTCGAGTACACCGGGCAGGGGACCAAGGGCGACCAGAGCCTGAGCGGAAACAACGGCTCCGTACTGCGCCACGTGGAAGACGGGCGTGTGCTGCGTCTGTTCATCGCAGTCGGGTACGTGGGGGGCGGCACCACGGGGGCGCGGACGCACCGGTACGTCGGCGAGTTCACCCTCGACGAGCACGAGCCCTTCGTGATGCGGCAGGTCCTCGACGAAGAGAAGACGATGCGGTGGGTCTACGTTTTCCGCCTGCGGCCGGCCCCCGGGGTTGAGCAGACCGCCGAGGACTTCGTCCCGACCGCCGACACGACGTTCATTACCAAGGTGCCGGCGACGCCGATCACTGACCCCGCTCTCTTCGCCTACGAGGCCAAGCCGGCTAAGGCCACGTCGAGCCAGAAGACGAAGCCCGAGGCCAACAGCGGGAAGAAGATCACTCGCAAGCCGACCGAAGCGGTCGAGGTCACGCGGCGTGAGGCAGAGCTGAGCGACCGGTTCCTCGCCTTCCTCACCGGGCAGGGCCGCACCGTCGAGCGTCTCAAGATCCGAGTAGAGGGCCTGAACTCCACTTTCTTCACGGACCTGTTCGACGCGACGACGAACGACCTGTACGAGATCAAGAGCAACAACAGCCGCAACTCAATCCGCATGGCCATAGGACAGCTCATCGACTACCGGCGCCACATCACCCCCAAGCCGGCCAACCTGGTTGTGCTGCTGCCCGAAGAACCCGACCACGACCTGTGCGACCTGATCGCGTCGGCCGGCATGACCCTCGTCTACGAGGACGGCGACAAGTTCGTCGGGTGGCCGCTCTAGACGAGCTGTCCGCTCTGCATCGGGTCGGGCACGCTGATGCCCGCCTCGATGCTGATGCGTTCGACCTCGCTGCGCACCGCGTCCTCGTCCCACTCGGGGTGGATCATTCGCACCTTTGTGTCGACGCTGACGGCCTGCGCCTGCTGGTACAGAGACAAGGTTTGCGCGAGGGTGGTCGGGTCCTCGCTTACGGTGCCTCCGAACGCGATCCGGGGACGCTCGGGCACGATGCTGCGGCCGAAGATGATCCGGTCGAGCAGCAGCATGACGTGCAGCATCTCGCCGAGGGGCGGCGACCAGTACCTGATTTTCTTGCCTCTCGTGGTCATGCTCCGTCGCTCTTTGGCCTTGACCTCGGTCGCCGTGATCGCGGCGCCCTGGTCGTCGATGCCGAACGTGCCCGCGGCGTAGCCGGCCGACCGGACGGCTTGCCGGGTTGTGGCCTCGCTCGTCCGCTCGTGCTCCTCGACCCGGATCGAAAACTGCGACAGGGTGATGCCGGCGCCCTGCTCGGTGGGCGGGATATTCAGGAGTTGCCAAATCTCCCTGTCGTCGTCGAACGATGCGCCTTGGCCGGGGCCGTGGTCGCGCAGGTAGGCATCGGGGATGATCAGGCGGGCGCGCGCGAGGCGGATGTCGCGAATCCACGATGTCCATGTCGTATCGAGCGCGTCGAGCAGGTCGTACAGCGGGGCGGCGTAGTCGGACCGGCCGAGGTCTGACCCGCGGTGGCGGCGGTTGGGTCCGATGTTGCGGACGTAGGCGGCGGTCAGACGGTCGATTCCGGTCTCGATCGACTCGCCGTCGGGGCCGAGGGCCTCGGCAAGCGGTGCGACGGCGGGGTGCTCGGTCAGTGGGATACGGCGGCCGAGGTTGTCGGCGGTGCCTTGATAGAGGGCGTGCAGGATGCGACCGCGCTCGTGTCGCTCAAGGTGTCGGAGCACGCTCACGCCGTCCGAGGCGAGCTCGTGCCAGAAGGTCACGGCGCGCAGCAGGCCGAACGAGAACTCGGGCACCGCGCAATCGGCGTGCACGGTGGTGAGCAGCGGCCGGTCGACGAGCGAGCGATCCCACGTGATCCGCAGGTACACGCCCCCAAGGGCGGCGGCGACCTCGGCACCTTCGAGCAGGGTGTTCGCGATGCCGTCGGCGTCGGTCAGCTCGTCGAGTCGATCCTGCGTCGCTCGGTCCGTCACGGTGAAGACAGGCGGCTCGGAGAAAAGAAGATCCGCGCTCGCGGTGGCGATGTCGCCCGCGAGGGGGATGTGCAGACGGGCGTCGCGCTTGCCGGGCTGCGGCGTGCGACGGCGCCCCCACAGGCGCGATGTGCCGTTCTTGCGGGTGGGGTTGCTTGCGTAGACGGCGGTCAGCTTTGCGGCGTCGCCGGAGTACCAAGCGTCGTCGATGCGCATCTCGCCGAGGGTCCGGGCGAGGTGCGGCGGGGGCCACGGAGCGTGGTTGTCAGGCAGGGGCACCGGGCACCCCCTGTCGGCGTCGGTGGCGGGCGCGTGCTGCCGAGCAGGCTCGGCAGTGTCGGGTGCCGTTCGGCGCGATGTACGTGTTCGCCACGTCGAAGGGGTGCCCGTTGACGCAATGCGTCTGATGGGCGCGGCGGGCCGCGGGGCTGACGCCGCGCAGGATGTTGGTCCGGGTATCGGTGACGTCGAGGTGGTCGGGGTTCACACAGTGCCGTCGTCGGCATAGGTGGTCGATTACGAGTCCTGCGGGGATCGGACCGCGGGCGAGCTCGTAGGCGACCCGGTGCGCATACTGCGGCCGGCCGTTCACCTTGATCTGCGCGTATCCGTTGGGCTTGATGTGGGCGGTCCAGTCCCAGCAGCCGCGCGGGCCGGGGGCGACCTTGTCGAGGAACCGGTCGGTCAGTGAAGGCACTCGATCACCCCCTCGGCCGGCTCGGGCCCATGGCGCAGTGCAGCGGCACGGGGCGGGGCGGGGGCGTTCAGGCGGGGGCGGTCAGCAGGCCGCGCCACTCGTGTGCGGTGCTGTGCACGGCGTAGCGCAGGGCGTCGAGGCTGTGGTCGCCCTGCTTGATGGGCTTGTCTTCACCGCGGGCTGCTGCGGCGTCGTCCCACACGTACGAGGGGAGCTCGTCGAGCAGCCCCTCGCACGACCGGTGGATGAGCAGGACGCCGGCGGCGAGAGCGTTCGATACGCTGCGGATGCCGTCGAGCACAGCGTTATTGGCTCGGGCCACGCCCGGATATCCGTCGGCCCACAGCTGCGCGGAGTAGCTCGCGGCCGAGGGGTCGATGAACGTCCACTCGGGTTGGACGTCGGCCGCGGTGATCCAGTCGCGGACTGCGCGGCTGTACTGGGCGTCGGTCATCTGGCGGTGGGTGGCTCGGGCGTCGTGTCTCCACTCGCTCACTGCGTACAGGCGGTCGTCGACGCCGAGGCCGAGCAGGATCGCCGAGAAAGGGTTGCTCGTGCCGTAGTCGATGCCGACCCAGTAGCGGCGCATCTCGGGCAGCTCGTCGACGACGTGGGCCTGCTCGTCGTAGCAGTCGTAGATCGCGCCCTCGGCGACGACCCACTCGCCGAGGATCATCCGGCGCCGCCACAGTCCGACGAACTCGGCGGACAGGGCCTTGACATAGGCAGGTGAGAGGGCCGGATTGTCGGCGAGCTTGAAGTGCCAGGACGCGAGGTCGAGTTCGTGCTGCCGGTCGAGGTACTTCGCTTTGAGCCAGTGCCGCGGCCCGTCGGGGTTCGTGGTGCCGATCAGAATCGCACCCGCTACGGAGAGGCGGGCGAGGAGCTGCGTAAAGAAGGCTTCGGGGAGCAGCGTCACCTCGTCGGCGTAGGCGACGGACGCGGTCAGACCTCGCAGCCTGCCCTCGGACCGGGAATCGCTCGCGCCGATCAGGTGCACGACCCTGCCGAGGATCACGGCGGTGGTGGCGCCGCGGGTGTGGTGGACCTCGGCCGCGGTGTCCGTGAACAAGCTCGGGTCTTGCAGGGGCTCGATCACGTTCCGCTCGATGGTGGCCAGGGAGCGGCCCACGATCAAGATCAGGCCCGAGGCGGGCGCCCGCCGCACGGCGAGCAGGAAGCGCAGCAGCGACGAGATCGTCTTTCCGCTGCGCACGCTGCCGTGCCACAGGTTGATACGGGCGGTCGCCTCGACGACCGAGCGCAGTTGCTTGTCGGAGAGGTGATCAGGCGAGGGGATCACCCCCTGTCCGGTGCGCCGTCCTGCGGGCCGAGCAGTGCGTCGGCGAGGCGGTCGAGCATCCCGCCGGCGCTGCTGGTCTTCGTGTGGCGGGCGAGCTCGGCGACCTTGGCGTGTACCTCGGTAAGCGCCCGCGCGGCGGTGGCGTAGTCGCGTGCGTCCCGGGCGGACTCGGCCTCGACGACCCGCTCAACCTGAGCGAGGGCACCGTCGAGGGCGTCATCGGCGAGACGCTCGCGCCGAGCGGTAGCGTCGGCCGTACGGGCTTGAGTGGCGGCAGCTACCCGGGCGCCGCCCGAGAAGGCGAGGCCGAGCTCGGCGGCGATCTTCGAGACCGTGGCCGCGCTGCGCCCGGTGGTGCGGGCGATGGCGTTGCGGGACTGTCCCTCGGCGTGCAGGCGGCGGACCGCCTCGCGGTCGGCGTCCGTGATCGGGTCGGCCACGGGATCACCTCCCGAGGCGGACATTCGAACGCCCCGCCACCGGAGGGGGGATGGTGGCGGGACGAAAGAGCAGGGGAAGTTTCCGGGCACGCCGGAGGCGCTCCCGACTCTAGGTTACGAACAGATAACGGTGCAAGCCCCTTGTTGGCCCTGGCGACCTGCGAGCGGCCTCGCGCAGCGCGAAGACCCGCTTGCTGCGCCATGGCTAGCCGGCCGGGCGGATGACCCTCGTACCCCCGGGCCGCGCGGGGGCAATGTTGTTACCACCTCAGCGGCTGATGCATCATTCCGCGCGGCCCGACTAGAGCAGGCCCCCGGCCCTTGCGGCGATGAGCAGGGCGACGCACGCCGCTGCGGTGACGACGCCGGCGCCCATCAGGAAGACGAGTCGCAGAGTCCCATCGCCACTTTGCAGGGCCTCGCGGATAAGCCGCACCCAGGAATTCCTCATTGGTAATTCGTCCTTTGCTTCTGAAAGTTTCCCACAAGAGTGAAGACCTAAAGAATTAGTTAGCTAAACTAAATAGTTTTAGGTCGAGAAGGGCCATAAGGTCCTGCTCTGTGGTGAACTGTCGCAGCAACTGGGCTTCGGTGTGCGGCGGTTGGGCGTGACGTTATGGAACCGTGATGAGGGGGCTCGGGTGGCCCGAGCCCCCTCGCGTTCCTACGCCGCGGTGGCGATGTCCACCCCGAGCGCGGCGATCAGTTCGGGGAGGTCGTCCCACTCCCACACCCGCGCCTGCTCCGTGCGGTCGAGGGGGACGGGGGCCGAGCAGGCGCGCCCACCAGAGCAGGTCACGGCCGGCGGCCCGTCGGGGGCGCTGTGCAGGGTGAGCTCGCCCTCGCACCACGGGCACGGCTCGGGCAGCAGGGTCTCGCGCTGGTCGAGGCCGAGGGCGCGCAACACACGGGCCTCGGCGATCCGCGCGGTACGCCTCGCTTCATGCAGCAGGTGCAGCGGCAGCACCTCGAACGGCGGGGCGCTCACCGTGCCGTCGAGCTCGCGCTCGGGCTCGGTGTCCTCATCCCGCACACGCCCCTCGACCCACACGCTCGCCCAATGCAGCCCGTGCGCCCGCGATCCGGCCGCGCGCCGACTGTCGGGTGCGGCCGGGTCCGGGCACCGCCATGCGCGGGGGTCGCCCTGCTCGGTGCGCTGTACGGCGGCGGCGAGGGTGTCGGCGAGGTCAAACACGAGCCGCTCGACCGCGAGGGCGGTGTCGAGCGCGCCGAGGTTGAGCGGGGCGGGGTGCTCGCGCAGTACGAGCGGCGCCCGGTCCTCGACGAGCGGCTCGTCGTCGCCCTCGCGCATGGTGTGTGCGAGCCGCCGCGGTGGCCAGTGATCGGCCGGCGGTTCCTCGATGGCGAGCAGCAGGTCGGCCCACCGGCCGCGGATCGTCCGCAGAGCGCGCGAGGTTTCTTGCACAGCCTGTGCGTAACTCATGCGCCCACCCCCGCGGCGCCGGTGCGCAGGGCCTCAGCCTCGGCGGCGTACTGGTCGCGCTCGGCCTCGGCCTCGACGATGGCCTGCTCGGCGGCGGCGACGCGGTGTGTCAGTCGCAGCGCCGCGGCCTGCTGTCCCGCGGCAGAGCGCCGGAAGGCGTCGCCGTCGGCGACCTCGACCTCGACGAGCTGCCGCAGCTTCACCGTGTCCTCGGGGCCGAGCACCCCTCGGTCGGCGCGGGCGAGCAGGACTCGGATCGCTGCGCGCCGCTCGTCGCGGACTGCTGCGCGGACGTCGGTCCGGCCGCGCCGAGACCGGGTGCGGGTACGGGTGATCTGGTTCATGGTGTGGTCTCTCCGTTCTCGGCTCGGCGCGGCGTCGTCGAGCAGGTGGTGCAGGTGGTCAGGCAGGGGCCGCGGCCGAGGCGGCGCAGCTCGCGGTCGAGGCGGCCCTCGGCTCGGACCGCGTACGCGAGGGCGGCGCCGAGGGCGAGCGCGAGCGTCACGGCGAGGGCGAGCAGAGCGGCGCTCATGGGGTTGTTCCTCCGTCCGGTCGGGCACGGCGCAGCAGTCGATCGAGGGCGCGCCGAGCGCCGCGGGTTTCCCGCGCGCGAGGCGCGACCGGTCGCGCGGGGGGCTCGTCGTTGATGTGCCATCCGTCGATGGCGAGACGGTCGGCAAGGGCGGCGACGACGGCGGTCGCGCGGTGCGGGTGCACGTCGAGCTCGTCGGTCAGGTGGGCGGCGATCACGGCGCGCGCGGCGGCGGGAATCATCGGGCCTCGCCCCCGCCGCTGGTGTGCCGAACTCGGCTCTCCCGTCGCGGTGCGGGCGGTTGGCACATGATCCGGGCGAGGCGCACCTGCTCGTCGTCGGCCTGCTCGCCGTTGCTGAGGTGAGCGAGCAGCGCCTCGACGCGGGACGGGTGCACACCAGTGAGCGGACGCCGGCCCTTCCCGCGGTTGCGGAAGCTGCTCCGACACTGCTCGTCGACTGCGGCGAGGCAGTACGGGCACCGGACGCCGAGCGGGTCGGGCAGACCCTCGGCGACGAGCTGCTCGCGGTGCGCACGGGCCGGCCGGAACTGCCGCAGCTCGGCGGCGACGTGCGTGGGCATGTATCGGCGCGGGCCGGCGCCGACTCCCGACATGAGCGCGGCGAGACGTTTCTGCCCTGCCGCGTTGACCTCGGCCCGGTACTGCGCGGGCGCAGCGTGCCCCCGGGCGACCGAGGCACGGGTGCCGAGCAGTTCCTCGCGCCACGCCTCGGGGTCGTCCGGATCGGCGACCGGCACGGGGTCGGTGTGCCGGGCCATGACCTCGGCCCGGTGCGGCCCCCATGCGGCGAGCAGATCGTGCGGCTCGATCGGCCGGTACTGCGAGCTCTTGTTCCCGCCCTGCTGCTCGTAGTAGCGGCGGGCGGCGCGGGCGGCGTCCCATCCCGTGGCGGGCATGGTCGCGGGCACATCCGCGACGGCGGCGGTCCACTCCGAGATGGTGCGGGCGGACTGCTGCGGGTCGGCGAGGGCACGGCGCACACGGCTGTCGAGGGTTCCGGCGAAAGCGAGCAGAGCGGCGATCTGTTCGGGTGTCATGTGCGGCTCTCCTTTTGGGCGAGCAGGGCGAGGCCAGCGGCCAGGTTGTCGGCGTAGCTCGCGGTCGAGGCGGGCGCCCGAGGCGGCGCGCTCGGCGCCGGCCGGTCGAGGTCGCTCCAGACCTTGAGCCAGTAGCGGGCACTCTTCGGTGCCTCGCCCGGATTGGTGCGGCGGGCGGCGAGGTCGACCAGGGCCTCGACGCCGTGCGCCTGTACGAGCCGGTAGACGTCGCGCTGCTCGCCGAGACCGAGCGACCACCGGACGGTGATCGAGGCAGCGACGAGAGCGGCGTCGAGCGGACGTAGTTCGGGAATCAGAGCTGCCGCGGTGTTCATCGCGCGCTGCTGCTGCTGTTCTTTGTCTTGTAGATAGCTTCTTTTGTTCTGGGGGCCGCTCACCGGCCCCCCGGGGGCCGATGTCCGGCCCTCCCCCGGACCGGTGGTCGGCCCCCCTCGAACCGAGCAGGGGGAGCCGGTAGACGGTTTCACCACCAGGGCCGAGCCGACCCTCGACGAGGGCGAGCTCGCCCGAGACGATCAGGGCGTCGACGGCGTCGCGGACGGTGGATCGGGCGGCGCGGGTGCGGCGGATGAGCGAGGCGGTACCGGCGTAGGCGACGCCGTCGGCGTCGGCCCGGTCAGCGATTGCGAGCAGGACCAGACGAGCGGCGCCTCGGCTCTTGGACTGGGACCACGCCCAATCCGTCGCGGCGAGGCTCAACGGTTCGTCTCCTTACGGGGATCGGCGAGCCCGGAGGTTCGGGCCGGCCGGCGAGTGCGGCGGGAGTGTGGGCGGGGCACCGGTTGCCGACGATGTAGCGGCGGGCGCCGACCGCTCGGCAGTAGGAGCGGTGAACGCCGTCCCAGAAATCGCAGCTCAAGCCACGGACTCGGCGCCGACGTAGCGGGCATAGACCCGGTGCTCGACCCGACCCTGCTCGACGACAGACCGGGCAACCGCCTCGAACGCGCCCTCGGGGTAAGCGGCCAGTCGGCCGCTGCGGATGGCCTGCGCGGCCGAAGACGCCCGAGTGATCGAGGCGAGCCGCTGCACGACCGCCCACTCGCCCGGACGGTCGGCGAGCTCCATTGCGATCAACGCATGCTTGGTGTTCCGGCTGCGCGGCGGCGGCCCGGTGAAGACAACAGACACAAGATCCCCCATGTGTTCTCGGACAGGAACAGCAGCGAGCGCAAGCCGCCCGGTACAGACTGTTTGTCTGTTGCTGTTCTCGAACAAGAACAACGGTAGTCATGGCCGAATCGGCACGTCAACGCAGTTCTCGGGTGTGCATTTCGGGGTAGTGGCTGGTTAGATAAGATCGTTCGCGTTCTGCGACAAGAACGGAGATGAGAAACCCCGTGTCCCCCATAGGTGGCGAGAGCTCGACGCCCTTCACCGACATGGTTCGCGAGGTGCTCGCCGTCCCCGGCGCGACCCTGCGAAGCGTGGCCGAACGGGCGGTCGACCCCGAGACGGGCAAGAAGCTCCAGTGGACGACCCTCGCGAAAATCAAGAACGGCGAGAGCTACCGGCACGACAAGTGGATCGTCGGCGCCGTCGCGGCTGCGACCGGTCTCGATCCCGTCGAGGTGCGGAAAGCTGCGGCGGCCGAGTGGGTCGGTTTGACGGCCGGCGACATCCTCGGCGTGTCAACGCCGAAGGTTTCCATCGTCGTTGCCTACCAGCCAGGAACACGGCCGGAGGATCTTCCGTTGGTTAAGGAGGCGCTCAAGAATCTTGATCTTGAAGATGCAACGATCACGGTCGTAGATGAGCGTCACGCAGGGTCCTAGTCGCGTGACCTGCGGCGATATGGGCGCTAATGTGGAGCGGGCCTTGCCTCGGGCATATGTTCGAGCGGGGCACTCGGCCATGCCACGAGGGGGGCATCTTGTACCGCGTCCGCCGTACCCGACTCGACGACAAAGCACCCGCAGTAGGTCGCGCCACCGCTGGTAAGCGCGACATCCTGCTCGACGACAGACACATCACGGACACCGGGGCCATAGCCCTTGAGGCCGTCCTGAACGCCCTGCCCCCCACGGGCGGCCAGGAGCGAGCCTCGAAGTGTCCCCAGCGGCCCGACGCGAGCGGGGCGGCGCAGGACTGAGGAAGTGGTGAGGGGCCGCACGGCGCAAGCCGTGCGGCCCCTCTGGTGTGTCCGGTGCCGATGGCCTCACATCGGCTTCACCGCGCAACCCCTCCCAATCCTTCGGGCGCCGGGCAAAGGGGCTGATGGAGGGGCTCGCCGTGTGGCCATCGTGAGGCCGAACGGCTCTGGAGTAGTCGGTACCGGCTGACACTCGAACATGCAGTGACCCGCTCTGACCTGCATGTTCTGTCACTCGCCGGTACCGACTGGCACCCCCCATCACAAAGGATCTTGAGCTCGTAATGCGTAGGTCTCGGGTTCGAATCCCGAAGGCGGCTCGGATTAGCCCCAGGACTCACTCGCCGTGACCTGGGGCTTTTTCATGCCCTTTACCCATGTGGGCATGCGGCGGCCGGGGTTCGGAGCCCCGTGCGTGAGCATGCGTGAGCGCCGGTCAGAGCAATTGACTCTGAACTACTGGCCGGCGCGGAGGGCGGCGGCCGACTCCAGGAGGCGTTTCGTTCCAGGCGATCAAGCACATCACCCGCAGCACCGGGTTCGCTGTACCGGTTGACCAGCAGGTGCACCGGGATGCCCGTCTGCGCGTACGCGCTCGGGTTTCTCTTCCGGTCGCGTTTGCCGGCGTCTGTTTCGGAGTCGTCCCGCAGTGAGGGGAAGGATCGGGGCGGGCGCGTAGTTTACCTGCGCTGATGGATTCGTTGAGCGGGGTTTCCCCAGCCGGGGGTCCGGGCGGCAGACTGGGGTCGGGCCCGGCCCCGTCCCGCCGGTTCCGTCCCGTCGTACGAGGAAGCCGCTGACACCCGTGAGTGATGATTCCCTAGCCCCGCCCCCGGCTGTGCCGACAGGCTCCGTGCCCCCGGAGGAGGGAGACGAGGGTGCTTTTGGGATCGATGCCTTCACCCTCGACGACCGGCTGCGGCTCTTCCACTTCGCGGCTGCCGAGAAGCGTCACGAGTACCTGTGGCTGCTGCGTGCCTTCGAGAGGGGCCGGGTCAACTATCAGGTGCTGCTTCACGCTTCCGACGTGGCCGCCCTGGTGGGCAGGCTGGTCGCGGACCATCCAGGGGCGGCCGTGGGCGACGTGCAGCCGCTGCTGGACGCGCTCGCCGAGTGGCGTGTCCTGGAACGCAGTTACGACGGGACGCGGGCGGCGAACCTGGCGGAGTACCGCAACCGGCACTACGTGTACCAGTTCACTCAAGCCGGATACCGGGCCTACCGGGCGGTGGAGGACGTGCTCGGTGCCTCCATCGAGGACGCGCAGCTCTCCCGGCTCGTCTTCCCCGACATCCTCGCCGACCTGGCCTCGCTTGCCGAGGCGAACGCCGCGGGCGACGCCGAGGAGGTCTATCGGAAGCTGGGCCGCCTGGACTCCGTGCTGAACGAGATGGCGCAGCGGGCTGCCCGCTTCTATCTGATGCTCGGCGACCTGGCGCGGACCAACGACACCCGGCCCGAGGTGTTCCTCGCGCACAAGGACGCGCTGCTCGCGCACATGCGGGACTTCACCGCCGAACTCGGGCGCTACGCCCCGCTGCTCGCCGAGGCGGTGGAGAAGGCCGCGGCCAGCGGCGTGGACCGGATGGTCGAGTACGCCGCGGAGGCCGACGAGCGGCTCTTCCGGACCCCGGCCGCCCGTCTGGACGACTGGCGGCGGCGGTGGGGCGGCATCGTGCACTGGTTCGGGGAGCGCGAGCACAGCGAGGCCGAGCGGCTGCAGGACGCCACGGTCACCGCGATCCGCTCGGTCCTCGCGCTGCTGCGGCGCGTCACCGAAGCGCGGCGCGGCGGAGTCAGCCGGGAGAGCCAGCTGCGCCACCTCGCCCAGTGGTTCACCTCATGTGTCAGCGAAGACGACGCGCATGCCCTGTTCCAGGCGGTGTTCGGGCTCGGTGCGCCCCGGCACATCGCCGTCCCCTATCCGGACCCCGAGCTGATCTCCGGGCGTACCTCGTGGTGGGAGGCCGAGCCGGTGGAGCTGGCCCGCACCCTGGTGCAGTCCGGCCGCACCCCTGCCCTCAAGGGGCCGGGACGGATCGAGCGCAATGACGCCGAGCGGGCTTGGCTACGGGCCGCGCAGATCAAGGAGCAGGCCGAGCGCCGGGGGGCGGCGCTCTCGCTGGCCCGAGACGGCGCGTACGGCAGGGTCCTGGACGAGGCCGAGACCCGCGCACTGCTCTCCCTGATGGACGTGGCGCTCGCCGCGCGGGTGCCGGTCACCCGGGGTGTCGCGGGGCCGACGGCCTCCGGCTCGGCGCAGGGGGTGCGGCTCACCCTCCTTCCGACGGGGCCCGAAGAGGCGTTCACCACGGTGCGCACCGTGCGTGGCGACCTGCACCTGGACGGACTGCGCCTGGAGGTCACCGAATGAGTACGCGCGTCGCCGAGAACGTATCGGCCCTGGAACTGGCCGATTACCAGAAGGCCGTACGTCTCGTGCTGCGACATCCGCTGATCACGCCGGTGTACCCGGACGGCGGCGCGCTGGCGACCGTGCGGCGCTGGGCAGAGCAGTTGCGTACCGATCTGATGGAGGTGCTCGGCTACCGGCTGATCACCACCGCCGACACCGCCCGCCTCCAGCGCGCACAGGACCAACTGGACCCCACCCGACCCGCGCTCAGCCGGTCCGGTCGCCCCTTCGACCGCCGCCGCTACGCCTACCTCACCCTTACCCTGGCCGCGCTGGGCCGGCACGGCGCGCAGGTCGCGCTCGGCGAACTCGCCGACGCCGTCGCAGCCGACGCCGCCCGCATCGACGGGCTCGGCCTGGACACCGGCCGCAAGCACGACCGGGACGCCTTCGTCGACGCCGTCAGCTGGCTCACCGAACGTGGCGCGCTGCGCCTGGCCGACGGCTCGGCCGCCTCCTGGGTTTCCGATCCGGAGCGGGCCGAGGCGCTGTACGACATCGACCGGGAGGTGCTCACCGCCGTCCACCAGCCCACCCGCGTCCTCCAGCACGTCACGTCGGTGACCGCGTTGCTGGACTCCGCGGGTGCGCGGAGTCTGTCCGAGGGGCGCCGGGCCCAGCGGCTCTCCGCGTCCCGGCGGGCGAGGCGGCTGGTCTTGGAGCACCCGGTCGCCTACTACGCCGACGCCGACCCCGAGCTGACCGGCCAGCTGCGTGCGCCCGCGCTCGCCGAGGACCTCACCCGCCTTACCGGTCTCACCGTCGAGCGGCGTGCGGAGGGCATCGCCCTGGTGGACACCTCGGGACGCCTCTCCGATACGCGGTTCCCAGGCGGCGGCACCGTCGCGCAGGCCGCCCTGCTGCTCGGCGCGCGGATCAGCGAAGCCGCGGCGCGCACCGGGCGGCACGCGCCCGAGTTGCTGCCCGCGCCGAGTGCCGCCGAACGCCTCGCGGACCGGGCCGGCCGGATCGACCTCGCTCTCCCCGCGCAGGGTGTGTTCGAACAGGCCACGGCAGATCGGGAGGATACGGAGGAAGAGACGGAGGGGGAGAACGGGGGGTCGGCCGCCCTGGAGGTCCGCTACCCCTTCATCACCACCTCCTGGCTGCGCGCCCGGACCAAGGAGATCACCGAGCAGTACGGTGCCGGGTTCGCCGCCGACCTGCGCGGCGACCCCGACCGGCTCCTCGACGAGGCCCTGGACCTGCTGGCCGCCATGTCGCTCGTCGTGCGGGTGGTGGGCGGGGTTCTCGCGCTGCCGCTGCTGGCTCGCTACCGCGGGGTGACGGCTGAGGTGAAGGCGCGCCCCCGCGTTCGTACCACCCAAAGCTCCGGGAGCACCGGGAGCACCGACAGCCCCGAAGCAGGGGCACCCGACGCCCTGTTCCCCGCAGACGACGTGAAGGATCCCGCCCAGTGAGCACCCCGCCCACCGACCTCCAGCCCCGGTTCGTTCCCACCCGCGCCGGGATCGTCAACCTGTGGGACTACCGCGACGAGGAGTTCTCCTTCGCCGGTGGTTGGCTGGTGCTGCGCGGCCCCAACGGATCCGGCAAGACCAAGGCCCTCGAGGTGCTTTTCCCGTTCGTCCTGGACGGGCGGATCGACCCCAAGCGGCTCAACCCGTTCGCCGCCGAGGACCGCACCATGAAGTCCAACCTGCTCTTTCGCGGGCAGGAGGGTGCGCTCGGCTACGTATGGATCGAGTTCACCCACCGCGTCACCGGGCAGGCCGTCACCTGCGGCATCGGCCTGCACGCCCAGAAGCACCGGGACACCCCCGCCCGCTGGCACTTCGTCGCTGACGGCCGCGTCGGCGAGGACTTCTCACTGCTCACCGACGACGACCGGCCGCTGACGAAGAAGCAGCTGGCAGCCGAACTCGCCCCGCTGAGCGCGGAGGTGGTCGCCTCGGCCACGGACTACCGCACCGCCGTCGACCAACGTCTGTTCGGCCTCGGCCGGGAGCGCTACGAACAGCTGCTCACGCTCATCCTCACGCTGCGCCGCCCGCAGCTCGCCAAGAACCTCGACCCGGCCAAGCTCTCCGACACTCTCACCGAAGGCCTGCGCCCGGTGGACGAGGACCTGATCGGTGAGGCCGCCCGCTCCTTCGACGACATGGAGTCCGTGCAGCGCACCCTGGAGGGCCTGGTCGCCGCCGACGAGGCCACCCGGTCCTTCCTCGCGGCGTATTCGACGTACCTGCGGGTCAACGCCCGCGTCGCCGCCGACAGGCTCAGCGCCCGGCGGGCGGAGAGTGGCGAGCGCGAACGCGCCCACGCCACGTCGGAAACGGAGCTCGACGAGGCCCGCGAGCAGCGCGAGGCGGCCGGAGCACGGGCAGACGAGGCCGAGTCCGCGCTCGCCGCGCTGCGCGCCCGCCTGGAGCAGCTGCGCTCTTCGGCCGCCTACCAGGCCGTCGAACAGCTCGCCGATCTGGAGCGCCTGGTGCGCACCTGCGAACAGACAGCCCGGCAGGCCACCGCCGAGCGTGAACGCCGCACCGCCGCCACCGGCCGGGCCCGCGCCGAGGCCGAACGTGCCGGGCAGGTGGCCGCCGAACTCGCCACCGCCGTCAGCGGCTCGGCCGCTGCTCTCGCCGACCACGCGCACCGCGCCGGCATTCCCTGGACTCCTGCCGACGCCGTCCCCTCCGTTCTTGCGACACGCGCCTCGGCCCGCGCCGCCGCCCGCCACGAAGGTGTACGGGCGGTACGGGCCGCCGCGGTACGCCTGCGGGACACCGAGCGCGGCCGGGACGCGGCCCGCGCCGGACAGGAGCGCGCCCAGGAGGCGGCCCGGGCCGCCGAGACGGAGGAGCGAGCGGCCCAGGACGCGCTCGGCGCCGCCCACACGCGGGCCCGGGAGGAACTCGGACGGTGGCAGGACCAGTACGGGCCGCTGCTGCCCGAAGGCGCCGCCGAGCTGCTCGCGCAGGCCCTCGACGCCGCCGCCGGACCGGATGGCCCGGAAGCCGGCACCCCCGCACTCACCGACCTGTTCACCGAGGCCACCGCCCCCGCCGTCCAGGGTCTGCGCGACCGGCTCGCCGCCCTGCGCGGCGAGCTCGGCACGCTGGAGGCCCGCCGGGCCGAGACCGAGGCCGAACGGACCCGGATCGCCGCCGAACACGACGACGCACCGCCGGCCGCCCGCGGCCGCACCGCCGACCGTGACGGCCTGGAAGGCGCTCTCCCCCTGTGGCAGCTGGTCGACTTCGCCGACGGCCTCGACGACACGGAACGCGCGGGCGTGGAGGCGGCCCTGGAGGCCTCCGGCCTGCTCGACGCGCTCGTCACCGCCGATGAGCCCCCCACGGGTGACGGCGACGGATACTTGCGCGCCACCACCCCCGTCGACGGACCCAGCCTTGCCGACCTGCTGCGCCCCGAGACCGGTACGGTCATCCCGGCCGCCCGGATCACCGCCGTACTCAGGTCGGTCGCCGTCGCCGAGACGGCGGGCGCGGCCACCACCGTCTGCACGGACGGCCGCTACGCCGCCGGAATCCTCATCGGCTCCCACAGCAAACCGCACGCCGAGTACGTCGGAGCCACCGCCCGGATGCGCCGCCGCGCCGCACGCATCGCCGCCTGCGACGCACGCCTGGCTGAACTGGCTTTCCAACTAGATGAGTTGGAGCAGGCCGGGTCCCGTTGCGAGGAGAGCCGACAGGAGTACGACACTGCCCGCGCCGCCCTGCCCCGCGCCGCCGCCCTCGCCCCGCACCTGCGCGCCCTGGACCGCGCCGTCGCAGCCCTGCGCGCCACCCGCGCAGCCGCCGATGCCGCCCAGTCCGTCTATGACGAGACGCAGGCCGCCTGCGCGGTCGCCCTACGTGCCCTGCATCGCGCCGAGTCCGAGCATGGCGTCACCGTCCAGGACGCCGACGACACCGAGTCCGCCACTCGCGCCTTCGAACGGGAGGCGGGCGAACTGGCCACCCGGCGTCGAGAGCACACCAGGCAGACCGAGACCGCCACCGCCGCCGTGGACCGGCTCACGGCCGCCGCCGAGGACGAGGAGGCCGCCGCCGAGGCCGAACGCGCCGCCCGCCGCCGCCACGCCGAGGAGGCCGCCGGGCTCCAGGCGCTGCGCGAGGCCGTCGGCGCCGAGGCGCAGCAGGTCATGGCCCGCGTCGAGGAGACCGAGAACGACCTGGAGACCGCCGGGCGGGAGACGGACGCCGCCCGCGCCGCCAAGGATGAGGCGATCGGCTGTCTGGCCGCCGCCGAGGCCCGCCGCACCGCCGCCGCCGAAGCCCTGCGGGTGGCCGTGACCGAGGAGAAGGACACCGCCCGCGGCCTGGCCCCGTACGCGGCCCGCGAGCTCCTCGACCTCCTGCGCTGCCCGCCCGGCCTGGCCTGGCCCGCTCAGGAGGCCGACTGGACGGGCGAGTGTCTGCCGCCGGCGGCCGTGACCGTCCACGAGGCGATCCTGAACGCCACCCGTGAACTCGCGCCCACCGAGTCCAGCGTCAAGCAGTCGGTCACCCGCCTCACCACGGCCCTGGAGGACCTGCACGCCCATCTCGCCGCCGCCGGGCAGGACTACCAGCCCGCCTGGGACAGCTCCAGCGGCGTCATCACCGTCACCGTCGCTGACGAACAGGGCCCGCTGCCCATCGCCTCCTTCGCCGAGAAGATCGCCTCCCACCGCCGTGACCAGGCCGAACTTCTCTCCGACTCCGAGCAGCGCATTCTTGAGGACGCCCTGCTCACTCGCCTCGCGCAGCAGATCCACGACCGCACCGTCGACGCCCGCGACCTGATCCGCCGCATGAACACCGACATGCGCGAGCGCCGCATGTCCTCGGGCACCACGGTCGGTGTCAGCTGGCTGCTCGCCGACGGGCTCGACGACGAACAGCGTGCCGTCTGCGCCCTCCTGGACGCCGACGCCGCCCGCCTCGGCCCCGAGAAGCTGGCCCGCATGCGCACCCATTTCGCCGCGCAGATCAAGAACGCCCGCGCCCGGCAGCGCGAGACCCCCTACCGGCAGCTGCTCGGCGAGGTCCTGGACTACCGGCGCTGGCGCCAGTTCGCCTTCCAGCTGGTACGTCCCGGCGGTGACGAGGAACGCCTCACCCGGGCCCGGCACAGCCGCCTCTCCGGCGGCGAACAGTCCGTCTCCCTGCACCTGCCGCTGTTCGCCGCCGCCCACGCCATGCTCAACTCCGCGCACCCTGACGCCCCGCGTCTGCTCGCCCTCGACGAGGCATTCGCCGGCGTCGACGACACCGGGCGCGGGGAACTCATGTATCTGGCCGCCCAGTTCGACCTCGACCTGTTCATGACCGGATACGACCTGTGGGCGGTGCACAGCGCGGTGCGTGCCGCCGCCCACTACGACCTCGCGCACTCCGCCGTCGACCACACCGTCTCCGCCCTGCTGCTCCTGTGGGACGGCGAGCGCCTGCACGCCGACGACACCGGCACCCTGGGCAGCATGCTCGGCTCACCGGGCATCCGCTCCGTACGCCGACAGGACCGGCGGGAACAGGAGGCCCAGCTTGTCGACTGACCAGCCGTCCCCGCCGTCATACACCGAACTCCAGGAAGAGGGCTGGCAGCGACTTCTCGCCGCTGCCCGCCGCCGCCTGGAGCGCACCGGCGGCGTCCTCGACGGCGACATCGGCCTCACCGCCCCCACCGAAGCCGAACGCCGCACCGTCATCGGCGTCACCGGCCGTTATCGACCCGAAACCGCCAAGCGCCTCACCGTCCCCCTCGCCGACCTCGACGCCTACCTTCACGGACGCTACGAAACCGGCCTGCTCAAGACCCTGGGCGGGCTGCACGGACCCCTGCGCGACCGGCCGGCCGAGCGCGCCGACGAGGCGTCCGCCCGCGCGCAGGCCCTCGAAGCCGCCCACGCCTCACCCCTCGCCGCCCTGGACTGGTACCCGGCCTGGCTGGAACAGATCGCCGTCGACGGCACCCTCACCCGCCTCCTGCGGCGCGGCGACGGCGGCCTGCTTCAGGCAGCAGCCCGCGTCCTGGAGAAACTCCCCGGGGTATGCGGTGACGCCGACCGGGGCCTGCTCCCGCTGCCCGTCCTCGCGGAGTGGGCCACCGGAGACACCAAGGCCCTGCTGCCGGGCGGCCCCCTCGAACAGCTCGTCCTGCGCGCCGTCGCCCAGCGCGCCTCGGCAGGCGGAGCCGGACCGGGCCATGTTCCCCGTGACCGGGCCGGACGCCGCACCCTGTGGGAGAGCGCCGGAGCCGTCGCCGACGACCTCGCCAGTCAGGTCCTCGTCCTCAACATCGGTGCCCGCGGCGACGACGTGGTGTGCGACTGGCTGCGCGATGCCACCAGCTTCGGCATCCCCTTCCGCCTCACCCTCCACCAGCTGACAGCCGCCGACGTAGTCCCTGCCGCCCGCGAGATCCACGTCTGCGAGAACCCGGCCGTGCTGCGTGTGGCTGCGGCCGAGCTCGGAGATCGCGCGGGGGCCCTGGTCTGCACCGAAGGAATGCCCTCCGCCGCCTGTCACAAGCTCCTCGCCGACGCCGCCCGGTCCGGCGCCCGCCTGCACTGGCGCGCCGACTTCGACTGGACCGGCCTGCGGATCACCGCCGCCGCCGTGGAGCGCCACGGTGCCCGGCCCTGGCGTATGAGCGCCGTCGACTACCGCAGCGCCCTGGCGGGAGGCGAGTCCACTCCGCTGACCGGACCGCCCGCCTCCAGCCCCTGGGACCCCGTCCTCGCTTCCGCCTTGAGGGAGTCGGGACAGGCGGTCATGGAGGAACGACTGCTGCCCGAACTCCTCTCGGACCTCGGCTGACGCGCGTGGTACCGGTAGGGCGCCGGCGAAGTCGGGCCCCGGCAGGTCCAGCGTGCCGGACGCGCAGGGACAGTACGCTGAACCCAGCGGGATCCGGCCCGCCCGCATGGTGTCCAGGAGGTGCGTCATGACTGCCGAGATGGCAGCCCCTGCGTGGATGCACGAACAGATCACGGCGGAGCAGTACGACTCCTGGTCCGAGGAGCAGTGTGCGGGAATCGAGATCGTGGACGGGATGGTCGTTGTGAGTCCCAGTGCGTCCAAGCGCCACAACCGACTGGCTCGGATCCTGGCGAACGTTCTGGACGCCGCCGCGGGGCCGGACTGGAACGCCGATACCGACTTCGACGTCCGGCTTCAGGACGTCCCGCTCACCAATCGACGTCCCGATGTCGTCGTGTATCGCGCGGACACGATCGACATCACACCCACCCGTCCGGAGCACGTGCTGCTGGTTGTCGAGGTTGTCTCACCGGGCTCGGAGACCACCGATCGGATCGTGAAGACGGACCAGTACGCCAAGTCCGGCATTGCCTTCTATTGGCGGGTGGAGCAGGCCGCGACCGGCGTCCCCCTCGTGTACACCCATGTTCTCGACCATGCGACCAGGGCCTACCGGGACGGGGACGTATTCACCGGTGTCGTCAAGGTGTCGGCTCCCTTCCCGGTGCAGGTCGACCTCGGTCAGATCTGAGGAAGCCCTGCTTGCGTGAGCGGTGCGTGAGCGGACGGGGTGGCACAGGGTGGATTGGGTGGCACGCGGGGGCCGGGCCGTACCTTCCTGGCCTGGGGAAACAGGATTTGGTGGCACGGCCCGGCACTGGGCAGGATGATCTTGTGGGGCCTCGTAATGCGTAGGTCTCGGGTTCGAATCCCGAAGGCGGCTCTGTAGAACCCCCAGGACTCACTCGCCGTGACCTGGGGGTTTTGCTATTTCCGCTCACGCAGGGGTTCCTTCGGGCTGATGCCGGAGGGGCTCCTGCGTGAGTGACGGGACGCGGGTCATCGGCCAAAGGCCGGTGGGGAGTGCTGGGGCCGGCCCTACGAGGCCATCTCGTTCCGGACGATCGAGAACATCACCCGTGCGGCGAGACGTACGAGTTCAGCGTGGGCTATCCGGATCAGTAGATCCCGCAGCGTGTTCAGGTACAGAACGCAGGGTCGTCGACGACGGTACAGCCGCAACAGAATCGCGGCGGTGCGATCGCGATTCCCCGGACGATCAGAGGGTCTGCCCGCCGCCGGTGTGCTTTCTCGTCATGTGGGACTGCCAGGCCCAGCGGGCGAGTCCGCCGACGGCGAGGGAGACGAGGATTGCACCCCAGTCGATGACGTGGGGGAGCCCGGGGAAGAAGGCGAAGAAGGCGAAGGACGCGACGGCGCCGGCGAGGAAGGCGATGATGCCGGCGCGGCGGCGTTTGGTTTCCCATGTGGGGTCTTCGCGGGTGGGCTGGGTGGTCATGTGCGGCTCACTTCGTGATGTGGTGGCACTGGCTGACCCGGCGCGTGCCGTTGATGTTGAGATGCGCGCACGCCCTGCCGTAGCGGGGCAGCGTCTGGGGCGCGTTGTCGCGCATGGGGTGGATCTCGCACTCGGTGTGCGTCTTGCCACGAGAGGTGCGGTAGGTCTTGTTGTCGGTGTCCGCGTAGGTGAAGTCGATGCGCCAGTTGCAGAAGCCGGCGTTGAGCGCGCCGACGAAGCCGCAGTCGACGCCGGCGTTCTGATAGGTGATCTTCTTGCCGTCGCCGCGGATGATGTGGGTGAACATGCAGCCCGTCGGAACCGTCATGGTGACACCGCCGACTTGGTAGTCGAAGCCGGCGACGGGCGTAGAGCCGATTGCACCGGCGTGTGCCTCGGCGGGAGGTAAGACGGCCAGTGTGGCCGTGGTGGCGAGAGCGGCAATGATCCGGGCTGTAAACAGCTTGCCCGTCGGTTTCCCCTTCTGGCGGAGTGTGTCTGCAGATCGGAACTCCCGTCATCGGCTAGGGGTTCTGTCTCGCGAGGCAGTCCACTACGAAGAGTGATCAGCAGATTGGTATGCTGACCACCCGTTACCGTCGCATCCGGATGCTGATCTCGTGCGTGCGCGGTGCATGAGCGGAGGGGCTGTCAGCCCTTGTCTGCGGGCTCACACCGTCCGCGAGGACGTCCGTCGCCCCACACTCCACGACAGCGGCATCCGCATCGGCGGCGCATGCCGTCAGATCGAGAAGGACTACGGCCCGCCCCGCCTGTTGAGCTGACTTCCCGTGGTCCTGGCCTCTCGGATGCCGGTCGCGTGCTCGTGCTCGTGCGTGAGCTTTATCGCGGCGCTCGGGAGGGGCTGCGGTGGGGGAGGAAGGTGGCCGGGAGGAGGGAGAGGGCCAGGAGGGTGGCGGCCAGGGCGTACGTGGTGCGGAAGCCCGTGGGGGTGAGGCCCGTCGCGCCCAGGGTGACCGAGATCAGGGCCGTGCCGATCGAGGCCCAGATCTGGGAGTTGATGCTCAGGATGGTGCTCGCCGCGGTCATGCGCTGCTTCGGGAGACCTCGGCTCGCGGTCGTCATCGTGGGGAGCAGGACCATGCCCGTGCCGACGCCCATCACGACCGACGCGCCGACGACCCTCCAGGCGGCGACGTCGGGCGAACCGACCTGGAGCGCGGTCAGGGCCATGCCGAGCGCGCCCAGTGCGATGCCGGTCCGGATCAGCCGGCGCGGCGGGACCTTGTCGATGCGGCGCGAGGCGATCTGCATGGTGAGGCCGACGGCGAGGCCGACGGGCGCGCCCAGCAGGCCCGCCGCCGTCGCGCTCAGGCCGCGCGCCTGCTGCCAGTACATCGGCGCGAGCAGCATCGAGCCGAAGTAACCGCAGGTGAACAGTGCGAGCGTGCCGATCCCGACGCCGAAGGGGCGTTCGCGCAGCAGCCGCAGGTCGAGCAGTGGCTCACGGGTCGTCAGCGCGCGCCTGGCGAAGGCGGCGATGAGTACGAGGCCGGCGAGGGTCGGCAGGAGGGCGTCGGGGGAGGCGAAGGAGCCGTGTTCCCCGCCCCGGGCCAGTCCGAAGAGGAGGAGGGCGAGGCCGGGCGAGAGCATCAGCAGGCCGGGGACGTCCAGCCTGGGGATGTCCGGCCTGGGGGTGCCCGGTCGGGGGACGTCCGGCCTGGGGATGTCCGGCCTGGGGGTGCCCGGTCGGGGGACGTCCGGCCCGGGGATGTCCGGCCTGGGGGTGCCCGGCCTGGGGACGTCCAGCCTGGGGGCGTCTGCCCTGGAGACGTCCGGCCCGGGGACGTGCGGTCCGGGGGTGGTCGCGGCGCCGTCGTGCGGCCCGTCGGGGTGCAGGAGCTTTGCGGCGAGGAGTAGTGCGGCCGCGCCGACGGGCAGGTTGACCAGGAAGATCCACTGCCAGGACGCGGCGTCGATCAGCCAGCCGCCCAGCACCGGTCCGAGCACCGGGCCGACGACGATGGGCAGGCCGAGCAGCGCCATCACCCGCCCGAGCCGGGCCGGATCCGCGGCACGCATCACCATCGCCATGCCGACGGGCATCAACAGCCCTCCGCCGAGGCCCTGTACGGCACGGAACGCGATCAGGCTGCCTGCGTCCCAGGCGCAGGCGGCGAGCAGCGAGCCGAGGGTGAAGAGGGTGAGCGCGGTGAGGTAGGTGCGCTTGGCCCCGATCCGGCCCATCGCCCATGCGGCGGTCGGGATGACGGCGGCGAGCGCGAGCGAGTAGGCGCTGGCGGCCCACTGGATCGTCTCGAGGGAGGAGTGGAAGGCCTCGGAGAGGCGGTGCAGGGCGACGTTGACGATCGTCATGTCGAGGACCGACATGACCGAGCCGACGATCACCACCGTTGCGGTGCGGTGGAGTTGGCGGAGAGTGGGTGGCGTGGGGGGATTGGGGGGAGCGAGGGTGGGCTTCCGGGTCGGGTGCGGGTGCGGGTGCGGGTGCGGGTGCGGGTCCGGGTTCGGCTTCCGGGTCGGGTCCGCTCCGGAGGGGGCCTGCGGCGTACGCATCTTCGTGGCCCTCAGCCTTGGTACGGGCGGGTCGTGCGGGCGGCGCGCAGGACCCGTCCCCACCAGGTCAGTTGGCCGATCATGCCCTTGACCGCGCCTTCGGCCACGGCGGTGTCGCGCGGGGCGCCGTCCTCGCCGAGGCCCGACCAGGGGCCGTGCAGGCTGACGGAGTCGCGCACGGTCATGGCGTGCAGCTCGGCGAAGATCAGCCGGAGCTGCTCGACGGCGCGCAGGCCGCCGCCGAGTCCGCCGTAGGAGACGAAGCCGACCGGCTTGGCGTGCCACTGCGCGTGGTGCCAGTCGATGAGGTTCTTCAGGGCGGCCGGGAAGCTGTGGTTGTACTCGGGGGTGACGACGACGAAGGCGTCGGCGGCCGCGAGGCGCGGGGTCACGTCCGCCAGCGCGGCGGCGGCCCGCGCGCTCGGCGCGCCGCCCCAGCCGGGCATGGCCAGCGGCAGGTCGATGCCGGCGAGGTCGATGACGTCCATGTCCAGGCCGCCGTGGGTCTGCGCGGCGCGGAGGAACCACTCGGTGACGGCGGGGCCCTGGCGGCCCTCGCGGACGCTGCCGACGATGACGGCCACGCGCAGCGGCGCGTTCTCGTGAGCGGCGAGGGCCGTGGCGGTGGCCGGGGCCGCGGCGGTCGTGGTGGTCGTGGTGGTGGCGGTGGAGTCGGGTGCGGGCATGGTGGTGGTGTCCCCCTCGGTGGTGGGCGACCGCTCGGTGCGGCTGCTCCTCCGGTAAACTACAACGGGCGTTGTAAAAAATGCAACGGCCGTTGTACTTCTTGGCCGTTGTACTTCTTGTGTGGAGGTTGAAGTGAGTGCGGGCAGCAGCAGGAGCGGCGGCAATAGCCGTACCGGCAGTACCGGCAGTACCGGCAGCCCCAGGAAGCTGGAGAAGCAGATCGCCATCGCGAGCGCGTCCTGCACGGTCTTCGGCCGCGAGGGCTACGCCCGCGCCTCGGTCGACGCGCTCGCCGCCGCGGCCGGCGTCTCGACCCGCACGCTCTACAACCACTTCCCGGGCGGCAAGGCGATGCTCTTCGCGACCGTCGTCACCTGGACGTCCACGCGCGTGCGCGACGCGCAGATCGCCATGATGGACGCCATCCTGAACCCCGCACGCCCGCCTCGCCCCGACGACGTGGAGCGCGACCTGGTCGCCCTGGCCCACGCGTTCATCGGGCTCATGGCCGACTATCCGGACCACTTCGCGCTCGTCCGTCACATCCACGCCGAGGCCGACCACGTGCCGCCGGAGGTCCTGGAGGCCTGGACGAACGCCGGACCGGGCCCGGCGGGCCGCGCCCTCGCCGACGCGATGGCGGGCCTGGCCGCCGCCGGGCTGCTCGACCTGCACGGTGACGCGGCGCTGGTGAGCACGCACTTCATGGCCCTGACCTCGCAGCCCATCCTCCAGCTCTCCCACTACGGGGTCCTCCCGATCCCGCGGCCCCAAGTGGACCGCCTGGTGACGGGCGGAGTCGCCGCGTTCCTACGGGCCTACCGCGCGGCCTGACCTGCGCTCCGCGCATCGCACAATGGGTTCGGCGCGCGGGAGTGGACGAGGGAGAGAGCCGAACATGGACGGTCGGACGACGCGGGGCGGGGTACGGGCGCCGGAGGGCGGCCCGGACGGGGCGAAGGTGGTCCTGCGGCAGGCGGGCGAGGCGGATCTGGACGTCGCCGCCGAGCTGTTCCGCGGCTACCTGGAGTTCTACGAGGTGGAGGTCACGGACCCGGACCGGCCGCGCGCCTTCCTGGCGGAACGGCTGCGCGGAGGCGACTCGTTCATCCTGCTCGCCGAGGTCCCGGGCGCGGGCGCGGTCGGCTTCACGCAGGTCTACCCGATGTACTCCTCGCTCTCCATGCAGGCGTCGTGGCTGCTCGGGGACCTGTACGTGACCCCGCCCGGGCGCCGTACGGGCGCGGGCCGCGCGCTGCTGCGCGAGGTGCTGCGCCGGGCGCGGGAGGCCGGGGTGGCGGGCGTACAACTGGAGACGGCGTACGACAACCGCGTCGCGCAGGGCCTGTACGAGGCGGAGGGTTTCGTCCGGGAGGAGTTCCACGTCTACTTCCACGACCTCGCCGAAGCGGGTTCGGGAGCGGGAGCAGGCGCGGACGCGGACGCGGACGTGGACGTGGACGTGGACGCGGACGCGGACGTCTAGGTCGTCTGAAGAAGGTTGAAACATTCCGGTGCCGCCATCGCGTCGTTGGAGTGAGGCGGGCGCGAGGGGGAGCGGATGCGGCAGGGTTCCAGGGACGGGTTCCGCGACTTCGCGGAGGGCAGATCGGGTCACTTGTACCGGTCCGCCTGCCTGCTGACGAGCGGGGACACCCATCTCGCGGAAGATCTCGTCCAGGAGACCCTGGGGCGGATGTACTTGCTCTGGGGCCGGATCAGCCGCATAGACAATCCCGCCGCTTACGCCCAAACCGTGCTGGTGCGTGCCTTCCTGACGCACCAGCGCCGCCGGTCCTCGGGGGAGCGCCCGGTCGGGGAGTTCCCCGAATCGGGCGCACCGGTGGCGGTCGGCGCCGGTGATCCGGCACTGCGGCTGACCCTGCTGCAAGCGCTGGGCGCGCTGGCGCCGAAGGACCGGGCGGTACTGGTGCTGCGGTACTGGGAGGACCGCAGCGTCGAGGAGACCGCCGACGCGATGAACGTCAGCTCGGCGGCCGTTCGGACCCGCTCCTCGCGGGCACTGGTCCGGCTGCGGGAGCGGCTGGGTGGCTCGCTCGCGGAATTCGCGCCCCGCTGAGTCGCTGAGTCACTGAGCCGTTGGGTCACGGCGTCGTCGGGGCGGCTTTTGCCCGCTCGACCCGGCCGCCCCGCCCGGAGTCCCAGCCGTAGTCCCGGCAGTCTCCGTAGTCCCCGCAGTCCCAGATTCCTCACTCCATGACACCTCTTCACGGAAGGCTTGATTCCGCATGCCCTTTGAAGACGAGCTCGGCGAAGCCCTCCGGCGTGTGGGGGACGGTTTCACGGCGGACGGCCGCGACCTCGTCGGCGCCGGCGAACGGCGCGGACGGCGGCTGGTGGCCCGCCGCCGGGCCGCGGTGGTCGGCGGATCGGCGCTCGCCCTGGCGGTGATCGGCACGGCCGGCGCCTACACGGGCGGCCTGTTCGGCTCGGACGGTTCCGGCGGCCCCTCGAACGTGGCCACCGCCCCGACGCCGAACTCGCCCACCGCGTCGGCCCCGTCGGCGCCGGGGAATCCGAAGTCGGGCGAGGGCCGCGACGAGGCGGCGAAGAACCGGGTCGGCAGCGGGGCCGTCACCGCCGATCAGCTGGTCGGCGTACTCAAGCAGCTGCTGCCGGGCGGCACGGTCACCGAGACCACGGCCCGGGGCACGGCCGAGCTGACCGGACCGATGGTGAGCGGGGTCTTCGACGACGGCAAGGGCAAGAGCTTCATCGGCGTCGGCCTCTCGCGCGTGGACCCGAACGGCGAGACGGCCGCCCAGATGGTGCAGTGCCCGTCCAGGACCTTCCTCGATTACGACAGTTGCACCTCGGAGAAGCTCTCGGACGGGTCGACGCTCAAGCTCTTCCAGGGCTACGAATACCCCGACCGCCGGGAGGACACGAAGAACTGGCGCGCCACGATGGTCACCCCGCAGGGGTACCTGGTCGATGCGCAGGAGTTCAACGCGCCCGCCGAGAAGGGCAAGCCCACCACCCGGAGCACGCCTCCGCTGACGCTCGCGCAGCTGAAGACCTTCACGACCTCCCCGCTGTGGCTGCCCGCCCTGACGGACCTGCCGGCCGCGCCCGCGGAGCCGGTGACACCCAGG
This sequence comes from Streptomyces sp. ISL-66, assembly GCF_018614135.1. Lineage (GTDB taxonomy): Bacteria > Actinomycetota > Actinomycetes > Streptomycetales > Streptomycetaceae > Streptomyces. The sequence continues at coordinate 56,642 of NZ_JAGGOW010000006.1, forward strand.
ACGCCGGGGCCGAAGGCGGCCGACGCGATGGAGCAGCTGCTGAGCGGGTACGGGATCCCGGTCGTCAGCAAGGAGGACTTCGACGCGGAGCTCGGCTACCTCGTGCTCGACGACGGCAAGGGCCAGTCCCTGGCCTCCCTCCAGATCCAGCCCGACAGCAAGAACCGCCCGGGGATGTGGAACGAGCTGTTCGTGGGTGCGCAGACGCTGCCGGACGGGACGAAGATCGTGACCCACCAGCGGCGCGGCGAGTCGGCCGGCGCGGACTGGTGGAGCGTGGAGGTGCTCCGGAAGAACGGCACCCGGGTGATCGTGTCGGCGTACAACACCAAGACGCTGAAGGGGGCGCCGACCCGGCCGGACCCGGCGCTCACGATGGAGCGGCTGAAGGAGATCGCGACGAGCCCGAAGTGGACCGAGTTCGGTTACTGAGCTGGGGGACTGGGGCCGGGCCCGGGCTCGGTTCCGGTTCCGGCATCGGTTCCGGTTCCGGTTCCGGCGGTGGTCCGGGCTACTTCGCGTCCGCGTAGCACTCGACCACCGCCGTCGAGAACGGGAAGCGGACCGGTGTCTCCCCGAAGGTGATCCGGCCCGCCAGGTCGCCCGCCGCGCGGATCGCCGCGACCACCGCATCCGCCTCCTCCAGCGGGCAGTGGACGATGACCTCGTCGTGTTGGAAGAAGACGAGCTCGGCCCGCATCCCGGCCGCCGCGATCGACTGACGCAGGGCCGCGAGCAGCAGCAGCGCCCAGTCCGCGGCGCTGCCCTGCACCACGAAGTTGCGGGTGAAGCGGCCCCGCGCCCGCGCGTCGGTCGAGGCGTAGCTCGGAACCCAGCCGTCGGGGGCCTCCTCGGCGTCAGCGGCCCCGGCCGGCGGCGGGCAGGTCCGGCCCAGCCAGGTCCGTACGAGCCGGCCCTCCTCGCCCGCCTTCGCGGCGTCGTCCACGTACGCCACGGCCCGGGGGAACCGGCGGCGGAGCGCGGCCAGGTTCTTCAGGCCGTCCCCGGAGGTCTGCCCGTACACCGCGCCGAGCACGGCGAGTTTGGCCTTCTCGCGGTCGCCGGAGAAGCCCTGGCGGGAGATGGAGGCGTACAGGTCCTCGGGGCGGCCGGCCACCTCCATGAAGGCGGGGTCCCGGGAGATCGCGGCGAGCACCCGGGGCTCCATCTGGTCGGCGTCGGCCACGACGAGCCGCCAGCCCGGGTCGGCGACCACGGCCCGGCGGATCACCTTGGGGATCTGCAGGGCGCCGCCGCCGTTGGTGACCCAGCGGCCGGTGAACGTGCCGCCGGGGATGAACTCCGGGCGGAAACGGCCGTCGTGGACCCAGTCCTTGAGCCAGGCCCAGCCGTGGGCGGTGTAGATCCGGTACAGCTTCTTGAATTCGAGGAGCGGCGCCACGGCCGGGTGGTCGAGCTCCTGGATCTCCCAACGACGGGTGGACTTCAGCTTGAAACCGGCCTCCGCGAAGGCCTTGATGACGTCGGCGGGCAGTTCGGGCCGGACGCGCCGGCCGAAGGCCGCGGAGACGGTGTCGGCGAGCTCGGCGAGCCGCCGGGGCTGGCCGCCGCCCGCGTACCTCTCGCCGAGGAGCTCGGTGAGCAGTGCCCGGTGGACGTCGGCCCGCCAGGGCAGGCCCGCGCGGTTCATCTCGGCGGCTACGAGGAAGGCGGCCGACTCCGAGGCGATGAGCAGCCGCATGCGGGCGGGGTGGGCGGTGGCGTCGGCCCGCTTCGCCTGGTCGGCGTGGATGGCGATGAGCGCGTCGAGGGGGACGGGCGCGGGCTGGGGGTCGAAGAGGGAGTTCTGCGTGCCGGGCTCCGCCGCGCGCTGCGGGGGGTCGGGCGGTACGGGGGCGTTCGTCAGGCGGGCGAAGGCGGCGGCCGCCGAGCGGGGTTCGCCGAGGCGGCCCTCGTGGGCGAGGAGGAGCAGCTCGGCGTCCTCGATGTCGTGGCACCGGTCCACGCGGGCGCCGGCGGCGAGCAGGCGGGGGTAGACGGCGGCGGTGGAACGCCAGACCCAGCGGGTGCCGGCGGGGGCGGCGCGGATGGCGTCGGCGGGGTCGGTGGCGGTGACGGTGCCGGTGGCCGTGGGGCGGGGGGCCTTGGCTCCGCCGGTGGCTCCGCCCGTGGCTCCGCCCGGTGTGCTGCCCGTGGCTCCGCCCGTTGGGCCGCTCGCGGGGGCGTCGAGGGGCGCGGCGTGCCAGCGGCCGTCGGCGTCCTCGGCGAGGGCCCACCGGGGGGTGTGCTCGGTCATGGGTGCGAGTGTCCCACCGGGGTCTGACAGTGGTGGGACCTGCGGCGGGTGGCTCTGCCGTGCCCTGCGGGGGCTGTCCCCTACCCGCCCTTCGCCCGTTCCCCGGACTCCGCCCGGACCCTTCGGGGCTGCGCCCCGGACCCCCGGCGTCGGGGAGGCGGGATGCTCCCGTGCTCCGGGCTCCGGCCGGGCCTGCGCCTCAAACGCCGGCGGGGCTGGAGTGGTGGGCCTGTGCCTCGAGGCTTGGCGCGGGTCTGGGGTGGCCTTTCTTCGAGTGCCGGCGGGGGGTGGGGTGGGCTTCTGTTTGAGGCGGCATGGGGCGCGGCGGTGGGCTTGTGTTTGAGGCGGCATGGGGCGCCTCGGTGGGCGTGCCAAGCTGAAGGCGTGAGAGACATAGTCGAGCGGGCCTGTGAGGCCGCGCTGTACACCCAGGACGACGCCGGGCTGGATGCCGGGGCGTCGATGCTCGTCGCTCAGGGTGATCGGTGGGCCGGGGTCGGGCAGGCGCTGCTCGTGCGCGGGGAGGCGTACGTGCGCCAGGCGTGGGAGCGGGGCTGGCGGCCCGGGGACGTGCTGCGGCTCGTGCGGCGGGACCTGGAGCAGGTGCACGTGCGGATCGCCGAGGACCTGGTCGTCGCCGAGGCGCGGCGCTACGCGCGGCTGCCCGAGCGCTGGACCGACGCCGAGGCGTGGTGGGGGGACGACACCCGCTACGGCGAGCGGCTCGCGGAGCGGGAGCGGACCGACCGGTTCACTCTGGCCGGGGCCGTCCTGGAGGTCTTCCGGCTGCTGATCCGGCTGCCGTCCATCGAGCCGGTCGGCCCCCTGCCGGGGGACGCCACCGACGTGCTCGAACACGCCCACATCGAACCCCGCATGCTCGGCCGGATCCGGGCGCTCCTCGCGAAGGCAGAGGCGACCACCTTCCCGGAGGAGGCGGAGGCGCTCAGCGCCAAGGCCCAGGAGCTGATGGCCCGGCACACCGTGGACGAGGCCCTGCTCGCGGTGAAGACGGGCGTCAAGCAGATCCCCGGCGCGTGCCGGATCGGCGTAGAGGCCCCGTACGAGGAGGCCAAGGCGGTGCTGCTGGACGCCGTGGCGAGCGCGAACCGCTGCCGGTCCGTGTGGAACAGCGCCTACGAGTTCTCCACCGTCGTCGGCTTCGCGAGCGACCTGGAGGCGGTGGAGCTGCTCTACACCTCGCTGCTCGTGCAGGGCACGGCCGCCATGACCCGCGCCGAGGCCGGTCAGCGGGCGGGCGGGCGCAAGCGCACCAAGACCTTCAGACAGTCCTTCCTGCTCGCCTACGCGAGCCGGCTCGGCCAGCGGCTCGCCGAGACGGCCGGTCACACGGCGGCCGAGGCGCCCGACAACCTGCCCGCCCTGGTCGCCCGGGACGTGGCCGTCACCTCGCGGGCCGACGAGATGTTCCCCCGGACCACCACGACCCGGCTGCGCGGGGCCACCGACCTCGCGGGCTGGGAGGACGGCACGGCGGCCGCCGACCGCGCGCACATGGCGGACGGCAGCCGGCGGCCCTTGCGCAGCTAGCCCAGGCGGGGCGGGGCGGGTACGGGGTGTAGGTCTGCGGGGGTGGGTGCGGGGCGGGCGCCGGGCACGGGTACCGGTGCGGGCTGTGGCCTACGGGTACCGGTGCGGAGGGCGCGCCGCCGTCGGCCTCGCGCTCGTCGTCGGCGTGAGCCTCGCCCTCCTCGGGCCCGGCGCGGCCGCGAGCTCCGCCTTCGGCGCGTACATGGCCGCCATCGCCACCTTCCAGAAGAGCTGGCGGCCGCGTCCCGTCCTCGCCCTCTCCGCCGGGCTGACCCTGGCCGTCTCCACCTTCGTCGGCTACCTCGTCGGGTCCTCGCACGTCCTGGCCTTCATGCTGCTGCTCGCCGCCTGGTGCTTCGCGGCGGGTCTGATGTGGGCCGCCGGGCCCACCGCCGGCATGATCGCCTCCCGCAACGTCGCGATCATGCTGGTCACCGTCACCCTGCCGACCTCCGTGCCCCAGGCCGCCGGGCACGCCGCACTGATCGCCGCCGGCGGCGTGGTCCAAGCCCTGCTGATCGTCCTCTTTCCCGTCCGCCGCTGGGGCGCCCAGCGCGACGCCCTGGCCGACGCGCTCGCCGCCGAGGCCGACTACGCGCGCCGGCTGCGCCACGACCCGGTCGCCTCCTTCGACCCGCAGCCGCTGATGCGGGCGCGGGACGCGGCGACCGTGACGGTCCGCCAGGCCCGCCGCCGTCCCGCCGAGCTGCACGGGGCGCGGGGGCTCGCCCGGGGGTCCCCCCGGACGAAGTCTGGGGGAGGATCCGGCCGGTGTTGGCCTCGCTGGCCGACCCGGCGGTCGGGGCGCCGGGGGAGGGCCCGGCGCGGGACCGGGTGCGGGAGCTGCTCGCCGCGGCCGGGTCGGTGCTGGACGCCGCCGCGCACGCGATCCGGCACGGGGACCCCGTACGGCTGCCCGCGCCGGCCCTCGCGGTCCTCAAGGCGCCCGACACCGCCGATCTGTTCCGGGGGGCCCCGCTGCGGGCCGCCCACCGGCTCGCCGCCCTGCTGGACGACGTACTGGAAACCGCCGAGCCCGGCTCCGGGCGCACCGCCGAGCCGCAGGAGGCGATGCTGCGGCCCACGCTGTGGCAGCTCGCGCCGATGGTGCTGGCGTCCGTACGGGCCGAGCTGCGCCCCGGGTCCCCGATCCTGCGGCACGCCGTGCGCGTCAGCGCCGTGGCGTGCTCCGGCTACCTCATCGGCCACGCGCTGCCGCTCGGCCACGCCTACTGGGCCCCGATGGCCTCGGTGATGCTCATGCGGCCCGACTTCACCCAGACCTACACCCGGGCCGTCGCCCGCTTCGGCGGCACCCTGGTCGGGGTGCTCGTGGCCACCGCGGTGGTCCAGCTCGCGCATCCGGGGATGTACCTTTCGGGGCTGCTCGCCGTCATCAGCGCGGGGCTGATGTACACGCTGATGCGCACCGGGTACGCCGTCGCGATGGTCTTCGTCTCCGCGTACGTCGTCTTCCTGCTCGGCATGGGAGGCGTGCGCTGGGACCAGACGGTGCCCGACCGGGTCGCCCTCACGCTCCTCGGCGGCCTCTTCGCGATGGCCGCCTACGCCGTCTACCCGGCCTGGGAAACCCCCCGGCTGCGGACCCGGCTGGCCGACTGGCTGGCGGCCGGCGGCCGGTACGCGGCAGCCGTGCTCGGGCAGTACGCCGACCCGGCCGGGGCCCGGCGCGGGGACGTGCGGGCGGCCCTGCTGGAGGTCCGTGATGCCCGGATGGCCTGGCAGGAGGCGGTGGACCGGGCCGCGGGGGAGCCGGTGCGCCACCGCGGGATCTCGCGGGCGGCGGCCGACGACGCGGGCAACGCGCTGGCGGCGATGGGCCGTCACGCGATGCTGCTGGAGGCGCACCTCCCGGACCGGGCCGAGCCCCCGGACCCGGCCGCCGCCGCCCTGGCGCAGGCGCTGCGCACGGCGACGGAGGCGGGCGCGAAGGCGGTCCGCGAGCGCAAGGTGCCCCGGTGGGACGCGGTCCGCGCGGTACTGGCGGCCTGGGACGCCCCGGCGCCGAGCGTGCTGCGCGGGGCGGCGCAGCAGTTGCTGGACTCGCTCGACGAGGTCTCCGAGGCCTTGCGCGGCGGGCCTGGGAACTAGGCGCCGCAAGGCCCCGCGCCTCGTGCACGTGCATCTGCCCGTGCAGCTGTTCATGAACAGAGCTATGATCCCGTGCAGTTGACATCTGCACTATCCGGGGGCTTCCTGTGGACCACGCGTACAACGGGATGGCAGCTGCAGAGCTTGACGGTGTGACCTGGCAGAAGAGCAGACACAGCAACTCACAAGGTTCCTGTGTGGAGTTCGCGAAGCTGCCGGGCGGCGACGTCGCCATGCGCAACTCGCGGTTTCCGGACGGACCGGCACTCGTCTACACGCCGGCCGAGATAGAAGCGTTGCTGCTGGGTGTCAAGGACGGCGAGTTCGATCACCTGATCAGCTGAAAACTACTTCCCAGCACCGGGAAACAAGCCATGCACGTGCACTGGCCGGGACTGATCGCAATGATCAATCCCGGCCGGTTGTCGTATATGTGAGGGATGTGGCGCAGGCGCGCCCCGCTCAGTCCTGGAGCGAGAACAGCGCCCAGACCACCTTGCCGGTGAGCCGCCCCGCGAGCGGATGCCAGCCCCAGCTGTCGCTGTAGGAGTCGACGAGGAACAGCCCGCGCCCCGATTCCAGGTCGCAGTTCTGCTCCGTCTCGGCCGGCGCGAAGCTGCCGCTGGGCCGGTCCTCGCTGGGGTCCCGCACCGCGCACACCAGCCGGGTGCTCCACCGCATCAGGTGCAGCCGTACCGGGGGCAGCTCGGCCTCGCCGCCCCCGCCGCCAGGGCGGGAATCGTCCGGAAGGGCGTGCCGCAGCGCGTTGGTGACGAGCTCGGAGACCACCAGCGCGACGTCGTCGAAGCGCTCGTCGAGGCCCCACTGGGCGAGCGTGGAACGCGTGAAGGTGCGTGCTCCGCGTACCGCGTCGAACCGGGCGGGCAGTGCGCACGAGGCGGACCCGGAGACAGCCGTGGGGTCGACCGGGGGAAGTCCCTGCCGTAACGGCTCGAGCATGGTCGATCCATTCGTCCCCATGCGAGGCACTCCCGGGATTCGAAAGAACTGCGGGGCACGCAGGTGCGCGGGACCATGGTTCCGAATGCCGAAGCCGGATGCAAGGGCAGATGCACGTGCACGCGCCGGACCTGTCCGCTCCCGTGACGGTTCTTGCTCATTTCTTCCTACGCATACGTGCGGACTTCTTTTGCGGCAGGGGGGATTCCGTTACAGAACGAGTACGGACCGATGCGTTTTGGTGGCAGACTGCGGGCCCTGAGGGGCACGGGGGCCCCTGCGACGCGAGCCATCCAACGCATGGGGAGGGCAGGACTAGTGACCGCAGAAGCCAGTGGTTCTGTGGTGCGCCGCATTCTCCTGGGCTCACAGCTCAGGCGACTCCGGGAATCCCGCGGCATCACCCGGGAGGCGGCCGGCTACTCGATCCGCGCATCCGAATCGAAGATCAGCCGCTTGGAGTTGGGAAGGGTGAGCTTCAAGGCCAGAGACGTCGAGGACCTCCTCACGCTCTACGGAGTCACGGACGGCGCGGAGCGGGAGTCGCTCCTGGGCCTGGTCCGCGAGGCCAACGTGGCCGGCTGGTGGCACAGCTACGGAGACGTACTGCCGGGCTGGTTCCAGACGTACGTCGGTCTGGAAGGCGCCGCCTCCCTCATCCGCATCTACGAAGTCCAGTTCGTGCACGGCCTGTTGCAGACCGAGGCCTACGCCCAGGCGGTCGTCAGCCGCGGCATGCCCGGCGCCGGCCGCGCCGAGATCGACCGCCGCGTCGCGCTGCGCCTGGAGCGCCAAAAGGTCCTGGTCTCCGAGAACTCCCCGGTCTTCCACGCCGTCCTCGACGAGGCCGCGCTGCGCCGCCCTTACGGCGACCGCGAGGTGATGCGCGGTCAGCTGGAGCACCTCATCGAGATCTCGCAGCGGCCGAACGTGCAGCTGCAGGTGATGCCGTTCTCCTTCGGCGGCCACTCCGGTGAGAGCGGCGCGTTCACGCTGCTGCGATTCCCCGATTCCGAGCTCCAGGACGTCGTCTATCTGGAACAGCTCACCAGTGCCCTCTACCTGGACAAGGAGGAGGAAGTGAGGCAGTACGAGCGGGCGATGCTCCGCCTCCAGGCGGACTGCCCGGACCCCGGCCAGACCCGCGATCTCCTCCGCGGTCTTCTTCAACTGTCTTGATTCGCACGTAGTATGACGTCCGATCAGTGCGTGACCGAACGGCCTTAACGATCGATCGGGATCCGGTGCAGCGCAAGGACGCGCGCTCGCAGTAAGGGATGGCATGTCCATATTCGACGACGTGGCTCACCAGTACATCGACGGCGAATGGCTGGCCGGTACCGGTTCCTGGGACATCATCGACGTCAACCCGTACAACGGGGAGAAGTTGGCGGCCATCACCGTGGCGACGGTCGAGCAGGTCGACCTGGCCTACCGCGCCGCCGAGCGCGCCCAGAAGGAATGGGCCGCCACCAGCCCGTACGCCAGACGCGCCGTTTTGGAACGCGTCCTTCGGATCACCGAGGAGCGCGAGAAGGAGATCGTCGAGGCGATGATCGACGAGCTCGGCGGGACCCGTCCCAAGGCCGAGTACGAGGTCCGCCTCGCGCTGGAGTTCGTCCGCGAGGCCATGCAGCTGGCCGTGCGGCCCGAGGGCCGCATCGTGGCCTCGCCGGTCCAGGGCAAGGAGAACCGGGTCCAGCGACTGCCCGTCGGGGTCGTCGCCGTCATCAGCCCCTTCAACTTCCCCTTCCTCGTCACCATGAAGTCGGTCGCCCCGGCCCTGGCGCTCGGCAACGCCGTCGTCATCAAGCCGAACCAGAACGCGCCCGTGGTCGGCGGCGGGCTCATCGCCAAGGTCTTCGAGGACGCCGGTCTCCCGGCCGGCCTGCTCAACGTCCTGGTCACCGACATCGCCGAGATAGGCGACGCGATCCTGACCCACCCCGTCCCCAAGGTCATCTCCTTCGCCGGCTCCGACCGGGTCGGCCGCCACGTCGGCGCGGTCGCCGCCCGCCACTTCAAGCGGACCGTCCTGGAGCTCAGCGGCAACAGCGCGCTGGTCGTCCTCGACGACGCCGACCTCGACTACGCGGTGGACGCGGCCGTCTTCAGCCGCTTCGTCTACCAGGGCCAGGTCTGCATGGCCGCCAACCGGATCCTGGTCGACGCCTCCGTCGCCGAGGAGTTCACCGAGAAGTTCACCGCCCGCGTGCGCGCCCTGAAGACGGGCGACCCGCACGACGCCGACACCCAGATCGGCCCCCTGATCAACGCCTCCCAGGCCGACGCCCTCACCGCGCTCGTCGACCGGGCCGTGGACGCCGGGGCACGGGCCCTCGTACGGGGTTCTACGCGCGGCAACCTGGTCGAGCCGACCGTGCTGGCAGGACTCCCCGAGGACTCGCCGCTGCTCGCCCAGGAGATCTTCGGCCCCGTCGCGCTCCTCGTCGTCTTCGACGGCGAGGACGAGGCGGTCCGGCTGACCAACTCGACCCCCTACGGACTCAGCGGCGCCGTCCACACGCGCGACGTCGAGCGCGGGGTCCGCTTCGCGCAGCGCATCGAGACCGGGATGATCCACGTCAACGACTCCACCATCGGCGACGAGCCGCTGGCGGCGTTCGGCGGCGAGAAGGCCTCGGGCCTGGGACGGCTGAACGGCGACGCCACGGTCGAGGCCTTCACCACCCAGAAATGGATCTCGGTGCAGCACGGCCGGACGCACTTCCCGTTTTAGCGCCGTGGCCGGGAAGGCGATCCGGTCACCGCACTAGACTCGGGCGGGTCAGGCCAGGGACGTCCGGGGGAGAGCCGAGTTGAGCAACATACCGGAGACCGGGCGCACACCCAGGGTCCAGAACCGGCTCGTCATGATCCAGATCGTGGTGTTCTCGCTGCTGCTCACCCTCGGTGGCCGCCTCTGGTACCTGCAGATACGCAACGGCCAGGAGTACACGGACGAGGCGAAGAACAACCACACCCAGCAGGTGGTCCAGCCCGCCGTGCGCGGTGCGATCCTCGACTCCCGAGGGATCCCGCTCGCCGACAACGAGACCCGCATGGTGGTCTCCGCCAGCCGCACCGAGCTCTCCAAGATGAAGGACCGCGGCAAAGAGGTGCTGACCCACCTCGCCGGGGTGCTGGGCCTGCCGCCCGAGGACGTCATCAACGGCGTCCGGCTGTGCGACGCCAAGACCCCCAAGCCCTGCTGGAACGGCTCCCCGTACCAGCCGATCCCCATCACCGACGAGGCGACCACCGAGCAGGTCCTGGAGATACGGGAGCACGCCGAGCGCTTCCCCGGCATCACCGCCGAACCGACCGCCCTGCGCCGCTACGCCGGCCCCGACGGCGCCAACACCTCCCAGGTGCTCGGCTACCTGTCCCCGGTGACCGACGCGGAGATCTCCAAGGCGAAGGACTCCGACTCCCCGTACCTGCGCTCCGACCAGGTGGGCCGCAGCGGCCTGGAGCGCACCTACGACAAGGAGCTGCGCGGCAAGGCGGGCATCACCCGCTACGAGGTCGACAACCTCGGCCGGGTCATCGGCGAGGGCGTGAGCGACAAGGCGCTGCCCGGCGCGAACATCGTGACCTCGATCGACTCGCGCGTGCAGGCGGTGGCCGAGCGCGAGCTGAACAACGCGATGATCGAAGCCCGCAAGGGCTACGACAAGAACACGCGCCGCAACTACGAGGCCGACTCCGGCGCCGTCGTGGTCATGGAGGCCAAGACCGGCCGGGTCGTCGCGATGGCGTCCAACCCGACCTACGACCCGAACGCCTGGGTCGGCGGCATCTCCGCGAAGGACTACGCCTCCCTCACCGACAAGAAATCGAACTACCCGCTGCTCAACCGCGCCATCCAGGGCCAGGCCGCCCCCGGCTCGATCTTCAAGGTGGTCTCCTCGACGGCCGCGGTCAACGCCGGCTACCCCTTCAACAACCGCTACGGCTGCCCGAGCTCGTACTCCGTCGGCAGTCAGGTCTTCACCAACTTCGAGTCCCAGGGCTACGGCGACATCACCATCGGCAAGGCCCTGGAGGTGTCGTGCGACACCGTCTACTACGCCATCGCCGACAAGGAGTGGAAGAAGGACGGCGGCATCAAGCCCAAGGCGCAGCCCGGCGACTGGTTCTTCAAGACCGCGCACCAATTCGGCCTCGGCAAGCGCACCGGCATCGACCTCCCCAACGAGGTCCCCGGCCGGGTCCCCGACCGCCAGTGGAAGAAGGACTTCTTCGAGGCGAACAAGGCCGCCTGGTGCCGCGACGGCAAGAAGGACGGCTCCTACGCCGAGAAGATCGCCTACGAGAACTGCCGCCAGGGCAACCAGCTCCGCGAGGGCGACGCGATCAACTACTCCATCGGCCAGGGCGACACCCTCGTCACCCCGATCCAGATGGCGTCCGTCTACGCCGCCATCGCCAACGGGGGCACGCTCCACCAGCCCAGCATCGGCAAGGCCGTGGTCAGCGCCGACGGCGCCACGGTGAAGGAGATCGCGCCGAAGGAGCAGGGCAGGCTCCCGATGGACGCGAAGCTGCGCGACAACATCGACGGCGCCCTGGCCGACGTGGCCACCACCGGCAGCGCGGCCTGGCGCTTCGGCGGCTGGCCGCAGAAGCAGATCCCGATGCACGCGAAGACCGGTACGGCCGAGGTCCAGGGCAAGCAGACCACCTCGTGGTTCGCCTCCTACACCGAGGACTACGCGATCGTGATGACGATCTCCCAGGGCGGCACCGGCTCCGGAGCCTCGGGGCCGGCCGTCCGCAACATCTACGAAGCGATGTACGGCTTGGACGAGAAGGGCGGTCAGGACCTGTCGAAGGCCCTGCTCCCGAAGCCGCGGACGGAACTCCCGCCGACGCGCCAAGAAGGCCAGTGATTGCGGACAGAAGTTGACCGCAAGCTTTCGTAACGTGGTTCTTGTCAGCAGGTGCAGCAGCTTCAGCAGGCTCCGCAGCTTCACCAGACGCATGCAGACGCAGACGCGGATAACCCGAAACAGAAGGTGGTCAGGTCATGGCTCAGCTTTCCACGGAGGTCCCCGGCGACGAGCGCGGCACGCTCCTCGCCTTCGTCGAGGCCCAGCGCACGGCGGTCCGCGAGACGCTTGAGGGACTGAGCGAGGAGCAGGCCGCGAGCCGCCCCAGCGTCAGTGAGCTCTCGCTCTCCGGCCTGGCGAAGCACGTGGCCGAGGTCGAGCTGGCCTGGCTGCGGATGGCTCAGCAGCGGCCCAACGAGCGCCTGCGCACCGGAGACAGCCGGGCCGAGGGCTTCCGGCTGGGCGAGGGCGAGACCATCCCCGGCGTCCTGGCCTTCTGGGACGGGGTCGCCCGGGAGACGGCGGAGTTCATCGAGGCCGCCTCCAGCCTCGACGAGACGTTCCCGCTCCCCGAGGCGCCCTGGTTCCCGAAGGACGGCAAGGTCTCGCTGCGCTGGATGCTCCTTCACCTGGTGGAGGAGTTCGCCCGCCACGCGGGCCACGCGGACATCATCCGTGAATCCCTCGACGGCACCCGCGCGATGGGCTAGTGCCCTGACCGGCGGTCGGCAGCCCCCGGGGGTCCGTTCCGTCCCGCGGACGGGTCAGTAGCCTGGCCGCATGTCAGCGATCCGCCTCCTCGTCCTCGGCGCCGTCCGCCAGCACGGGCGGGCCCACGGGTACCAGGTCCGCGCCGACCTCGAGTTCTGGGGCGCGCACGAGTGGTCGAACACCCAGCCCGGGTCGATCTACCACGCGCTGAAGCAGATGGCGAAGCAGGGCGTACTGCTGGCCCACGAGGTCGGCCCGTCCGCCGCGGGCGGCCCGCCGCGGACCGAGTACGAGCTGACGGAGGCGGGCCGCGCGGAGTACTTCAAGCTGCTCCGCGAGGCCCTGTCCTCCTACGACCAGAAGCCCGACGTCCTCACCTCCGCCCTCGGCTTCATGGTCGACCTCCCCCGCGCGGACGCCCTCGCGCTGCTGCGCGAACGCCTGGGCCGCCTCGCCGCCTGGCGCTCGGCCGTCACCGACCACTACGTCCCCGAGGGCGGACCCGAGCCGCTGGGCCACATCGGCGAGATCATGCGCCGCTGGGTCTCCTCGGCGGACGCGGAAGCGGACTGGACCCGGGGGCTCATCGACCGGATCGAGGCCGGGGCGTACTCCTTCGCGGACGACCCGGGCAACCCCTTCGAGGGGGTCCTCGCCGCGTCTTCCTGACCCCGCACTTGCACCTCACGCGGCGTGAGGGCTCAGGGTGGAGTGCGTACCCAAGGAAGAGGAGCGGAAAGAGATGAGCCACTCCGTGGGCCAGGTCGCCGGATTCGCCGGAGTCACGGTGCGCACCCTGCACCACTACGACGAGATCGGGCTGCTCTCCCCGAGCGGCCGCAGCCCTGCGGGACACCGGCGGTACGACGACGCCGACCTCGACCGGCTGCAGCGGATCCTGTTCTACCGGGAGCTCGGCTTCCCGCTCGAAGAGGTCGCGGTCCTGCTGGACGACCCGGAATCGGACCCGGGGGAGCACCTGCGCCGGCAGCACGCCCTCCTGTCCGGCCGGATCGACCGGCTCCAGCGGATGGCCAAGGCCGTTGAGCACGCCATGGAGGCGCACAAGATGGGCATCAACCTCACGCCCGAGGAACGGTTCGAGGTCTTCGGGGACTTCGACCCCGACGAGCACGCCGAGGAGGCGCGGCGCCGCTGGGGCGGCACGGACGCGTACAAGGAGTCGGCCCGCCTGACGGCCTCGTACACGAAGGCCGACTGGCAGCGGATCACGGCCCGGGCCGAGGACATCAACCGGCGGCTCGCCGCCCTGCTGGACGCGGGCGCGGACCCGGAGTCCGAGGAGGCCATGGACCTCGCCGAGGAGCACCGCGGCTGGATCGACGCGAGCTACTACTCCTGCACCTACGAGATCCATGTCCGCCTCGGCGAGATGTACGTCGCGGACGAGCGGTTCGCGGCCTACTACGAGGCCGTCCGGCCGGGCCTGGCGGTGTTCGTGCGCGACGCGATCACGGCGAACGCGGTCCGCATGGCGTAGGACGTGCGCGCACGCACGCGGCCCCCCGCGGGACCTGGAACCGGGTGGGGGCCGCGTGCGTTCATAATTGAGACCACCGCCATGACACGCCGCACCGCCGAACCCCCCGATCCAGGAGACCCCGGAACTCGTGAATACCCTTGCGCTCGGCCCTCAGTGGCTGTCCCCGGAGTATCTGATCGGGCAGTTCGGCCTGATCGGCATCCTGGTCATCGTCTTCGCGGAATCGGGTCTCTTCGCGTTCCTGCCCGGAGACTCCCTGCTGTTCACGGCGGGCCTGTTCGTCGCGAGCGGCAGCATCAGCCAGCCCCTGTGGCTGGTGTGCACCCTGATCGTGGCCGCCGCGATCCTGGGTGACCAGGTGGGTTACATGATCGGCAAGGTCTTCGGCCCGAAGATCTTCAACCGGCCGAATTCCAGGCTCTTCAAGCGCGAGAACCTCGACGCGGCGCACGATTTCATGGAGAAGCACGGCCCCAAGGCCATCGTGCTCGCGCGCTTCGTGCCGATCATCCGCACCTTCGCGCCGATGGTCGCGGGCGCGACGGCGATGAAGTACCGCACCTTCCTGATGTTCAACGTCATCGGCGGCGTCATGTGGGGCGCGGGCGTCACGGTCCTGGGCTACCAGCTCGGGCAGTTCGAGATGATCAAGAAGAACATCGAGCCGATCTTCATCGGCATCGTCCTGATCTCCGTCATCCCGGTGATCTTCGAGGTGCTGAAGTCCCGCAAGAACAAGAAGGCGGCCCGGGAGGCCGGCGGGCGGTCCGCCACCGGCGATGACCCGCAGGCCCCCGGCCAGCGCAGCGGCCGCCACGCGAAGCGCTAGGACGGCCCTCGGGCCTAGAAGCCCCTCGTGCGCTTCGCCGCGCGGCGCTTGGCCGCGCTCGCGGCGCCGGGGATCCGCATGAAGAGGCGGGACGTCTCCGAGCCGAGGTTGACGCCGATCGCGATGGCGAGCGCGACGGCGACGGCGTTCGTCAGCGAGGCCAGCCCCTCGTTCAGCCGGTTCTCGGCGATCAGCAGCAGCCCGTAGTACGTGGCCGAGCCCGGCAGCAGCGGGCCGATGGCCGCCGTGACGAAGGGCAGGGCCGAGGAGACGCGGTGGCGGGACAGGAGCTGTCCGAAGAGGCCGACCAGCCCGGCCGCGATGGCGGTGGACGGCACCGCGGGGACCTCTCCCGCGTAGTGCAGGGCTCCGTAGACCGTCCAGGCGACCCCGCCGTTCAGCGCCACGATCCACACGGTGGAACGTTCCTGCTGGAGCAGGATCGCGAACGTGAACACCAGAACGATCGAGGCGGCGATCTGGAGCGCCGGCCGCTGGGTGATCTGGAGTGCTTCCTCCGGTCGGGGCGAGGAGCCGAACTGGAGGCCGATGTAGAGCACCACCAGGACGCCCATGATGATGCCGATGAAGAAGTACATGACCTCCAGCAGCCGGGCGGAGGCGGTGATGTAGTAGCCGGTCAGGCCGTCCTGGACGGCCGCCACCAGGGCTCTTCCCGGCAGCAGCGCGAACAGCCCGCCGGTGATCACGGCGGAGGAGCGCACGTCGGGCTCGACGAGCTTGAGGGCCACGCCCATCGCGGCCGGCGGCATCGCCGCGACCACGAACTGGTAGAACTCCGGCAGCCCGCGCCCCGCGCAGATCCAGGCCAGCCGGTCCCCGAGCACCGCTCCGAGTGCGGCTGCGAAGAAGACGAGGACGCCGCCGCCGACCAGGGTGGAGGCCGCTCCGGCGAGCAGCCCGGCGGCCGCGGTGAGCATCCAGCCCGGGTACGGGTGCCGGTTGCGGCGGATCTCGGCGAGGCGGCGGTACGCGTCCTCCAGCGAGATCTCCAGCTCGTGCGCGCTGATGTCGTTGACGAGGCGGAAGACGGCCGAGAGCCGGTTGTAGTCGGTGCCCCGGCGGCGCACGGTGCGGTTCGCCGAGACCGGGTCGTCCACCAGCGAGGGCTGGTAGCTGATCGACAGCAGGGTGAAGGTGACGGTCGGCTCACAGCGGTCGAGCCCGTAGCTGCGGGCCACCGCGAACATCGCGGCCTCCACGTCCTCGGCGCCCTCGCCGCCCGCGAGCAGCAGCTCGCCGATGCGCAGCGTCAGGTCGAGCACGCGGCCCACGGCGGGCCCGGACTCGACGGCGATCTTCTGCGAGGGCTCCGGGACCGGCCGGACGTCCACCGGCATGCGCAGCATGGTGCGCATCCGGTCCTGCCAGAGGGAGTCCTTCGTCAGGGAGACGGGGAAGGCGGGGCCGGTGTAGGCCGGCGGGGACTGCGCGGCGCTGTAGGTGTGCGGGGTGGCGAAGGCGGACCCCTCGGGCTCCACGGCCACGGAGGCGAGCCCGTCGGGGACGGAGAACTCCGACGTCGGCTGGTCCTCCTCGGTGGCCTCGGGCTCCACCCCGACCCCGTCGGGCACGGCGAACGCGCTGTGCGCCTCGTCCGATTTCGGCTTCCGGTCCTCGGTCCCGGATGCTTCGCCCTCCGCCACGCGTCCTCCAGTCCCCGGCCGGCAGTGTCCGGCCGGCCCGTGATCAGTATGCGGAACCATGGCGTCCACGGCGAAGCCGGTCGGCCCCCGGCAACCTTTCCGCCCCGGGGCACGACGACGGGCGGCACCCGAAGGGGTACCGCCCGCGTGGTGTCACAGGGGTGGCGGGAGGACCCGCTCACCCGTCACCGGCCCGGAGGTCAGTGGTGGTCGCCCTGCGCCTGGAGGCGCTTGTACGAGGCCTCGATCTCGGCCTCGGCCTCGGTGCGGCCGACCCAGTTCGCGCCCTCGACGGACTTGCCCGGCTCCAGGTCCTTGTAGACCTCGAAGAAGTGCTGGATCTCCAGGCGGTCGAACTCGGACACGTGGTGGATGTCCCGGAGGTGCTCCACGCGCGGGTCGGAGGCCGGCACGCACAGCAGCTTGTCGTCGCCGCCCGCCTCGTCCGTCATCCGGAACATGCCGATCGCGCGGCACTTGATCAGGCAGCCGGGGAAGGTCGGCTCGTCGAGGATGACGAGCGCGTCCAGCGGGTCGCCGTCCTCGCCGAGGGTGTTCTCGACGAAGCCGTAGTCGGCCGGGTAGCTGGTCGAAGTGAAGAGGCGACGGTCCAGGCGGATCCGGCCGGTCTCGTGGTCCACCTCGTACTTGTTCCGCGAACCCTTGGGGATCTCGATGGTGACGTCGAACTCCACGTCCTGCTCCTCCATGATCAGCTTCATTGCTTCGAGACTGCGTCCGGTTCACCTGCGTGCATGTCGGGCCCAGCCCTGCCGGGTGGGGTGCCATGCTCGCGGCAAGACGCAGTGGTTAAGTGTCCCTCACGCATATGTGTGATCGCGAAAGGGGCTGGTCCGAGGTGCCATTGGTCAAGACGTGGCAGCTCATCGCGGTGTCGGCCGTGGCCGGCCTCGCCCTGTCGGCCGTGACGGTTGCCGCCGCGGGTCCGTGGGACTCCGGCCAGCGTAAGGCCGAGCGGGACGAGGCCGCCTCTTGGGGCCGTACGGGTGGCGTAGATCACGGTGAAGCGGGCGTCCCCGGGGCTCCGCGGGCCGCTCCCAGCGCCCCCGGCGTGCTCGCCGGCGTCCGGCCCCCCGGAGCGGGCTCCGGCGAGCAGGCCGGAGCGGGGAATTCCGGATCGATCGGCGCCGCGCTGCGGCCGCTGCTCGCCGACTCGGCGCTCGGGACCGTCCGGGCCGCCTCGGTGATCGACACGGCCACCGGGCAGGTCCTCTACGAGTCCGGGGCCCGCGAGGCGATGACCCCCGCCTCCACCATAAAGATCGCCACGGCCGCGGCCGCGCTCGCCGCCCTCGGACCCGACCACCGGATCCCGACCACCGTGACGCCCGGCCCCGGCCCCGGGCGGATCGTCCTGGTCGGCGGCGGCGACCCCTCGCTCACCGCCAAGAAGAAGGCCCCCGCCGGATCCGGCGGCAGCCTCGTCGCGCTCGCCGCCGACACCGCCCAGGCCCTCAAGGCCGCCGGCACCGACTCCGTCGTCCTCGGCTACGACGACACGCTCTACACCGGCCCGGCCCGCCACCCGATCGGCGCCAACGACAACATCGCCCCGGTCACCGCCCTGACGGCCGACGAGGGCCGCACCGACGAATCCTTCTCCGGACCCGTCCGGCGCGGCGACGACCCCTCCAAGGACACCGCCCGCGCCTTCGCCGCCCTCCTCGCCGAACGCGGGGTCAAGGTGAGCGCGGAACCCGCCAAGGCCAAGGCCCCGGCCGGCGCGGCCCCGCTCGCCGTCACGCTCTCGACCCCGCTCTCCGGGCTCGTCGAGCGGATGCTGACCCACAGCGACAACGACATCGCCGAAGCCCTGGCCCGCCAGACCGCCCTCGCCTCCGGGCAGCCCGCGAGCTTCGAGGGGGTCGAGAAGGCCGTCGGAGCCAAGCTCGCCTCCCTCGGCATCGACACCGCCGGCTCCCGGTTCGCCGACGGCAGCGGCCTGAACCGCGCCGACAAGGTCAGCGCCGGACTCCTGACCGCCCTGCTCGTCAAGGCCGCCGATCCGCAGCGCCCCGAGCTGCGGCCCGTCCTCACCGGACTGCCCGTCGCCGGATTCACCGGGACCCTGCGCACCCGGAACTCCGGCACCTCCCCGGCGGCCGGCCTGCTCCGCGCCAAGACGGGCACCCTGACCGGCGTGAACTCCCTCGCCGGCACCGTCGTCGACCCCTCCGGGCGACTGCTGGCCTTCGCGTTCCTGACCGCGAACGCCCCCGACCCGGGCGCCGCCGAGAAGAGCCTCGACAAGCTCGCGGCGGCCGTGGCCACCGCTTCCTAGGCCGACAGGCCCAAGGGGATCCGCCGACGCGCCGGTCCACGTACGGTTGACGCATGACGAGCATCGGTGGAGCGGAGATGGTCGACTGGAACCTCGCGGTGGCGACCGCGATCCGGCTGGTACGGCCCGGCCCGGAGATCAGCAGGGACGAGGCACGGGCCGTCGTCGCGGAACTGCGCAGGCACGCCAAGACCTCCGAACGGCACGTGCGCGAGTTCACCCGGATGGTGCCGCAGGGCCCGGCCCCGCACGACACCCCCGTCCTCGTCGTGGACCGGGCCGGCTGGGTCAAGGCCAACGTGGCCGGCTTCCGGGAGCTCCTGGCGCCGCTGCTCGACAAGTTGCAGGAACGCCGCGCCGGCACCCCCGGCGCCGCCGTCCTCGGCACGGTCGGCGGCAAGATCACCGGCGTCGAGCTGGGCATGCTGCTCAGCTTCCTGGCCTCCCGCGTGCTCGGCCAGTACGAGACCTTCGCGCCCGCGAGCCCCGACCTGCCGGGCTCCGCCGCCGGCGGTGGCCGGCTGCTGCTCGTCGCGCCGAACATCGTGCACGTCGAGCGGGAGCTCGAGGTGGACCCGCACGACTTCCGGCTCTGGGTCTGCCTGCACGAGGAGACGCACCGTACCCAGTTCACGGCCGTCCCGTGGCTCCGCGAGCACATCGAGGGCGAGATCCAGACGTTCCTCGGCGCCACCGAAGTGGACCCGATGACCTTGCTGGAGCGGCTGCGGGAGGCCGCCCAGAGCTTCGCCGGGGCCCGCCCCGACGCGGAGCGCGGCGAAGAGGGCCGCTCGCTGGTCGAGCTCGTCCAGACCCCCGAGCAGCGCGAGGTGCTGGCCCGGCTCACCGCCGTCATGTCCCTGCTGGAGGGACACGCCGACTTCGTCATGGACGGGGTCGGCCCGGAGGTCGTGCCCTCGGTCGCCGAGATCCGCGAGAAGTTCCAGCAGCGCCGGGCCACGGGCGAGGGCCGCCTCGACGCGGCCCTGCGCAAGCTGCTCGGTCTCGACGCGAAGCTGCGCCAGTACCGCGACGGCGAGCGGTTCGTGCGCGCCGTCGTCGACCAGGTCGGCATGGACGGCTTCAACCGGGTGTGGACCTCGCCGAACACCCTCCCCACCAAGGCCGAGATCGCCAGCCCGGCGGACTGGGTGGCCCGGATCCACCGCAAGGGCCGCGAGCAGAGCGAAGGGGCGCGGGACGAAGCGTGAGGGGCGCGCCGCGGGGCGCGTGACGGGAAGGGCGGGACCGGAGGGAAGCGAACCGGGAGAAGTGGCCCGAGAGGCGTGAAGATGTCCCTCTGGGGGAAACAGCATCACCCGTCCGAGGGACCGTGGGGCGTGGAAGCGCGTGCGATGCTCGGGGAACGGCTCGGTTCTGTCACCATCATCGCACTCTGAGTGACAACCCCCGTCCGCGGGGGCAGATCCGGACAGCACCCCCAGCGCACCACCCTCCCCCAACGCCTCCGAAGCGCCTCCGAGGCCTCCGAGGCATCCGAACTCCACCGAAGGGCACCGGACATGGGTCCCCATCCTGCGGTCGCGGCGATACGCCTGGCGGTCCGCCGCGCACTCCACGACGTCCTCACCGACCTCACCGACCGACCCGCTCACGCACCGGCTCCCCGCGTGGGCCGCCCCGGCCGCGCCCCCGGCGCCGCCGGACCCCTCGGCACCCCGGGGGCTCCCCACCGGCCCGCCCTCCCCGACAGCGCGCCGCTCGTCCTCGTCGCCTGCTCCGGCGGCGCCGACTCCATGGCGCTCGCCTCCGCCCTCGCGTTCGAAGCGCCCAAGCTCGGCATCCGGGCCGGCGGCATCACCGTGGACCACGGGCTCCAGGAAGGCTCGGCCCTGCGCGCCGCCGAGGTCGTCAGCCGCATGACCGCGCTGTGCCTCGACCCGGTCGAGTCCGTCGCCGTGCGCGTCGGCCGCGACGGCGGACCCGAAGCCGCCGCCCGCGACGCCCGCTATGCGGCCCTCGACGAGGCCGCCGACCGCCTCGGCGCCGCCGCCGTGCTGCTCGGCCACACCCGGGACGACCAAGCGGAAACCGTCCTGCTGGGCCTCGCCCGCGGCTCCGGCATCCGCTCGCTCTCCGGAATGCCCGAAGTCTCCGGAGGCCCCGGCGCCTCCGGCCGCCGCCACCGCTACCGGCGCCCCTTCCTCCAGATCGACCGGCAGACCGCCCGCAAGGCCTGCATGGTCCAGTCCCTCGCCGTCTGGGACGACCCGCACAACATCGACCCCGCCTACACCCGCTCCCGGCTGCGCCACGAGGGACTGCCCGCCCTGGAGAAGGCGCTCGGCAAGGGAGTCGTCGAGGCGCTCGCCCGCACCGCCCAGCTCTCCCGCGACGACGCCGACGCCCTGGACGCCTGGGCCGCCGAGGCGGAGAACGGCGTACGCGACGAGGACGGCCGGCTCGAGTGCGCCAAGCTGTACGCGCTGCCCCCGGCCGTCCGCCGCCGGGTGCTGCGCCGGGCCGTCGTCGCGGCCGGTTCTCCCGCAGGCTCCCTCTTCGCCCGCCACATCGAGGAAGTCGACCGGCTCATCACCGGATGGCGCGGTCAGGGCGCCATCAATCTGCCCGGCCGGGTCGAGGCCCAGCGGCAGGGTGGCAGACTGGTCATCCGGCAGGGCTGATTGGTGCTGAAACACGGCTGAGTCCTCCGGGGTCACCCCCGGAGCCCCGGCCGACAACGAAAGTGATGCGGGTGGACGAGAAGGACATGGGCAGCGACCTCCAGTCGGTGCTCATCACCAAGGAAGAGATCGACGCGAAGCTGGCCGAGCTGGCCGCGAAGATCGACGCGGAGTACGCGGACAAGGACCTGCTCATCGTCGGCGTCCTCAAGGGCGCGGTGATGGTGATGGCGGACCTGGCACGTGCCTTGTCCACCCCGCTCACCATGGACTGGATGGCGGTGTCCTCGTACGGCGCCGGGACCCAGTCCTCGGGCGTGGTCCGGATCCTCAAGGACCTGGACACCGACATCAAGGGCAAGCACGTCCTGATCGTCGAGGACATCATCGACTCGGGTCTGACCCTGTCGTGGCTGCTGTCGAACCTGGGCTCCCGCGAGCCGGCCTCCCTCGAGGTCGTCACGCTGCTGCGCAAGCCCGACGCCGCGAAGGTCGCGATCGACGTGAAGTGGGTCGGCTTCGACATCCCGAACGAGTTCGTCGTGGGCTACGGCCTCGACTACGCGGAGAAGTACCGCAACCTGCCCTTCGTCGGCACGCTCGCCCCGCACGTCTACGGCGGCTGAACCCGAGCGGACGAAACCTCCGAGCAGGGGAACCCTGGAACGATTCCCGCCGTTGGAGCATGGAAAGGCGGGTCCGTCAGCCGCCCCATGAGGCAGCGGGTGACAATACAGGGGTACATTCCGAAGAACAGTCTTTACTCACAGCAGCATTTACCTACGGGCAGGAGGGACGGGGTGCCTAGCGCCCCGTATGGATGGACGTGAAGCGATACTTCCGTGGGCCGGTCATGTGGATCGTGCTGGCCGTCCTCGCCGTGGTCGTGTTGATGAACGTCGTCGGCTCCGGCGGCGGCTACAAGTCGGTGGAGACCAGCGAGGTCATCAAGGCGATCAACAGTGGCCAGGTGGACAGCGCCAAGCTGACCACCGGTGACAGCCAGATGATCAAGATCGAGCTGAAGAAGGACCAGAAGCTCGGCGACAACGACGGCACCAAGTTCCAGGCCAACTACATCGGGGACCAGGGCGTACAGCTCGCCCAGAACCTCCAGACCAAGTACGAAGCCGGTCAGATCCCGGACGGATACTCCGTCACGCCGGACAAGACCAGCCCGTTCCTGAGCGTGCTGCTCTCGCTGCTGCCGTTCGTCCTCATCGTCGTCGTCTTCCTGTTCCTGATGAATCAGATGCAGGGCGGCGGCTCCCGAGTGATGAACTTCGGGAAGTCCAAGGCCAAGCTCATCACCAAGGACACCCCGAAGACGACGTTCGCGGACGTCGCGGGCGCGGACGAGGCCGTCGAGGAGCTCCACGAGATCAAGGAGTTCCTCCAGGAGCCGGCGAAGTTCCAGGCCGTCGGCGCCAAGATCCCCAAGGGCGTGCTGCTGTACGGCCCGCCCGGCACCGGAAAGACCCTGCTCGCGCGTGCCGTCGCGGGCGAGGCCGGTGTCCCCTTCTACTCGATCTCCGGTTCCGACTTCGTCGAGATGTTCGTCGGCGTCGGTGCCTCGCGTGTCCGTGACCTGTTCGAGCAGGCCAAGGCCAACGCCCCGGCGATCGTCTTCGTCGACGAGATCGACGCCGTCGGCCGGCACCGCGGTGCGGGCCTGGGCGGCGGTCACGACGAGCGCGAGCAGACCCTCAACCAGCTGCTGGTCGAGATGGACGGCTTCGACGTGAAGGGCGGCGTCATCCTGATCGCCGCCACGAACCGTCCGGACATCCTCGACCCGGCCCTCCTGCGCCCCGGCCGCTTCGACCGCCAGATCGCGGTCGACCGTCCGGACATGCAGGGCCGTCTGGAGATCCTCAAGGTCCACCAGAAGGGCAAGCCGGTCGCTCCGGACGTCGACCTGGGTGCTGTCGCCCGTCGCACGCCCGGCTTCACGGGTGCCGACCTCGCCAACGTCCTGAACGAGGCCGCGCTGCTCACGGCCCGCTCGGACCTGAAGCTGGTCGACAACC
This sequence comes from Streptomyces sp. ISL-66, assembly GCF_018614135.1. Lineage (GTDB taxonomy): Bacteria > Actinomycetota > Actinomycetes > Streptomycetales > Streptomycetaceae > Streptomyces. The sequence continues at coordinate 80,045 of NZ_JAGGOW010000006.1, forward strand.
ACGCGCTGGACGAGGCGATCGACCGCGTCGTGGCGGGTCCGCAGAAGCGGACCCGGATCATGTCGGACCGGGAAAAGAAGATCACCGCGTACCACGAGGGCGGACACGCCCTGGTCGCGGCGGCTTCCCCGAACTCCGACCCGGTCCACAAGATCACGATCCTGTCCCGCGGCCGTGCCCTGGGTTACACCATGGTCCTGCCCGACGAGGACAAGTACTCGACCACGCGCAACGAGATGCTCGACCAGCTGGCGTACATGCTGGGCGGGCGCGCGGCCGAGGAGCTGGTCTTCCACGACCCGACCACCGGTGCCGCGAACGACATCGAGAAGGCCACGGCAACGGCCCGCGCGATGGTCACGCAGTACGGCATGACCGAGCGCCTCGGCGCGATCAAGTTCGGCGGGGACAACACCGAGCCGTTCCTGGGCCGCGAGATGTCGCACCCGCGGGACTACTCGGAAGAGGTCGCCGCGCTGGTCGACGAAGAGGTCAAGAAGCTCATCGAGACGGCGCACAACGAGGCCTGGGAAATCCTGGTCGAGAACCGCGACGTGCTCGACAACCTCGTTCTCGCGCTGCTGGAGAAGGAGACGCTCAACAAGGAGCAGATCGCCGAGGTCTTCTCGACGATCGTGAAGCGCCCGGCCCGCCCGGCGTGGACCGGCTCCTCGCACCGCACCCCGTCGACCCGTCCGCCGGTGCTCTCTCCCAAGGAGCTCCAGCTGACGAACTCGGCGAACGGGTCCTCGGTGGCATCAGCGCCGGCCGTCTCGGTGGAGAAGGCCCCGGAACCCTCCCCGGAGGAGCGACCGGAGGCCTGATCCCTCCCGGAATGGATGCCGCGCCCCCCAGGTTCTAGCCTGGGGGGCGCGGCACTTTCATGTGCGCGCGAGCGAACACAGGAACGAGGAAGCAATGACCGACCCAGTGACCCTGACCGGTGGCGAGGGCACGATCGGCGAGTTCGACGAGAAGCGCGCCGAGGCGGCCGTCCGCGAGCTCCTGATCGCGGTCGGCGAGGACCCTGACCGAGAGGGCTTGCTGGCGACCCCGGGGCGAGTGGCGCGGGCGTACAAGGAGATATTCGCCGGCCTCTACCAGAAGCCGGAGGAGGTCCTGACGACCACGTTTGACCTCGGCCACGACGAGATGGTCCTGGTGAAGGACATCGAGGTCATGAGTACCTGTGAGCACCACCTGGTGCCGTTCCACGGCGTGGCTCACGTCGGCTACATCCCGTCCACCGACGGCAAGATCACCGGCCTGTCGAAGCTGGCCCGCCTCGTGGACGTGTTCGCCCGCCGTCCCCAGGTGCAGGAGCGCCTCACCACCCAGATCGCCGAGTCGGTCATGGAGATCCTGGATCCGCGCGGGGTCATCGTGGTCATCGAGTGCGAGCACATGTGCATGACCATGCGCGGCGTCCGCAAGCCCGGCGCGAAGACCATCACCTCGGCCGTCCGCGGCCAGCTGCGCGATCCCGCGACCCGCAACGAGGCGATGAGCCTCATCATGGCGCGCTGACCGGGCGGACACGGGGGATGTGGCCCGCCGGCGCAGAGCGGCGGCCCCCGTGCGCGGGACGCGTCCGGCTAAGCCCCGGCGGGGGCCTTCGTGGGGTCCTCGTCGTCCGGGAGTTTCAGGACGTGTTCCAGGAAGAGGGCCGCTGCGACGACCGCCGCGCCCGCCAGGACCGAGGAGCCGGCGTACCAGGTCTGGTCGCGGCGGGCCGGGACGTCCAGCGCGGTGGTCAGGAGGAAGACCCCGACGCCGCCGTAGGCGCCCGCGACCAGGGCCGCGACCAGCGCGCTGGCCTGGCCGAAGACCACCGCGCGGGCCGCCATCAGCGGCTCGACGCCCTTGGCGCCCGGCACCCGCTCGCGCTGGGCCTTCAGCCGGGCGCGCAGTGACAGGGCCGTCGCCAGCAGGACCGCCGCGATGACGCCGAGCACGATCGGCGCGGCCAGCGGGACGCCCGGCAGGGAGCCGTAGGAGTCCCACAGCCGGGCGCCCGCCCAGGACAGCACCCCGGCGACCGCGAAAATGCCCGCCAGGACCGCCGGCCTCAATTGCTTCACGTGCCTGCTCCCCGCTCTGTGTGCGTACCCGGTGATCCTAAGTCTTCGGCCGCCTCCGGGGGACGCGGTCACCGGGCCCGCCCGGCGGGGGCGGACTACTCGGGGAGGCGCAGTTCCAGGTCCCGACGCGGCGTGACGCCCGCGAGGCCCACGCCGTCCAGCAGCGCGGCGACGGCCCCGTGGCCCGGGATCTGCGCTTCGGGGTCGATGTCGAGCCAGGGGGCCAGCACGAAGGCGCGCTGGTGGGCGCGCGGGTGCGGGAGGGTGAGGACGGGATCGGCGGACACCACGTCGGCGTAGGCGACGATGTCGACGTCGATGGTGCGGGGACCCCAGCGCTCCTCGCGGACGCGGTCGAAGGCTTCCTCGATGGCCTGGCCGCGCTCCAGGAGGGAGCTGGGCGGCAGGGTGGTCTTCACCGAGACGACGGCGTTGAGGTACGAGGGCTGCGAGCCGGGCTCCACGCCCCACGGCTCGGTCTCGTAGACGCAGGAGACGGCCTTGACCCGCAGACCCGGGGTGTCACCGAGGGCGTCGATGGCGCCCTGCAGGGTCTCCAGCCGGTTGCCCAGGTTCGCACCGATCGCGACGACGGCCCACTTGGGGTTCGACAGCGTCACGTCCGCGGCGTCCACGGCCTCGACGACGGACGCCGGGACGGGTTGGACGGTGGGGTCGCTCTGGGCGTTCATTCCGTTGTTCACACGCGGCTCCGGGTGATCGTGATGGTCACGTCGTCGAAGGGGACGGTGATGGGTGCGTCCGGCTTGTGGACGACGACCTCCACCTGGGCGACCGCCTCGTGCTTGAGGCACTGCTGGGCGATCCGCTCGGCGAGCGTCTCGATCAGGTCGACCGGCTCTCCTTGAACCACGTCGACGACTTCCTCCGCCACTACCCCATAGTGCACGGTCTTAGCCAGGTCGTCCCCGGCCGCCGCGGGACGGGTGTCGAGGTGGAGCACCAGGTCGACGATGAAGGTCTGGCCTTCCTCGCGTTCCCGGGGAAAGACGCCGTGGTGCCCGCGAGCCTTGAGGCCGCGCAGCGCGACACGATCCACGCGAATCACTCCTGCTTTTCGTAGGTTTTCCGGTCCGGGACTCCCCGGATCCATGGGCCTACGCCGAGTGCGGTCGGCGTCGTCCATCTTCGAATTTACCTGCGAAATACCCCGGGCCCCGACGGAGGGGTCAGGAGGGGTCGTCCTCGTCGTCCTCGTCGGAGTCCGTGAGGACGGGAGAACCGTGGTGCGACCAGAGCCGCCAGCCCTCGGATGTGCGTCGGAACACATTCGTGGCGACGACGAGCTGGCCGACGAGCGGGCCCAGTTCACCGCCGTCCTCGGCGGGTCCGCCGCTGAGGATGTTCTCCGTACACGTCACCAGGGCGGTGTCGCCGATGACGGTGACCTTGGTGTCGGTGAGGAAGAACTGGATGTACTCGGTGTGGGACATGATCAGCGCGTACGAGCGCAGTACCTCGCCGCGTCCCGAGAGGACGGGCCAGCCCGGGTGCACGCAGGAGATCTCGTCTTCGAGCCAGAGCGCCGACAGTACGTCGAAGTCCCCCTGCTCCATGGCCTCGTAGAAGGCCGTGTTGACCTCTTCGACGGCTTCGATGTCGGTACGGCTCACCTTGTCCCTTCCTCGGTGCTGCGGGTGCTGTGGGTACCGCGGGCGCCGTGGGTACGGGTGCCACGGAATGCCCCTTCCACGGCGCGGGCCACCCGAACCGCGTCGGCGCTCGCCCGTACCTCGTGGACCCGCACGGCCCAGGCGCCCTGCTGGGCGGCTATCGCGGAGACGGCCGCGGTGGCGGCGTCGCGTTCGCGGGCGGGCGGCGGGGAAGCGCCGTCGGCGCCGGCCAGCACCCGGCCGAGGAAACGCTTCCTCGACGCGGCGACCAGCAGCGGGAAGCCGAGCGTGCGGAGCTCGGGGAGGTGGGCGACCAGGGCCAGGTCGTGCTCGGCGTTCTTCGCGAAGCCCAGACCCGGGTCGACGATGATCCGCTCGGGGGAGATCCCGCCGGACACGACCGCGTCGATGCGGGTCCGCAGCTCGGCGGTGACCTCGGCGAGGACGTCGTCGTAGACGGCGAGGCTGTTCATGCCGTCGCTGAAGCCGCGCCAGTGCATGACGACGAACGGCACCTCGGCGGCGGCCACGGCCGGAATCATGCCGGGGTCGGCGAGGCCGCCGCTGACGTCGTTGACCAGCATCGCGCCGGCGGCGACCGCCTGGGCGGCGACGGAGGCGCGCATGGTGTCCACGGAGACCGCGACGCCTTCGGAGGCGAGGCCCCGGACGACGGGGACGACGCGGCGCAGCTCCTCCTCCTCGTCGACGCGGGAGGCGCCGGGGCGGGTGGACTCACCGCCGACGTCCACCAGGTCGGCGCCCTGGGCGACGAGGTCGAGACCGCGCTTGACGGCGGCGGTGGTGTCGAACCAGCGGCCGCCGTCGGAGAAGGAGTCGGGGGTGACGTTGACGACGCCCATGACCCCGCAGCGGTCCCACTCCGGCAGCCCTGTGACCCGGCCCCTGTCGGCTGCCGCGCGCTTCGTGTTCATACGTCCAGGGTATGGGCCGTGGCCATGACCGCTGCTCGGGCGGCCTGAAGGACCACTGGAAGGACCGCCGCCGGGCCGCTGGAAGGGCAAGCCGCCCGGCCCAGGAAGGACCGCCGCCCGGGCCGCGGGTCCCGGCCGCCCGGGCCGCCCGCCCGCACCCGCCGCCCGGC
>NZ_JAGGOW010000069.1 GCF_018614135.1 Streptomyces sp. ISL-66
CCTGCTGCACGGCGCCCCCGACCCGGCCCCGCTCGGCCAGGCCGGCTACGTGCCCGGCATCCCCCGGCTCGGCATCCCCGCGCTGCGGCTCGCCGACGGGCCCGCCGGCGTCCGCGTGGCCAAGCCGGCCACGGCGCTGCCCGCGCCCGTGCTGCTCGCTTCCACCTTCGACCCGGCACTGGCCCGCGCATACGGCCGGGTGATCGGGCGCGAGGGGCGCGCGCTCGGTCAGGACGTGCTGCTCTCGCCGATGGCCAACCTCATCCGCACCCCCTTCGCGGGGCGGAACTTCGAGACGTTCGCAGAGGATCCGAAGCTGACCGCCGACCTCGTCGCCGAGGTCGTCCGGGGCATCCAGGACGAGGGGCTCATCGCCGCCGTCAAGCACTTCGCGCTCAACAACCAGGAGAAGGGCCGCGACACCGTCGACGTGATCGCCGCCGAACAGACCCTCCACGAGACGGAGCTGCGCGGCTTCGAGGCCGCGGTGGCGGCCGGCGCGGGCGCGGTGATGGGCGCCTACAACAAGGTCAACGGCGTCTACGCCTGCGAGAGCAAGCCGCTCCTCGAAGAACTGCTGCGCCGCCACTGGGGGTTCGGCGGCTGGGTGATGTCCGACTGGGACGCCACGCACAGCACCGTCGCCTCGATCGGCGCCGGACTCGACATGGAGATGCCCGGCGGCACCCACTACGGAGCCCCGCTGCGCGAGGCGGTGCGCGGCGGCTCCGTCCACGAGGACGCCGTGAACCTCGCGGTGCGCCGGATCCTGGTCACCATGGACCGCTTCGGACTGCTCGCGGAGCACCCCGCCACCCGACCGGCCCGCGACGCGGTGGCCGGGGCCGAGGTCGCCCGCCGGGTGGCCGTGGCGGGCGCGGTCCTGCTGCGCAACGAGCGCGCCACCCTGCCGCTGACGGGGCCCGCCGCGCGCTCGATCGCCGTCATCGGTCCCACCGGGCAGATCCCCTTCGTCAGCGGCGGCGGCAGCGCGCACGTCGTCCCGGACGCGGCCGCCGCCCCCCTCGACGCGATCCGGCGGCGGGCCGGGAACGGTTCCACCGTGCGCTACGCCCTCGGCGAGGACCTCTACGGGCGCCCGCTCCCGGCGAAGCTCCTGACGCCCGAAGCCGGGCTCGACGACCACAGGGTGGAGGCCGGGCGGAAGTGGACCTATGAGGGCACCTTCCGGCTGGCCGCCGACGACGAGTGGACCCTGCTCGTCCACTACACGGGGAAACGGCCGGGCGTCCGCCTCGACGGGGAGGAACTGTTCCCCGTACGGCAGGGCGTGGCCGAGTACTTCGCCGGCGGGCTGCTCGGCGCCGCGCCCGACGGGCTCATCGTGCGCCGCCGCACCCTGGCGCTCAAGGCGGGCGAGCACCGGCTCGCCGTCACCGCCGAAGGCGGACCGAAGGGGCAGCGGCTGCGGCTGCGGCACACCACGAAGGCGACCCGGGCCGCCGATCTGGCCGAGGCGGTGAAGGCCGCCAAGGCGGCGCGCAGCGTGGTGCTGTTCGCCTACGAGGACGCCACCGAGGGCACTGACCGGGCCTCGCTGGGACTCCCGGGCGGCCAGGCCGCGCTGATCGAGGCGGTCGCCGCCGCCAACCCGCGCACCACGGTGGTGCTGAACACCTCCTCCAGTACGACGATGCCCTGGCTCGCCCGTACCGGCGCGGTCCTGCAGATGTACTACCCGGGCCAGGAGGGCGCGGGCGCCACCGCGGCGGTGCTCTTCGGCGACGTGGACCCCGGCGGCCGGCTCACCCAGACCTTCCCGGCCGACGAACGCGCGACCCCGGTCGGCGGCGACGCGATGCGCTACCCCGGGCTGGGTGGCCGGCAGGAGTACTCCGAGGGCGTGCACGTCGGCCACCGCTGGTACGACGCGCAGCGGGTGGCTCCGCTGTTCGCCTTCGGGCACGGGCTCTCGTACACGACCTGGGAGTACGAGAAGCTGACGGTCCGGCCCGGTGGCACGGGCGGTGCGGGCGGCACCGGTGGTGCGGGCGGGGCCAAGGGGCGGCACGGCGGACTGCGGGTGGAGTTCACCGTCCGCAACACCGGCCGCCGCAAGGGCACCGAGGTGGCCCAGGTGTACGTGGGCCCCTCCCCGGACCTGAAACTGGAGCAGCCCGTGCGGGCGCTGGTCGGCTACCGGCGGCTCACCCTCGCTCCGGGCGAGGCGCAGCGGGTGGTCATCGACATCGACGCGCGCACGCTCTCCTCCTGGGATCCGGAGCGGCACGCGTGGGTGGTGGGCTCGGGCCGTCGCGAGGTGTTCGCGGGCCGTTCCTCACGCGAACTCCCGCTGAAGGCGAAGGCTGTCGTGGCGAGCGGATAGTCTGCTCGTTCGGTCTGTCACAGGGGGCGGGCCGGGCGGAGAACTCGGGAGGACGTACCGGTGCACATCCAGGAATGGCTGGAGACGATTCCGGCGGTCAGCATCTACCTCCTGGTGGGGCTCGTCATCGGAGTGGAGAGCCTCGGCATCCCGCTGCCGGGGGAGATCGTCCTGGTCAGCGCCGCGCTGCTGGCCTCGCAGCAGGGGCACATCGACCCCGTGGTGCTGGGCGTCTGCGCGACCACCGGGGCGATCGTGGGCGACTCGATCGGTTACGCGATCGGGCGCAAGGGCGGCAAGCCGCTGCTGGAGCGGCTGGGACGGCGCTTCCCCAAGCACTTCGGGCCGGACCAGGTGGCCGTGGCGGAGCGCTCCTTCGACAAATGGGGCATGTGGGCCGTCTTCTTCGGGCGGTTCGTGGCTCTGCTGCGGATCTTCGCCGGGCCGCTGGCGGGCGTGCTGCACATGCCGTACTGGCGCTTCCTGATCGCGAACGTCCTCGGCGGAATCCTGTGGGCGGGCGGTACGACGGCCGTGATCTACACGATCGGGATCGTCGCCGAGCCGTGGCTCAAGGGCTTCTCGTGGGTGGCGCTCGCGCTGGCGCTGCTGTTCGGGATCGGCGTGACGGTGATGGTGCGCGGCCGGATGAAGAAGGCGGCCGAGGCGGCGCGTGCCGAGGCTTCCGCGGCGGCCGAGTCGGAGCCGGAGCCGGCCGCGGCCGCTCCGGCCGTGCTCGCCGACTGAGAGGCGTTGGCCGGAGCGCGACCGCGACCGCCGCGACCCCGCGCGGTCGGGGTCGGGGTCGGGGTCGGAGCGGGGCTCGTTACGCGGGGTCGGGGCTCACCGAGGCGCGGTGCTGCTCGGCCAGCTCGGTGTACATCAGGGCGTTCACCTTGATGCCCTCGCGCTCCTCGTCGGTCAGCTCGCGCCGGACCTTCGCCGGGACCCCCGCGACCAGCGAGCCGGGCGGGACGACCATGCCCTGCGGGACGAGCGCCTGCGCCGCCACCAGCGAGCCGGCGCCGATGACCGCGCCGTTGAGGACCGTCGCACCCATGCCGATCAGGCAGTCGTCCTCGACCGTGCAGCCGTGCACCACGGCGTTGTGGCCGATCGAGACGCGCTCGCCGATGGAGACCGGGAAGCCGGGGTCCACGTGCACGGTGCAGTTGTCCTGCACGTTGCTGTCGGCGCCGAGGGTGATCGGACCGCAGTCGGCGCGGAGCACCGCCGAGTACCAGATGCTCGCACCCGCGCCCAGGCGTACGTCGCCGACGACGACCGAGGTGGGCGCGGTGAACGCCGTGGGGTCGATCTCGGGGTTCTTCCCGCCGACACCCGCCACGAGTGCCCGGGCAGCCTGCTGCGTCATGTGTTTTCTTCCTTCGGCTCGTGTCGCGCTACCGGCACGTTAGGGCACGCGCCCCGCGCCCCCGGAGATGGGGTGAAGATCACGGCGCGCCCGGGGCGCCCGGCGCGCTACGGTGGCCCGGTGGCGAAGAACCAGAACACGTTCTCATCTTTGACGGCCCTGCGCCGCCGGCTCGCGGCTCGCGCCGTCCACGCGGGCTGGCGCTGGATGCAGCGGGCCGGCGCGGTCACCGCGCAGACCCCGGGGCCGCTGCGCTTCGGGGCGATCGGGCACGGGACCCGGCTCGCCTTCCCCCAGGGGACGGTCTTCGGCGAGCCCTGGATCAGGCTGGGCGACCACTGCATCATCGGTGAACAGGTCACGCTGACCGCCGGGATGATGCCGGACCTCGACCTCGGCGCCGAGCCGGTGCTGGTCCTGGGCAACGGGGTGGTCATCGGCCGCGACAGCCACGTCATCGCCGACACCCGGATCACGATCGGCAACGACACCTTCTGCGGTCCCGGGGTGTACATCACCTCCACGAACCACAGCTACGACGATCCGCACGAGCCCGTCGGCAAGCAGTGGCCGCGCAGCGCCCCGGTGGAGATCGGTCCGGGCTGCTGGCTGGGCACGGGCGCGGTGATCCTGCCCGGGGCGCGGCTGGGCCGCAACGTGGTCGTGGCCGCGGGGGCCGTCGTACGGGGCGAGGTGCCGGACCACGCCGTGGTGGCGGGAGCGCCGGCCCGGATCGTGCGCCGCTGGGAACCAGAGACGGGCTGGCAGCCGCCGCTGCGCACCCCGGCCCCGGTACCGATTCCCGACGGGGTGACACCGGAGCAACTGCGCGCGCTGGCCGCACTGGCGGAGAGCGAGTGACGAGCATCCCCGAGCTCCGCGCCCCGGCGACCGCCGCCACCGCCGGGCTGGTGCTGCGGCCGTGGTGCACCGGCGATGCCGAAGCGCTGGTCGAGGTGCACCGGGATCCCTCGATGCGGCACTGGCTGACGCATCAGGACCGAGGACGCGGAGCGGTGGCTGGAGGAGCAGCGGCTCGGCTGGGAGAACGGGGACCGGCTGAGTTTCGCTGTGCGCGAGGCCTCGTACCCGGGCGCCGGCGAGGGCTCGTACGTAGGTCCACCGGTACGCCCACGTGATGCTGAAGCGGATCGCTGACCGCCCGGGATCGGCAGAGGCCGGTTACTGGACCGCGGCGCCGGCCCGGGGCCGCGGGGTGGCCTCCGGGCCCTCGAGGCGGTAGTGGCCTGGGCGTTCGAAGCCTTCGCGGCCGACGGCCCGGATCGGCTGGACAGGCTGGAGCTGCTGCACCAGGTGGACAACCTCGCGTCCTGCCGGGTGGCGGACAAGGCGGGGTTCCGGTTCGACCGGGTCCTTGCCGCCTGGCCGCCGTCCTTTCCGATGGAAGGTCACCTGCACGTCCGCCGGGCTCCGGCAGTCGGCCGGCCGGGTCTGTGACCGGTCACCCGGCGGGTCCTCTGCCCGGCCGCCGGCCACAGCACTAGGCCGCCGCGAGCAGGACGGTGCCCGCCAGGGCCAGGCCGGCGCCCGCGGCCTGGACGGGGCGCAGGCGTTCCTTGAGGACGGTGAAGGCGGCGAGCGCGGTGATCACCGGGTAGAGCGAGGAGAGCACGGCGGCCACGGTGACCGGTCCGTGCTGGGCGGCGATGGAGTACGTGCCGTTCGCGGCGACGTCGGCGAGGCCGACGAAAGTGAGCGCCGGCAGCAGGGCCCACAGGATCCGCATGCCGCCCGAGCCCGCCGGGAGGGCCGGGACGCCGCGCCGCGTCTGGACCAACAGCGCGGCGCCGCCGACGGCGACGTTGGTGACGCGCTGGACGAAGAGCGCGAGGAACAGCCCCGGGAGCGTGGAGGAGGCGGGCGCGATCAGCGCCATCACCGCGCCGAAGCCGAAGGCCGCGAGGAGGGTGAGCAGGACGGTCTGCCGCTGCACGGGCGCCCCGCGCAGCTCGGGACCGCCCGCGAGGACGATGCCCGCGACGGCCACCGCGATCCCGGCGAACTGGGCGATGCCGGGCCGTTCACCGAGCATCAGCCCGGCGGCCACCGGGACCACCACGCCGAGGGAACCGAGCGGGGAGACCACGCCCATGGGGCCGAGGGCGAGCGCCTTGTAGAAGCTGAGCATGGCGACCGGCCCCACCACGCCCGCCCCGACCGCGAACCAGAGCTGCGGTCCGGCCTCCCGCCAGGCGCCGGTGGCGAGGACCACCGCGCCCAGTGCCGCGACGGCGACGAGCTGGGAGGCCACGACCACGGTGAGGGCCGGTATCCGGCGGGTCAGCAGCCCGCCGCCGAAGTCGGCGAGGCCCCACAGGACGGCGGTGGCCAGGGCGAACAGGGCGGTCATGGCAGGACCTCGCAGTACAGTGCGGTGAATGGTGAAGTGCAGCGTGCGGTACGGCGCACCCGGCGCACGATAGTCCAGTTAAATGGACTATGTCATTCACAATATTGGACTCTTCCTGCATGGCAGTCGGACGGATTGGACGGTAGGGGTGTCGGACCTCGAACAGCTGACCCAGGCGCTCGCCCGGAATCTCAAGCGCTGGCGCGGTGAGCGCGGCTTCACGCTGGAGGCGCTCGCGGCCCGCGCGGGGGTGAGCCGCGGCATGATCATCCAGATCGAGCAGGCCCGTACGAACCCGAGCGTCGGCACCACGGTCAAACTGGCCGACGCGCTCGGCGTCAGCATCACCACCCTGCTCGACTACGACCGCAGCCCGCAGGTGCAGCTGGTGCTGCCGGGGGAGGGGGTGCGGATGTGGTCCACCGAGGGAGGCAGCGGCGCGAGCATGCTGCTCGGTGACGACCGGCGCGGGCCGGTGGAGATGTGGACCTACCACCTGGAGCCCGGGGAGGGGACCGCCTCGGACCCGCATCCGTCCGGCACCTTCGAGATGCTGCACGTCACGGCGGGGGAGCTGACGCTCGTCGTCGACGACGAGCGGTACGCCGTACCGGTCGGCGGGGCCGTCTCCTTCGAGGCGAACGCCCCGCACGCCTACCGGAACGAAGGCTCCGTCCCGATGGAGATGACGATGGCGGTCTCGATCCCGCCGGTCCCGGGCTCACCGACGCCGGCTCCGGGTTCACCGACGCCCGTCCCGCCGGCCCCCGTCCCGCCGGTCCGGAACTGACGGGGCGGGACCTCAGAGCGAGGGGATCTCGATCGCCGGGCAGCGGTCCATGATCATGTCCAGGCCGGCCGCGCGGGTGCGGTCGTAGGCGCCCTGGTCGATCACGTTCAGCTGGAACCAGACGGCCTCCGCCCCCTTCGCGACGGCCTCGTCGGCCACCGTGCCCGCCAGGGCGCTGTTCACGAAGACGTCCACCACGTCCACCTTGAACGGGATCGCCTCCAGCGAGGGGTATCCCGGCTCGCCGTGGACCGTCTCGGCCTTGGGGTGCACGGGGACCACGCGCTTGCCGTACCGCTGGAGCACCTGGGCCACGCGGTAGGCGGCCCGGTCCTCGTTGTTGGACAGGCCCACCACGGCCCAGGTGTCTCCGAGCTCGGTGAGGATCTTGCGGATGGTCGCCGGATCGCCGTACACGTGTGCCGCCTCCTGCTGTTCGTCATGCCTGTCGACCGCTGAGCTGCCGACTGCTGCCAGGTCGGTCAACAGAAAGGACGCATGTGCGATTCCCCGTAGGGTGGACGGGTGAAGGCAGACCAGTACGTGACGGTGGCCCGTGAGGGCGTGCACGAGTCGGAGATCAACCGCTCGCGGTTCCTGTGCGCGCTCGCACCCGCCGCGACCGAGCGGGAGGCGCAGGAGTTCGTCGCGCGGATCCGCAAGGAGCACCCCACCGCCTCGCACAACTGCTTCGCCTACGTCATCGGCGCCGACGCCTCGATCCAGAAGGCCGGCGACGACGGGGAGCCGGGCGGCACCGCCGGGGTGCCGATGCTCCAGATGCTGACGCGCCGCGACATCCGCTACGCCGTCGCCGTCGTCACCCGCTACTACGGCGGAGTGAAGCTCGGCGCCGGCGGGCTGATCCGCGCCTACGGCGGAGTCGTCGGCGAGGCCCTCGACGCGCTCGGCACCGTCACCCGCCACCGCTACCGGCTGGCCACCGTCACCGTCGACCACCAGCGGGCCGGCAAGACCCAGAACGACCTGCGCTCCACCGGCCGGACCGTGGTGGACCTTCGCTACGGGGCCGCCGTGGAGATCGAGGTCGCCCTCCCCGAGTCCGACCTGCCCGCCTTCGAAGCCTGGCTGGCCGACAGCACCGCCGGCAGCGCCATCCTCACCCTCGGCGGAGAGACCTACGCGCCCTGAGCGCTCCCGGTGCGGACCCATGCGTGGTCGTACGGCGCCGGGTCGGTGTCCCGTAGGGCAAGGCTCTCGCGAAATGCGGACCCCTAGCCCGGGCCTGTCCAGTCGAAGGTGATGTGCTTGCTGGACTGGCCCTCTCGGCTCCAACGGAAGCCGAAGGCATCGGCACGGTCCGCCGTTGAGCGGCCCCAGGTCGCGACCTGTCCCGGCCCGGTCTCCGAGCCCGGCAGGTTGGTCGACTGGACCCGGGCGCCCTCCGGTGTCGTGGGTCCGGTGAGTGCCACGGCGCTCGCATCGACGCGGCCCGGGATCGTGGCTCGCCAGCCGCCGAGGTCTTCGTCGACCTCGATCCGGATGGGGGCGAAGTCCATGCCCCGCATCTCGGCGTCCATCATGGTCACCATTTCGGCAGGCCAGCTGCCCGCCTGGCCGCCGAAGATCATCTGAAGGGCCTCGCGCTGCGCGTCGTCGGCGCGCTCGTCGAGGAAGACCGCCGCGTACGAGTCGGTGTGCTCGGCCCACACATTGCCGACGAAGGAGCCGAGCATCAGCACGTTGAGGCCGTCCAGCTGTACCTCGCCGTAGGTGCCCTCGCGTATGTGCCAGGCCAGGACACCGTCGCAGTCACCGTAGGTGGGCAGCTGGGCGAACGAGCAGGGGCAGGGAACACTGCATTTGCAGGTATCGAACCAGTCCCCGGCCGCGTGCCATCTCGGAACGGTCGCTGTCGCTTCGGACATCTCATCGCCTCCTCATGGCCCGGCACCGGGCGGGAACCACCTGGTCGGCATTGCCCGCCGGACGTCGCCACGGGTTCTCGGCGGCGCGGGTCATCACGTCAATTCTCCCCCTCGCTGCCGTGCCTGGCCATGTTCAGGGCCGGGCTGCCCATGAGTACGACGGGGGGCATCTGTACACCCTTGGCAGGGACGCCTAGCCTTGAAGGGAAGGGCTGGCTCCGCGGACCGGACAGAGTTCGCAGGGGCGAGTCGGGTCGGTCATGGACGCTGCCATCGCGCTGCACAGAACGCCTGCCCGGGGCAGCGGGGCGCCGTATGCCGCCGCTGCCGCGGTCTGCCTCGGGTCCGATGGCTACGGCATTCCCGCCCGATGGCTGGCGCGCTCCCCACCTGCCGCTCTCGATGCCGGCGTCGTCCGCGTGGTCGGACGGCGGTCATCGTCCAGCGATCAGGAGTAGTCATGACGTGGAGTATCTCGGGCAACTATCTGGCTGGTTGCTCATGCGCGATTCTGTGCGGGTGCGCCGTCGACGCGATGCCGCATGACCCGCAAGGACGCGAGGAATGCCTCGGCTGCGCCGCCTTCCATGTGGCTGACGGGCACTTGGGCGATGTGAACCTGTCCGGGGTGGACTTCGCCTTCTACAACCACTTCCCCTCCAACCTGACCTCTGGCAACTGGAAGGTCGGGATCGTCGTCGACGAGGGGGCCAGCGACGAGCAGGTCGACGCACTGGAGCGCATCCTGTCCGGGCGTGAAGGCGGGGCGTTCGGGGAACTGTCGCAGTTCTACGGCGAGTTCCTGGGCGTGGAGCGGGCGAGCGTCTCCCTGTCGGACGGGGAGCAGCTCCGGCTCAGTGTCGGCGGGAAGACCGACCTTGCGTTCGAGCCTCTCAGAGGGCCCGATGGAGGGCCTACGACGATGAAGAACGCGATGTTCGGATTCGCGCCGGAGTTCGCCGTGGGTCGCACGACCGGTAGTTCGAGTGCTTTCGGCTTGTCGTTCGAGCCGGTGTACGGCGAGCAGTCCGACTTCGTCTTCTCCAGCGAAGCGCCGGAGGGGGCGCCCGCCGGACGGTAGGTGCACGCGAGGACCGGCCGGTCATCCTGCCCGGCCGGTCATCTGGTCCATCGCCGGGCCGGACGTGTCCAGGCCGGGCAGCAGCCAGTCCTGGAAGGGAGCGAGGACGGCCAGTACGAGGAAGACGGCGCCGACCGCCCAGGCGAGCCAGGGTCCTCCCCGCCAGAGCTTCTCCAGAAAGATCACTGCGGCCAGTCCCGCCATCGCCGCTACGTTCATGAAGCCGAGCGGGATCAGGACGATCATCAGACCCCAGCAGCATCCGACGCAGTACAGCCCGTGGTGCATGCCCACGCGCAGATCCTTGGCCCACGGTCGGAATCGCGAGTAGCGGAGCAGCTGGAACATCGGGCTGCGGCAGTGCCGCAGGCAGACCCGTTTCAGCGGGCCGAACTGCTGCAGCGCGGCGAGAAGGAAGGCGGCGGCGCCTATCCAGCGCGCTGCCCCCGGATCGCGGTCCACGAGGCGTCCGGTCGCCGCCAGTGCGCCGTACGCGAGCAGCCCGAACCCGGCCCATGCCAACAGATAGCCACCTATGAATTCGGCAATCCGCAGTGCGCGGGCAGGGCCGGCCGAGCGGCGATTGATCGCGCGTACCCAGGTGATGGCCACCGGTGCCACCGACGGCAGCATCATCGCCGCCATCATGACCACCCACAGCAGCAGGAAGAGGGGAAGTGCCAGGCCCATGGTGCCGGGCTCCATGCCCATGTGGCGGGACTGGCCGACGGTGAGCACCCATGCCAGAGCGGCCAGGAGCAGCAGCAGAATCCAGGCGGCCGCCAGATCGCGGCGGGGCAGGAGGACTCCGGGGCGTGTGGGTGCCGGTGGGGCCAGGCGGAGGTGTGGCATGGAGTGTCTCCCAGGGACGCGAGCTGCCCCGACCGCCCGGCGGCCTTGCCGCCGTACCGATGTCGGCGGCACATCGCGGAGAGCCGAGCGGCTCTGACGACATCTCCAGCAGATCACAGAAGCGGAGGTCGTAAAACCGGAGAATCTGCCGGCCGTGCCGCTGCGGATCAGGGGTGAAGGGGCTGGAAGCGACGTTCGTACGAAGGGTGCGGCGTGCCAGATCGCATCGCGTTCGGGCAGTCCGCTACGACCAGGGTCTCGATCTCCCTGTCTTCAGGATCGCGCGCCGGACGTCGTAGGCGCCCGTGTCGGTCGCTGCGGAGTCGTCCTCGTGAAGGAAGGCTTCAGGGATGATCCACGCCGTAGTGCACGCACTGTCGATCGCCGGGTCCATGACCTGGGAGATCACCTGGGCCCTCATCCTGGGCTTTGCCTTGTCCGCCGTGGTCTAGGCGGTCGTGCGCAAGTCCACTGTCGTCTCCCTGCTGGGTGATGGCCGCCCGCGCACCCTCGCCATTGCCGCCGGCCTCGGCGCGGCCTCGTCCTCGTGTTCCTACGCGGCCGTGGCCCTGGCCCGTTCACTGTTCCGCAAGGGCGCGAACTTCACCGCAGCCATGGCCTTCGAGATCGCCTCCACCAACCTGGTCGTCGAGCTCGGCGTGATCCTGGCCCTGCTGATGGGCTGGCAGTTCACCGCGGCGGAATTCGTCGGCGGCCCCGTCATGATCGTTGTCCTTGCGGTGCTGTTCCGGCTGTTCCTACGCGACCCACTCCTGCGCCAAGCACGCGAGCAGGCCGAACGCGGGCTGGCCGGCTCGATGGAGGGCCACGCGGCGATGGACATGTCCGTACGGCGCGAAGGCTCTTTCGCCCGCCGCCTGCTGTCCCGGGAAGGCTTCACCTCGACGAGCCACGTCTTCGTCATGGAATGGGCGGCAATTCTGCGGGATCTCGTCATCGGCCTGCTCATCGCAGGCGCCATCGCCGCCTGGGTACCCGACTCCTTCTGGCGCACCTTCTTCTTCGACGGGCACCCGCTGGCGTCCAAGTTGTGGGGGCCGGTCATCGGCCCTCTGGTCGCGATCGCCTCGTTCGTCTGCTCGATCGGCAACGTGCCGCTCGCGGTCGTGCTCTGGAAGGGCGGAATCAGCTTCGGCGGTGTCGTCGCGTTCATCTTCGCCGACCTGCTGATCTTGCCGATCCTCAACATCTACCGTAAGTACTACGGAGCCAAGACGGCCCTCTTCCTCCTCGGCACCTTCTACCTCGCCACCGTCATCGCCGGGTACATCGTCGAGTTCACCTTCGGCGGACTCGGCCTCATCCCCGACCAGGCCGACGCCCACATCCCGATGGAAGGCGTCACCTGGAACTACACCACCTGGCTCAACATCGCCTTCCTTGTGCTGGCCGCCGCCCTCCTCATCCGGTTCTTCCGCACGGGCGGGACGGACATGCTCCGCATGATGGGCGGCGCGCCCGGCACCGGCCATGACCACGGCGGTCATGGTGACGGCCACAGGCCTCCGGTCGGCCCCGGCGGACATGGCGACGGCCACGCGCAGCACTGAGACGATGACGAGGCCGCCCCAGTACCTGGCGGACGCCACTGACCCCGTGGTGCGCCTCCACCCGGGGGAGTAGCCCAGACTCCGCCCCCGGGACGATCCGCACCACCCCGCGCACGTGTTCAACTCGGTGCTGTGACTGCCACTTTGCCCCGCGCCCTGCCCAGTCCAGACGGCAAACCGGTACCGCAACAGGACACGGCAGAGGTCCGCGTCTTCCGGGTCTTCGCCCGCGACCTGGCCGCAGGCCGGATCCGGTGGTCCGCCGAAGCGGCCCGCTTCATCGCCGAGCAGTTCGACCACCTCGCCGCCGACTGGGACACCACCCAGGCCACCGGCCGCACAGACCCGGTGCGTGACGCGCTGGCTCGTGGCGGCCCCTTCCCACATGGTCCGTGCCTGGAACTCGGCTCCGGAACCGGCCTGTTCACCCCCCTCCTCGCCTCGGCCTTCCCGTCAGTGATCAGCCTCGACCTGTCCGAGCAGATGCTCCGCCAGGCGGCAGGACGCTCCCCCGCACGGGTACGCGCCGACGCCGGCGCACTGCCGGCCGCCGACGCGTCGGTGACGGCTATCGCTGCCATCGACATGCTGCTCTTCGCTGACGAAACCGCCCGGGTCTTGTCCCGTGACGGGGTGCTGCTGTGGATCAACCAGCTCGGCGAGGACGGACCGCTCTACCTCCCGGCGAGTGAGGTAGCCGCAGCTCTGCCCGGCCGCTGGCATGCCACCGAGGCGTTGGCCGGCTGGGGGAGCTGGGCCGTCCTGCGGCGCGCCTATTGATCAGATCTCGCGCAGTCGTCGCCCACCAGGGGAAGAGACCCGCGCGTGTCAGTCGCTGTTGCGCAGGCCCGCGAGGGTGAGGTCGACGAGCCGGCGGACCGCCGCCTCCGAGGGAAGGCTGCTCGCCGCGGACAGGGCATGCAGGCAGTACACGGCTAGCTCGTCGGGGGCGATGTCCGTGCGGAGGCTGCCGTTCGCGGCGCCTTCGGACAGCAGGTCCCGGATCAGGCCATGGAGGTGATCGTGCGCCTGGGCGATGTGAGGGCCCTGGTGGAGATGGGCCGCGATGTCCGCGTCGTGACCGGCGCGGGAGCGCCTGACCATGAGCGCGTACGCCGACAGAACGGCTTCCAGTCGCTCGTCCGCGTCGCCGGTCCGATCCCGTACCTGAGTGAGGTGCTGGAGGTGGTGTGTGATCTGACGCTCGTGCCAGGACGAGAGGATCGCCTCGACATCCGAGAAGTATTTGTAGAGCGTCGCCCGCCCGATACCCGCCCGCTCGGCGATCCGGGACATCGTCACCGCCCTCAGCCCGCCCTCGGCGACGAGCGCCGCGGCGGCTCCGAGGATGGCCTCGCGGACCTCGCGACGGTGGGCGTCGATCGTCTCGTTCCACAGCCTCGGCATCCACTCAGTATACGAAGCGACGTGGTCGATACACTCCGACTGTTCTAGAGACACTGTGTCTCGTAAAATGTGGAGTGGCGTCGTCCTGCTGGGCGGCGTGGTCGAGGAGGTGGTCCTGATGGGCCGAATGCCGGACGGCGGTCCGCCCCGGGCTGGTCAGGGGCCGGGTATGCCACGCTGGGTGAAGATCGCGGCGATCGCCGGGATCCTGGTCGTACTGGCGGTCCTGGTGGTGCTGTTCAGCGGCGGCGAACACGGTCCCGGGCGGCACGCCGGGGGCGCCGGCCAGGCAGCCGTTATGGAGGTCGCCGCTTTTGACGCCGGTTCCCGGCAACTGGGGGGCGAGTGCTGATGGCCGCCTCGCCGCGCGTGCGGAAAGTTGCTCTGGTCGCGCACATCGCCTCCAGCACGGGTTGGCTCGGTGCGGTCTTCTGCTTCCTCGCCCTGGCCGTTGTAGGGATGACGAGCCCGGAGTCGGCCACAGGGCGCGGGGTGTACCTGGTGATGGAGCCGGTGGCCTGGTCCGTCCTTGTGCCGTTGGCGTTCGCGTCGCTCGTCACGGGACTGGTGCAGTCGTGGGTGACGCCGTGGGGGCTGTTGCGGCACTACTGGGTGCTGGTGAAGCTCGCCATCACCGTGGTCTGCACCATTGTGCTGCTGCTGTACATGCGCACGTTCGAAGCCATGGCGAAGACGGCTTCCTCGGATGCCGCGATGGACGTGGTGCGCAACCCTTCGCCAGTGATCCATGCCGGTCTGGCGTTGCTGGCCCTGGGCGTCGCGATGGTGCTGTCGGTGTTCAAGCCGCAGGGCATGACCCGCTACGGATGGAGCAGACGGGCCCAGCGCAGCACTGCGGCCACCCCCGTCGCCTGACCGGAACAGGGGCAAGGCCCGCCGGGAGATCCCGGCAGGCCCTGTCGTGTTGTCGTGAACGCCGCGATGACGGTCTGCGCCGCGGTCAGTTGGAGGCTGTCTGGCGGGGCTCGGCCTCAACCTGCGTGCCCGCGGACTCCGCTGAGGCGCTGGCCGGCCGCGGCTTGCTCCGCATGAGCGCGAGGTTGGTCAATGCTCCGGTGGCCGCGATGCCCGCGGCCGCGAGGAAGGCGGCGTTGAACCCGTCGGTCAGGGCGGGGAGGTCGCCGAGCGCGCCCGCGCCCTGGGAGGTGGCCAGCGCGGTCAGGGCGGCAAGGCCGAGGGCGGAGCCGACCTGGTAGGTGGTGTTGACGATGCCCGAGGCGAGGCCGGCCTGCTCCTGCGGGGCGCCGGACATGGCCGACATCAGCGTCGGGATGTAGGCCAGCGCCATACCGAGCGCCGCTACCAGCGAGGCCGGCAGGACATCCACCACGAAGGATCCGGTCGGCCGGGCTGCCGACAGCCACACCAGGCCCGCGGCCAGCACCAGCAGACCGGCGGCGATCAGCGGCTTGGGCCCGAAGCGGCCGATCAGGCGGGCGCTGACGGTGGTCATGAAGACCATCAGGAGGCCGGTCATCGGCAGCAGCGCGGCGCCGGAGGCGAAGGCCCCGTACCCCAGGACTTGCTGGAGGTAGAGGTTGAGGAAGTACCACATCGGAATCCAGGCCGCCCCGAGCAGGGCCATCGCAATGTTCGACGGGGCGAGCCCGGGGGTGCGCCAGATGCCCAGCGGCATCAGCGGCGACTTCGAGGACCGCTGAATGAGCACGAACACGCCCAGCAGGGCGGCACCGACGATCAGCTCAAGGATCGTCCGGTACGCACCCCAGCCGGTCTCCGGCGCGCGGACCACGGCGAAGACGGTGAGAGCGAGGCCGGCGGTGACGGCCGCCGCACCCAGGACGTCGACGCCACCGCCGCGGCGGGCGGCGACGGCCGGCAGTACCCCGGTGGCGAGGAGGGTCGCGATGCCGATGGGGACGTAGATGACGAAGACCCAGGGCCAGCTCGCCCACTCGGTGAACACGCCCCCGAGGAAGACGCCCGCCGTTCCGCCGGCGGGAGCCGCGGCGCCGTACAGGGCCAGGGCCTTGCCGAGCTCCCGGGAGTCGTGGCCGAAGAGCATCATCAGCAGGGTCATCGAAGCCGGGGCGATCAGCGCCCCGCCCACGCCCTGAACGGCCCGGCCCGCGATTTCGACCCATGCGCTCTGGGCGGCCGCGGCGACGACGGAGCCGGCGATCAGGACGCTCCAGCCGGCGACGAAGACCTTCCGGGCGCCGAGCAGGTCCGACAGGCGCCCGCCCAGCAGGAGCAGGCCGCCGAAGGCGATGACGTAGGCGTTGAACACCCACTGCAGATCACCCTGGGAGAAGCCCAGGTCGCGCTGCATCTCGGGCAGCGCCACACCGATGATCGACGTGTCCATGATGACCATGAACTGTGCGGCGGCGAGCACCGCGAGTGCCCACCAGCGGCGCGGAGTGACGGTTGGCATGATCGCTCCCCAAAGCGAAGTTGTATACCCCCATGGGGTATATCTGATGGCGGGAACGCTATACCCCCGGTGGGTATTTCCTCAAGAGGGTGTGGAATCTGGGCCCGGCCTCGCCGCGTTCAGGAAGGACGCTTACGATGCGGGTATGAGCAGACAGGTGAGGCGAGCGGGCAGGCCCTTCGGGCTGCGCGCCTCCCTGCTCCTCGTCTTGGCCGTGCTCACGGGACTTGTCGCCATGCACGGCCTGGGACCGGTGGCCATCCCGGCAGCCGCCCACCACGCCGCTGCCGGTGAGCACGCGCCGGGCGAGCACTGCGACCCGGCGGCTTCCCCTGCGGACCACAGCGGGCGCGTCCATGCCGGTGAACCCGCACATGACGGCTGCGGCGGGCACGCCCAGCACGCGGACGCCACCTGCGCCGCCACCGGCACCAGCGGCGCCCCCGTCCTTCCCGTACCGGCGGTCATGCCCGGCACGGTCACCTCTGCGGCAGCCGTCGCGCACGGGACGGAGCCCGACGCGACAGCCTGCGGCCGCGCGCCTCCTTCACTGAGCGAACTGCAACTCCTGCGCATATAGGGCGGCCCGGGCGCGCCCGGCCCCGTAACGGTCGGCGCCCCTGCCCGCGAGCCCGCCCTCAACCCAGCACGCCTTTTCGCGCGTGCCTCAGCGCAGGAGAAACATCACCATGACTGCAAAGCGTTCCCTGATCCGCCGCACCACCGCCGTAGCCGTGGCCGCGACCGCCGCTCTCGCCCTCGCCGCCTGCGGCGGAAACGGCGACAGCGGCTCGGCCCACAACGGCCACGGCTCCTCCGCCTCGCCCTCCGCCACTGCATCGGCGCAGAAAGGCGAGCGCAACGCCGCCGACGTCGCCTTCGCCAAGGGCATGATTCCGCACCACCGCCAGGCCATCGCGATGGCCGACCTCGCCGCGACCCGCGCCGAGTCGGCCGAGGTCAAGACGCTCGCCGCCGAGATCAAGAAGGCCCAGGACCCGGAGATCAAGACCCTGTCCGGGTGGCTGGCCTCGTGGGGCGAGCAGGTTCCGGCCGAGAACGAGGGCCACGGTGGGCACTCCATGAACGGGATGATGACCGCCGAGGAGATGGACCAGCTGGAGAAGGCCACCGGCAAGACCTTCGACACCGCGTTCCTTCAGATGATGGTCAAGCACCACGAAGGCGCCGTCGCCATGGCCAAGACCGAGCAGTCCGACGGCACGTACCAGCCCGCCGAGGACATGGCCGGCGCCATCATCACCTCCCAGAGCGCCGAGATCGCCCGCATGAACGGGCTCCTCGGCAAGAGCTGACCCACCCCCGGGCCCATGGGTGTGGGCGGCCGACTGGCCGTCCACACCCCCTGCGCGCACGCCCTTCTCCCGGCTGCCTGGACAAAGCGGCGATCCTGCGGATCTGGTCACCGTTGCACGTTCCCGGCGACCACCTGGTCGGCCCGGTGAGCTCACGACGCCCTCGCGCCCCCACGCCCTCACGCCCCCACCGCCCTTTCCGGCGCTCGCCGAACGGCACCGGAGTTCGTGCCGCGCAGCCTGCCGCCTCTGTCTGCGCCCGCCCGGCGAATCGGCGCGACCGCTCGTCGGCCCCGTCCACCGTGCCGGCCGGCCCCGAGCCCTTACACCTGCCAAGGAGCACCACTCATGTCTCCCATCCAATCCGCCGACGCCGCCCCACGGACCGCCGCCGTACCCGGAGCCGCGCCGGCCTCTGGACGCGCCGCCCTGCGCCAGGCCCGCTCGCGCAGGAAGACCCTCCTCGCCCGCTACCTCGGGTACGTCGGCTACTTCGTGGGCGCCGGCCTGATCAGCGGCGCCGTGGTCCACCACCCGCTCGACCCGGCCCGCTACACCCGCATCGCCGTGTACGGAGTCCTCGTCTTTCTGACCGCAACCGCCCTCAACGAGTTCGTGCTCGCCCGCCGCAAGCCGACCCTGCCCGGGGTCCTGAGCGTCATGGGGGCATCCTTGCTGCTCTCCTTCGGCATCGGGATGCTCAGCGGCGGCCTTCAGCACTTCGAGGACTTCCCCCTCCGCGCGGCCACCCTCATCCCCGCGGGCATCGTGCTGTCCTTCACCGCCTACGTCATCAAGGACGAGGACTCCACGTGGCGGCGGACCTTCGGCCTCGCCGGACTCGCCGTCCTGGTGACCGCAGTCATCGCCTTCGCCGGCCTGCGCTACCTCGCCTCCACCCTCGCGGAACAGCCGGGAAGCGGCGGCCACAGCCACGGCACGGAGAGCGGCACCGGAGAGACGCACACGGAGGGCGAACCGGCCGTCGGGCCCACCCCGGCGCCCGCGCCCACAGGACAGCCCCCGGCCAGTCGCACGCCCGAAGCCAAGCAAAGTACCGGCACCGGACAGGTGCACAGCGACGGCCACGACCACTGAGCTCGCGCGGACACGCCCTGTCCCGGCGCCGGCCCGCGGGTCGTCGGCTATCCTCGGCCGGCCAACGTGGCTTTCTGCGGCCGGAGTCCGGCCCTGAGCCGGTGGTGCCGACCGAGCCGGTGGATGGCGAGAGCACTCGTTGCGCCGAGGGCGGCGAGCGCGAGCCAGGGCAGGGCGGGGACACCGGCTCGGCGGGCGGCATCGAGGGCGGCGCCGGTGAGGAGGTTCCCCGCGGTGATGCCGATGCCGCAGAGGGTGTTGTACAGCCCGTAGTGCGTGGCGACGAGTCGATTGCCGCAGAGCGCGACGATGGTGTCCATCTCGAAGGGGTAGACGATCATCGTCGCGATGGCCAGCAGCAGTCCGCACAGCACGGTGGGGACGACGGCCCCGATCGCCCTGCCGAGCCCCGAGCCGGGGACAGGCGTCAGGAGGGGTAGGAAGGCGGCCCCCATGAGGGCCAGGCCGATGCTGATCGCCTGGTGGGCTGTCCAACGCTGCCTGCACCAGGCGGTGATGCGGGTCTGGCCGAGGATGGTGGCCAGGCCGGAGACCGCGAACAGCGCGCTCGTGCCGATCGTCGCCAGCCGCTCGCCCGGGGCCGCAGCCTCCAGGGTCATCGGCAGGGCCAGGTAGACCTGGAAGGACAGGACGTACGAGCTGCTCATTGCGGCGGCGAAGAGCAGGAAGGGCCGGTTGGTCACGAGCTGCCGCCACTGGCCGGTGATGCTGTCCTTCTCCCCGTGGTCGGGGCCGTGGGCCGCAGGCAGGGAGCGCAGTTGGACGAGGGTGAGGGCGGCGAACACGGCAGCGGCCACCAGGCAGGTCAGACGGAAGTCCACTCCGGTCAGGGCGAGCCCGATGAGCGGCCCGGCCAGGATTCCGGCCTGGTAGAAGACGTTGAAGAGCGCGAAGGCTTCGATCCGACGCTCGCCCGCGTCGCGGGCCAGGTAGGCGCGCACGGCCGGGTTGAACAGGGCGCCGGCGAAGCCGGTGGCCGCGGAAGCGGCCAGCAGACCGGGTACGGAGTCGACGAAGCCGAGGGCTGCGAAGCCGACGGTGCGCAGGGTGCAGCCGGCCACGATGAGCGGTTTGTAGCCGAAGCGGTCGGCGAGGGCGCCGCCGAGGAGGAACATCCCCTGCTGGCTGAAGTTGCGCATTCCCAGGATCAGGCCGACCAGCCAGCCGGCCAGGGCGAGTTCCCCGGACAGGTGCTGGGCGAGGTAGGGCATCAGCATGTAGAAGCCCAGGTTGATCGTGAACTGGTTGAGGAGGAGGAGCTGGACGCTGCGGTCGAAGGAGCGGAGCTGCGTCAGAATGCCGGGGGTCTTCATCGGCCGGCCTTCGGGGCCGTCGCCGCGGTGAGGGGGTCGGTGACGCGGCGGCAGCGGGTCCAGCGGATGGCTTCGGCCTCGGTGGGGGCGGCGAGTTCGTCGGGGTGGTCGGCCGGCCGTACGCCGAGGAGGCCGTGGTCCTCGCAGTAGTCGTCGTTGTAGACGGTGGACAGGTAGCGGTGGGGGCTGTCGGGGAAGATCGCGGCGATGCGGGTGCCGGCGGGGTAGCTGCGGGTGGCCCAGCTGGCGACGAGGGAGACGGCGCCGACGCTCCAGCCGCCGGAGGGGTAGTGGGAGCGGGCGAGTTCGCGACAGGCCCAGACCGCTTCGGCGGGGGCAACCCAGTGGACTTCGGCGAACTGTTCGTAGGCGACGTTGCGGGGGTGGATGCTGCTTCCGAGGCCACGCATCAGGCGGGTGCGGGCGGGCTGTCCGAAGATCGTGGAGCCGGTGGAGTCGACGCCGATCACCTCCAGGCGCGGGGTGAGGGCGCGCAGGAACCGGCTGATGCCGGCCGAGTGCCCTCCGGTGCCGACGCTGCACACCAGCACGTCGACGGTGCCGAGCTGCTGGACGAGTTCGTGTCCCAGGCCGGAGTAGGCGGTGGCGTTGTCGGGGTTGTTGTACTGGTCGGGGCACCACGCGCCGGGGTGTCGGGCGAGGAGTTCGGCGACGCGCCGGCGGCGGGCCTCTTGCCATCCGCCGGTGGGGTGCGGGTCGCTGACCACTTCGACGGTGGCGCCATGGGCACGCAGGAGGCGGTGCATGTCGATTTCGAGGCCGGAATCGGTGACCACGGTGACGGGGTGTCCGTGGACCTTGCCCGCGAGGGCGAGCCCGAGGCCGAGGGTGCCGCTGGTGGACTCGATGACCCGCGCGCCGGGCCGGATATCGCCGCGGGCTCGGGCGCACTTGACCATGTGGAGGGCGGACCGGTCCTTGATACCGCCGGGGTTGAATCCTTCGAGCTTTGCCCAGAAGCCGCGGTCGGGCGGGGTGATCGGGTCGGAGACCCACAGGATGGGGGTGTTGCCGACGGCGGCCGCGAGGGTGCGGCCCGGGCCGGTCCCGGGCATGGCGAGGGAGTTGTTCACGGGGATTCTGCTCTCTGGTTCCAGAAGGGTGCCGTGGGCGTCGGCTCACCCTGTACCCGGGGCATTGCGGGGCAGGAGTGAGGGACCGGTGGCCCGGTCCGGGCGGGCGGTCTTCTACTGGAGCCAGGTGGAAAGGGGTGGTCGGGCGGCACACGGCCCGAGCCGGTAGGGGAAGGGGCCGGCTCTGCGTCGGCCGGTGAGGCAGGCGTCCCCGGTCACCTCGCCGTGGTCGTCGCCCGTACCGTCTACGGCCGGAAGCGTGGCCCGCAGCGGCGGGTGCGCGCGGGCCTCTTCCCTGGCGGAGGGAACCGTCTGGCGGGTGACGTGGTCGCCGGGCTGGTGCCGGGCCGTGTGGGAGGCGTCGTCCTCCAGGACGATGGTCATGTGTGCGTGACCGATCGGATGGGCGTGCGTGGGTGACCCGGCGATGACGCACCACAGCAGGGCGAAGAGGGCGACTGCCATCACCCGCCAGGATTCACGCCCGTGACCACACACGAGACAGACGTTACGTTACGTGCTCGCGTGGATGCACTCGGCAATGGGCGGGTGGTGGCGGCCAGACGGACGCAGCGGACGGTGCTTCATCCCCAGACACGCGGGGCGCTGCCTGCCCCGCGCGTGCGAGGAAGAGCTGCGGTAACCCTCTGGAATCTCGCCAGTTCGGGTGAAATTTCGTCGTGCGGCGCGAACTTTGAGCTGCCGTGGCCGGGTTCTCGTCGACGTTGCTTGACTATCTCGATCTGTTCGCCCTGCTCTGCGGCAATGGCTTCGAGGGTCGGGGCGAGCCGGCGGCAGGGGTCGCACCAGGGGCCCAGAAGTCGACGAGCACGGGCTTGCCGCTCTGCAGGACGTCGGCTTCGAAGGATGCGGCGGTCACGTCCTTCAGGGGCATGATGCGGCCTCTCCTCGTGGGCCTGTTGCGGTTACCGCGCGTCGGTGACGGTCTTGATGTCGCCGGTCAGGTCGACCGAGGCGATGTCGTCGTCGATCACCTCGGCACCGAACCCCGCTCGGCCTGGGCCCGCATGTTCTCCATCAGGACCGGGCCGTCGACGCCCTGGGGAAACCGGGGAAGTTCTCGACCTCGGTGGCTGCCGTCAGCGAGCCGCCTGCGAAGATCGCACCGCCGAAGACGAGCGGCGCAAGGTTGGCACGCGCCGTGTAGAGGGCTGCGGTGTATCCGGCGGGGCCGGAGCCTATGAGGATGACGTTGCGTATGCCGACGGTCTCGGTCGCGGCGGTCACACCTGCTTCTTGGCGTCGATCTCGGTGATCAGGCCCTCGATAAGGCCCTTGATCTCGTCGCGGATGGGGCGGACGGCCTCGACGCCCTGGCCGGCCGGGTCTTCCAGCTGCCAGTCGAGGTAGGTCTTGCCGGGGAAGTACGGGCAGGCATCCCCGCAGCCCATGGTGATGATGTAGTCGGATGCCTGAGCGGCCTCGGGGGTGAGGACCTTCGGCTTCTGGTCGGAGATGTCGATCCCCAGCTCGGCCATGGCGGCGACGGCCGAGGGGTTGATCTGGTCGCCGGGGACGGAGCCGGCGGAGCGGACCTCGACGCGGTCGCCTGCGAGGTGGCGCAGGAACCCGGCCGCCATCTGGGAGCGGCCCGCGTTGTGGATGCAGACGAACAATACGGACGCGAGCGGGGTGGGGGACATCATCTCTTCCTTCGTCAACCAAGGTCTGCCGGCCGCCGGCACGATCCATGACTCAGCCCGGACTGGTGTCAGCCCCAGCTGATGTGACAGTATCAGCCCATGATGACGTCAGTCGACACTGATCTGATGCGGGTCCTGGCCGACCCGCTCAGGCTCCAGATCGTGACCCTCCTCGCCAAGGAGACGCTCTGCACCACCCATCTCGTGGAGGAGACGGGTGCCAAGCAGACGAACCTCTCGAACCATCTGAAGGTCCTACGCGAGGCCGGGGTCGTGGAGACGGAGCCGTGCGGACGGTACATCTACTACCGCCTTCGCCCGGAAGTCATCGAGGCCATCGCCGGTCAGTTCGCCGACCTCGCTCAGACCGCGCGTGCCACCGCCGAAGCGAACCTCAAGCGGTCCTGCCCGTAGCCCGCTTTTGCCTCACCCGCCCGAGGAGAACCGTTGTCCGTCACCGAGCCCGTCGCCGCCGCCCCCGCAGCGGCGTTCGGCATAGCCGCCGACGCGCCCCCACCCGCGCCCGGCGCGACCCCGCCCCGGACCCCGTTGATTGCCCGTGCCGCCGCCGAGCTCGTCGGCACCGCGGCGCTCGTGGCGGTGGTGGTCGGCTCCGGCATCCAGGCCACCGCGCTCAGCCAGGACGTGGGCCTGCAGTTGCTGGCGAACTCCCTGGCCACCGTCTTCGGCCTCGGCGTACTGATCGCCCTCCTCGGCCCGGTGTCCGGCGCCCACTTCAACCCAGCCGTCACCTTGGCCGAGTGGTGGACCGCCCGTCGCGGGGGCGCGGGCGTCAACGCTCGCGAGCTCGCCGTCTACGTGCCCTCTCAGATCGTCGGCGCGATCGCCGGCGCGATCCTGGCAGACGCGATGTTCGGCGAGCCGCTGGTGAAGTGGTCCACCCATGACCGTTCCGCCGGGAACCTCCTCCTGGCCGA
This sequence comes from Streptomyces sp. ISL-66, assembly GCF_018614135.1. Taxonomy (GTDB): domain Bacteria; phylum Actinomycetota; class Actinomycetes; order Streptomycetales; family Streptomycetaceae; genus Streptomyces. Next base: position 23,547 of record NZ_JAGGOW010000069.1, read on the forward strand.
GGTGGTCGCGACCGCCGGCCTGATCCTGCTGATCTTCGGCCTGGCCCGCACCGACCGCCTGTGCTTCGCGCCCGTCGCCGTCGCCTCGTACATCGGCGCCGCGTACTGGTTCACCTCGTCGACCTCCTTTGCCAATCCGGCGGTGACGGTCGGGCGTGCCTTCACCGACACCTTCGCTGGTATCGCCCCAGGCTCCGTTGCCGGCTTCGTCGGCATGCAGCTGATCGGTGCGGTGGTGGGCCTGGCCCTGGTGGCGGTCATCTTCATGCGCGGCACGACGGACACCGGGGCGCCCACGGCATGAGCCGGCCCACGGACGGGGTGGTGATCGGCGGCGGCCAGCAGGGCTCGCCGCCGGCTACCACCTGCGCCGCCCGGCAGCACACCTGGGATTCCCTGTGCTTGTTCTCCCCGGCCGCACACTCCTCCCTGCCCGGCCGCCTGCTCCTCCCTGCCCGGTCGGCTCATGCCGCTCCAGCCCGGGCAGACGTACCCGGACGCCGGTCATGTGGTGGAGTACCTCGCGGACTACGAGAAGCGGTACGAACTCCCGGTCCAGCGCGACGTACGGGTCGACGCGGTCCACCGCGACGGCGCGTTCCTGCGCGTCGAGACCGACTGCGGTGACTGGCAGGCCCGCGCGGTCATCAGCGCCACCGGAACCTGGACCCTCCCGTTCATGCCCGCAACACCTTCATGCACGAGCCGGTGCCGCTGTGGCCGAGGTACTTCGGCGTAGTAAGAATCCTCCAATTTTCGGGGTGATCTGAGGTGGCTGGTGGATCAGGGGGCGCCATGCGTTAGCGTGGCAAGCGTTGATGGCGAGCCCCCGTGCTGGTTCGTGCTGGTTTTTGAGGCGCAGTAGGGGTGAACGTGCAGGTCAGGGCGGTTTCATGAGATTCCTGCACACCTTTTTGGCGCATCCTTTAGCATGAATGCTCCTGTGAGCACAAACATGCAGGTCAAGCGCTTGGGCCTCGCCTCTTGGTGGGGCCCTCCTGCATCCCCGTGCTGACCTGGTGCTGACCTCTCATCACCCGTCATCACCCCTGGGAACCTCAACCGTGCTGGGTCGGTGCTGACTTAGAAAGTCCCAGCCTCGATGCCTTCGGCGGTTATCGGCAAGCGGAGCGACCAAGATCCGACCGGCGAACTGGCGAGATCGGTCTGAGCGGTGACAGTGAATGGACGGTAGATGTAAGTCAGCCACCGCACACCGATGCGGTCCGATCCCTGCGGAGCGGAACGCCTGGGGGCATGATTCCGCCCGGCTTCAGGAGCATGTCGAGTGTGTCGCGCTCCTTGAACCCGTTACAAAGGGCCTCTGACCTGCAGGTTAGAGCGGTGTGCGCTGTGGCGTTACAGGTGATATCTTGACGCAGATTTGACGCTCGTGACGCACGTTTGACGCACGCCGTCGACGATGCTTGACGAGTCGTCAGGCGTGTAAAGGGTGCCTCTCGCAGGAGATTGTGATTTTGCTGCGGGGGGGGGGGGCTTTCTTCTCGATGGTGGGCGACCAAGTCGGTCGTTTGTCCGACCCGCGCTCTCCCCTTCTCTCTCCGACACGCTCTGTGACAATTCGCGGGTAGCTCGCGACTAGGTCCTGTTTGGAGTTC
>NZ_JAGGOW010000070.1 GCF_018614135.1 Streptomyces sp. ISL-66
ATCAGGCCCTGGTCGCCGGCGCCCTGCTTGTCGAGCTCGTCCTCATCGCCCTCGACCCGCTTCTCGTACGCGGTGTCCACGCCCTGCGCGATGTCGGGGGACTGCGCGCCGATCGACACCGACACACCGCACGAGGCGCCGTCGAAACCCTTGAGGGAGGAGTCGTAGCCGATCTCCAGGATCTTCTCGCGGACCAACTGCGCGATCGGCGCGTACGCCTTCGTCGTCACCTCTCCCGCGACGTGCACGAGACCGGTGGTGATCAGGGTCTCCACGGCCACGCGCGAGGTCGGGTCCGAGGCGATGAGAGCGTCGAGGATGGTGTCGCTGATCTGGTCGGCGATCTTGTCGGGGTGACCTTCGGTCACGGACTCCGAGGTGAACAGACGGCGGGACATGTCACTCCTGGGTGAGGGTGCGGGGGTGCGGATGGGCATCCGGGCCGAGGGCCCGGTCGACGAGGAGCCCGGCGGCGCCGGTGTATCCGGCCGGATCGAACAGCGCGGCCAGCTCCGCGGCGCCGAGGTGTTCCCGGACCTCCGGGAGGGCGGCGAGCACGGAGTGCAGTGAGCTGCCGTCGCGGTCGGCGGCCAAGGAGGCTTCGGTGAGCAGTTGTCTGGCGCGGGCCCGGCCGAGCAGCGGTGAGAGCACCACCGCGACCCGCTCCGAGACGACCTGGCCGCCGGTGAGCCGGAGGTTGTCGCGCATCCGGTCCGGTTTGACGACCAGCCCCCCGGCGAGTTCCACGGCGGTGTGCGCGGCGCCGCCGGCCAGCCGCAGGCACTCGCGCAGCAGGGACCATTCGGCGTGCCAGACCCCGGCGGAGCGTTCGTCCTCGGTGACCAGGCACTGCGTCAGCGCGCCCGCGAGGGCCGGGACCTGGAGGGCGGCGGAGCGGATCAGGGTGGCGAGCACCGGGTTGCGCTTGTGGGGCATGGCGGAGGAACCGCCACGGCCGGCCGCGGCCGGTTCGCCGACCTCCCCGACCTCCGTACGGGCCAGCGACTGCACATCGACCGCGATCTTGCCGAGGGCGCCGGTGGTGAAGGCGAGGGCGGCCGCGAGGTCGGCGAGGGGGAAGCGCAGGGCGTGCCACGGCAGCCCGGGGCGGGCCAGCCCGGTCTCCTCGGCGAAGGCGTCGACGAGGCGCTCGGCGTAGGTGCCGGCGGCGGTGCCGCTTTCCGTGCTGGTGCTGGTGCCGGTGTCGGTGTCGTCGGCGGCTTCGCGGTCGCCCGGTGCCGGCTGTTCCAGGGAGGCGTACTCCACGTACCCGGCCAGCGTTCCGGCGGCCCCGCCGAGCGAGACGGGCAGGGTGTCCTCCAGCGCGGCCAGCCGGTCGTCCGCCCGCAGGACCAGCTCGCGCCAGCCGGCGGCCTTGAGCCCGAAGGTGGTGGGCACCGCGTGCAGCGCCAGCGTGCGGCCGGCCATCGCGGTGTCCCGGTGCCGCGCGGCCAGTGCGGCCAGGGCCTCGGCCGTCCGGCGCAGGTCGGCCCGGATCAGGCGCAGGGCCCGCAGGGACACCAGCATGGCCCCGGTGTCGAAGATGTCCTGGCTGGTGGAACCGCGGTGCACGTACTCGGCGGCCGCCGGGTCGATCCGCGCCACCCGCAGCCCGAGTTCCCGTACGAGCCCCACCACGGGGTTCGCCGTCTCGCGGGAGGCGAGCGCCAGGGCCCGTACGTCGAAGGAACCGGCATCGGCGGCCGCCGAGATCGCCTTCGCCGCGGACGCGGGGAGCGTGCCCAGCTTCGCCTGAGCGCGGGCCAGCGCGGCCTCCGCGTCGAGCATGGCCTGGAGCCACGCCGCGTCGGTGACGGCGGCCTCCACGGGGGTGCCGGCGCGGACGGGGGAGAGCAGCCCGCTGTCCGCTCCCGCGGCGGGTACGGCCGTCATAGCGAAACCTCCGAGAAACCGGCACCGTTGCGAGGGGCGCCGTCGAGGTCGGCGCCGTCGAGGTCCAGGCCGCCGAGGTCCAGGCCGTCGACGCCGGGGTCGAGGTCCCGGCCGTCGGCCGGGAGCAGTTCCAGTACGGCCAGGGCGATCGCGTCGGAGTCGCCCAGGGTCACCGAGTTGACCCCGGGCCTGATGCCCGCGGCCGTCACCCAGTGCACGGCCTCCGTGGGGATCCCGTAGGCGAACCGGCGGGGATGGGCGCGCCCGTCGGCGCCGAGCACCCGGTAGGGGCGCTCGGTGACGGACACCCCGCCCGTCTCGTAGTGCGAACCGCAGGTGCCCGCGATGCGGTACGGGCTGATCTGACCGGTCGCCAGCAGGTGTGCCAGCAGCGGATCCCCGGTGCGCCGCACGTCCGGCTCCGGGAGCCGCGCCTCGACCAGGACCCGGGCGTGCACGGGCGCCCCGCCCACCCGGTCGGAGGTGGCCTCGAAGGCCGGGGCCCCCGCACCGTCGGCGGCCACCCGCACCCGCATGCCCGGACCGACGAGCCGCACGGTCCCGGCCTCGACGAGGGCGATGAGCTCCTCGATGCGCGAGGCCGGCGGGCCGATCGAGAGGAAGGCGTTGAGCGGGGTGTACCAGCCCTGCAGTTCGTCCCGGTAGGAGTTGCCCTCCAGCCGGCCGTGGTCCACCACCAGGCGGATCTCGTTGCGCAGGTCGCGCAGGACGTCCAGGGCCGACTTGAGCGGTCCGCTGACGTTGCCGGCGCGGGCCTCGCGCACGTCCGCGGCGAGGTGGTCCAGCAGCCAGTCGTGGAACTCGCCGCGGTGGGCGAACACCCGCCGCCCGTAGGGCAGGGAGATGTCCTCCCAGTTCCAGTGGTCGGCGGCCGCGATGCCGTACTCCTCCAGCAGCTTCTGCTCCTCCTCGCCCGCCGACACGGCGAGGTAGCGGTCGACGAGGCCCGCGCGCTCCCCGTCGCGCCCGGCGGCGGTCAGCAGCGTGCCGTAGTAGACGCTCTCCACCTCCTTGGCGATCAGCGGCCACACGTCGGTGCCGAAGTGCACCCGCTCGCCGTCCACGGCCCGGTCGGCCAGCTCCGCGATCAGGGCGGGGGTGAGCAGCCGGGGCAGGTAACGCCCGTGCGCGCCCTTCTCGTTCTCCCCGCGCGCGTGGTACGGGATCCCGCGCCGGGAGCCCGCGTACAGCGTCGGCTCGTGCCCCGACGGGACGTAGCGCAGCGCGTCCCCGGCCCGTTCGAAGCGGCCGCCGCGGCCGACGGTGAGCAGGGCCATGTGGTCGAAGAAGTTGAGGCCCAGGCCGCGCAGCAGCACGGGCTCGCCGGGGGCCAGGTCCGGGAGTTCGGCGTCGGCCGGATTGGCGGGCAGGACGTGCGTCAGCCCGCCGGAGCGCGCCTCCTCGGAGGTCCGGGCCTCGTCCGCCGTGGGTTTGGCCGGTACGTGGCCCAGGGCGAGCACCACCGCGTCGAGCCCGGTGAGCACGGTCCCGTCGGCCAGCCGCAGGGTCTGCGGCCGGTCGGCCGCGCGACGGGCGGCGGCCCCGGGGGCGGCGCCGGGGAAGGCGCCGTCGGGAGCCGCGTCGTCCAGGGAGACGGCCAGGGTCCGGTGGACGTGGATGGTGACGTGCCCCGGCGCGCCCTCGACCACGCGGTCGAAGGTCTCCTCCAGGTAGCGGCCGTAGAGGGCGCGGCTGGGGTAGGAGTCGGGACCGAGGCGGCGCGCCTCGGCCAGTAACTCGCCGTCGGAGGCGTCGGAACCGTCTGAGGCTTCGGAGGCGTCGGATGCGTGACTTCCGGCTCCGGCCCCGGCATCGCCCGCAGTGGCGCCGCTGCCGGAGCGGGCGAGCGCCGAGGACCACTCGTACAGGCTCGGCCCGTCCTCGACCGGTCCCTTCATCTCCACGCTGTCGTCGGTGTACACGGTCACCTGCGAGGCCACCGTGTTCATGAGCAGCTGCCGCGACTGCGCGGTGCGCCAGACCTTGCCCGGGCCGGCCCGGTAGGGGTCGACCACGTGCACGGTCAGCGCGGAGCCGGACGGGGACTTGCGCTCGTGGGCGCAGATGCGCTCCAGCACCGACAGGCCGCGCGGCCCGGCGCCGACAATGCAGACCGTGAGTTCCCCGCGGCTCATCCGGCTACTCCGATTCGGGTGGAAGGGGCGGGTGCGCGCGTACTCACGCGACGGCCGCGACCAGCAGGCTGGTCTCGAGGGAGAGTTCGTGTACGGACTCCAGCCGCAGCCCCGCCGAGGCGAGGACGGAGCGGTATCCGGCGAGGTCGCGCTCGCGGCCGCCCGCGGCCATGAGCAGGTGCAGGTCGTACAGGAGCGGCAGCAGGGTCTCCCCGTGGTCGGGGATGACCCGTTCGAGGATCAGCAGCCGGCCCGACTCGGGCAGGGCGGCGCGGATGTGCGACAGCAGGGTCGTACACCGGTCGTCGTCCCAGTCCTGGAGGACGCGGGAGAGCAGGTAGACGTCCGCACCGCCGGGCACGCCCTCGAAGACGTCGCCCGCCCTCGCCTCGTAGCGGTCCGGGCCGACGGCCTCGTCGAGGTGGGCCCGCGCGACGGGCACCATGTGCGGCTGGTCGAAGAGGATGCCGCGCAGCTCCGGATGGGCCCGCAGCACCGTGCCCAGCAGCATGCCGCTGCCGCCGGCCACGTCGACCACCGTGCGGCGGCCGGTGAAGTCGAACGCCTCCAGCACGTCGGGGAAGAAGACGTTCCCCGCGTTCATCGCCCGCTGGAACTTCGCGCCCGCCCCGGGATCGCGCAGGTACTCGTGCAGGGTCTTGCCGAAGGCGTGCTGGAATCCGGAGGTACCGGTGCGCACCGCCGGTTCCACCGCGCCCCAGGCCCGGTGGAACTCCTCGCCGTAGATGCGGACCATGTCCCGCATGGACCGGGGGGAGTCCGCGCACAGCAGCTCCCCGGCCGGGGTCAGCAGGTAGTTCCCCGCCGGATCGGCGTTGTTCTCGCCGGTGTACTCGAAGACGTCCATCGCGGTCAGCAGCCGCATCAGCCGGCGGATGCCGTCCGGGTTGGCCTGCGTACGGGCGGCGAGCGCCTCGTCCGTGACGTACCCGGCCGCGACGTGGTCGGCGAGGCCGAAGGCGACCGCCGCGTAGAGGGCCTGTGACTGCCACGTCCCGGTGATGATGTCGACGACCCGGCGCACTGCTTTCTGGTCGGGCATGAGCGGTCCTTTGTCGGTCAGCGGGCTCACGAGGGATCAGGCGGCGGACTGGTCGGTGTGGTCGGCCCGGTCCGGCGACGTGTCCGCGGACTTGGCGACGGTCTCGGTGGCCGGCCGGCTCAGCACGTCGTGGTGGCGCTCGCGCAGCACGCGCTTGAGGACCTTGCCGGTCACCCCGACCGGGAGGTCCTCGCGCGCGGAGACGAGGACCAGCGCGTGGAGCCGCGCCAGACCGGCCGCCTCCAGGGCCGCGTTACAGACGGAGAGCAGGTCGCGGGCGCTGCGGTCGACCCCGTCGGCGTAGTAGACGACCGCCGCCGGGCAGTACGAGCCCGGCAGCTGCGGGTCGGCCACCGCGACCACCGCGGTGTCCAGGGCCCGGGTGGAGTTCAGAACCACCTCTTCGAGGGGCAGGCTGTACACGTCCCCGGCCGCCGCCTTGATGACGTCGGGGGTGCGGTCCAGGTGGTACCAGTTGCCCTCGGTGTCCTTGCGGACGATGTCACCGGTCAGGAAGTAGCCGCTGAGCAGCGATTCCTTGTTCAGCGCCGGATCGTCCCAGTAGCCGGGGGTGACGCTCGGGGTGCGGACGCCGAGCATGCCGGCCTGCCCGTCGGGCAGTTCGCGCCCGTCCGGGCCGAGCACCGCGGCTTTGCGGACCACCTTGGCGGGCACGCCGATGAACCGTCCGTAGTGCGAGCTCGCGGCGGTGTGGGCGGCCTTGAAGAGGACCATGCCCATCTCCGAGGAGCCGAGGCCGTCGAGGTAGACGGAGCCGGTGCCGGGTCCGCCGAGGGCCACGAGGGGGCGGATGTGGCGCTCGTGGGAGGCGTCGCCCATGCCGTTCCAGGTGCGCACGCGCCGCGCGGCCTCCGGGCGGACGGCGGAGGGATCGATCTCGGCGAGCGTGAGGGGGAACCCCAGCACGATGGTGGGCTTGAACCCGTTGACCGCCCGGGTCACCCGGTCGCCGTCGGCGCCGTCCAGGATGAGGGTGGGGATGCCGAGCAGCAGAGCCATGGACAGGTAGCTGATGCCGGCCGAGTGGCTGTGCGGCAGCGCCGTGAGCAGCCGGTCGCTGCGCAACGAGGGGAAGGTCCACAGCCGTTCGCGCTTGCCGATGAAGAACGACTGGTGGTGGAAGACCGGGGCCTTGGGCCGGCCCGTCGTCCCCGAGGAGTGGGAGATCATCACGAGGTCGTCGGCGGTGTGCCGGTGCGGGTAGTCGGCCATCGGCGCGGGCGGTCGCACGGCGTCCGCGTCGAGGGCGTGGATGTCGTGCAGTTCCGGGGCGGTCGCGCCCGAGGTCTGCCAGGCCGAGGTGAGGTCCTTGAGCAGATCGCCGTCGCCGACGACGAGCGTGGCGCCGGTGCGCAGGAAGTACTCGGACGCGGTCCGGGGCTCCATGCGCGGATTGCAGTGGACGGCCGCCGCGCCCAGGCTGGTGACGGCGATGTGGTGCAGCAGGCCGAAGAGCCCGTGGCGGGTGTACAGGCCGACGTGGGACGAGGGGGTCACGCCCTGCTCGCGGTACCAGTGCGCGTACCGGATCACGGTGAGCCGGATGTCGTTCAGGGACAGTCCGCGCCACTCCCGGTCCTCCCAACCCGGCAGGGTCGGGTCCGGGTGGAACAGCAGCGGACGGTCCCGGTCACGGGATATCTCCCAGGCGTGCCAGAAGAAATTTCCCGCGCCCAGTCCCCGGTCGGCGGTGAGGCGCAGGCGTTGCGCCACCGATCGGTGCGTGCCGAATAGGAACATGGAATACCTCACACTCCGCTGAGGGCTTCGGGAAGTCGGGCCCGGTCCGTCAACGAGTGTCCAGGTGGCATCTAAAGATCCTCTGGAGAGAAAATCCGCGTAATTCCCTATCAGGCCTTCCAGCAATCCTTCAGAAGCGTGTCGGAGGATGCCCGCGCACCTTTTGGAGTTCTCAGGCTGGAGGCCAGTTCGATGGACCGCCCCACGCGTACACCGGTCGCCATCGTGGGAGGCGGTCCCGTGGGACTGCTCCTCGCGCTCTTCCTCGACCGCCACGGAGTGGAGTCGGTGGTCTTCAACACCGAGGAGTCGGTGCCGGCCGAACCCCGCGGCAGCACGCACGGGGCCCGCACGATGGAGCACTACCGCCGCCTCGGGCTCGCCCCCCGGGTACGGGAACTGGGGCTGCCCGGCGGCCACAGCGCCGGCATCTCCTTCTTCACCCGCTACAGCGGCCACCTCCTGGCCTCCCTGCCCTGGCCCGGCGCCGACGCCGTACGCGCCGGCGTGGCGGCCTCGGAGCGGACCGAGCAGCTCCCCGAACCCATGCACCGGGCCAACCAGATGTACGTGGAGCGGCTGCTGTGGGAGCGGGCCGGGAGCCGGCCGAACATCACCCTGCGCTACGGGCACCAGGTCACCGGAATCACCGAGGAGCCCGGCCACGTCACCCTCACCGAGCAGGGCCGGGACGGGGAACCCCGCAGCTGGCGGGCCGAGTTCGCGGTCGGCTGCGACGGCGGCCACAGCCTCGTCCGGCGCTCGCTGGGCATCGCCTACACCGGCGAGGGGACCCTCGACCAGGACGTGCTGGGGCGCCGGGCCACGGCCGCGCACCTGCGCGTCCCGGGTCTGCGCGAGCGCTTCCTGCGGGAGCGGGCCGCCTGGAGCAACTGGGTCGTCAACAGCGAACTGGCCCTCAACCTGATCGCCCTCGACGGCGCCGACGAGTTCTTCCTGCTGACCAGCTCCGCCGACCCCGACGACACGGACGACGAGGCAGTGGCGGCCCTGGTCCGCCGGGCCGCCGGGGTTCCGCTGGAGGTGGAGGTCCTCAGCCGCCGCGCCTGGACCCCCGGAGCGGCCCTGGTGGCCGAGCGGTTCGGCGCGGGCCGCACCTGGCTGGCCGGCGACGCCGCGCACCTGTTCACGCCCAACGGCGGCTTCGGCATGAACACCGGCGTCGACGACGCCGCCAACCTCGCCTGGAAGCTGGCCGCCGCCGTGCAGGGCTGGGCGGGCCCCGGACTGCTCCCCTCCTACGAGGCGGAACGCCGGCCCGTGGCCCTGCGCAACACGGCCGCCGCCCGCGAGCTGAACGTGGGCCTCGGGGCCATCGAGCGGCCGCCGACCCTTGAGGCGGACACCGCCGAGGGGGCGGCCGCCCGGGAGAAGACCGGCACGCGGCTCGCCGAGTACGGACTCCTCACCCTGGCCACCACCGGCGTGCAACTGGGCGCCCGTTACGACGCGTCACCGATCGTCGACGCCGCCGGGGACGCGCCGCCGCCCGACGACTTCACCTCCTACACCCCCTCCGGGGTCCCCGGAGGCCGCGCCCCGCACCTGTGGTTGGGCGACGGCCGGGGCGAGGGAGACTCCCTCTACGACCGGTTCGGCACCGGGTTCACCCTGCTGAGCCTGTGCGCCCTGCACCAGGACACCTCCGGATTCGAGGCGGCGGCCGCCGCGAGCGGGATCCCGCTCACCGTGCTCCGGGTCCAGGACCCCGCCGCCCGCGAGCTCTACGAGCGGGACCTGGTCCTCGTACGGCCCGACCAGCACGTGGCCTGGCGCGGCAACCGGCCGCCCCGCGATCCGCGGGCGCTCCTGGACCGCGTCACCGGGCATTGACCACGCGTTCTCTTTTCCTTCACTTCCGGCAAGGAGACAGAACCAGTAATTCCGTTCTGTAGAATTTGCCGGTCCCCGCGGGTGGTCCCGAAGTTGCCAAAGTGGTTCCCGAGTTCATCGCGCGGTGGCGGATTATCGCTACGGTCGAGGGGTTCCTGGCCGGGTGAATATCCGTGGAGGGGTAATGCAATTCTCTGTACTCGGGCCCATGTGCGTCACTGAAAACGGGGAGGACAGAACACCCAGTGCGCCCAAGCACCGCCAGATGCTCGCACTCCTCCTGATGAACGCCAACCACGTGGTGTCGATGGCCCAGTTCGTCGAAGAACTCTGGGAGTACAGCCCCCCGCCCAGCGCGGTCGCGGCCGTGCACACCTACGTCATGCAGCTGCGCCGGCTCCTGCAGGGCACCGGCCCCGCGACCGCCACCGCCTGCCGGCTCGTCACCCGTGACCAGGGCTACGTCCTGCACGTCCAGGACGGTGAGCTCGACCTGCACGCCTACGAGCGCCAGGTCCGCGCCGGCCGCGCCGCACTCGACGCCGGCAACCTGGAGGCCGGCGCCCGCCAGATCCGCACGGCCCACGCCCTGTGGAGCGGCCAGGGCCCCGTGGACGCGCCCGCCGGCCCGCTGCTGCGGGCCGCGCTCGCGGCCATGGAACGGGACCGGCTGGAGACCATAGTCCAGCGGGTGCGCGCCGAACTGCGGCTGGGCCGCCACCACCAGCTGCTCGCCGAGCTCTGCGCGCTCGTCCACCAGGACCCCGCCAACGAGCAGCTCACCGGCCAGCTGATGCTGGCCCTCTACCGGTCGGGCCGGCAGGCCGACGCGCTCGCCGCGTTCCACCGGCTGCGCCGCACCCTGCGCGAGGAGCTCGGAACCTCCCCGGGCCGGGACATCCACCGGCTCATCACCGACATCCTGGCCGGCCACCCCCGGCTGGAACCGCCCACCGAGGGCGAACTGCGGCTGTCGCTGGACGCCGTGGACCGGCTTCCGCGCCGCCCCGTGGGTCAGCCGCGCACCGGGACGGCCGACTGGTCCGGGGCCACGCCGGTGCTGCTGGGCGCGTAGCCGGCGGATTCGGCGACGGCCTCCCGCCGTACGGGACGCAGGCCGAACCGGGCCGTGAGCGCGGCGCACGCCATCAGGGCGGCGCAGACCCAGAACGCCCGCGACAGGCCCGTGGTCAGCAGGGCCGGATCCGCGGGGCCGCCGCTCCCGTGGCCGGCCGCGCCGTACGCGCTCACCGCGAGCGCCAGCCCGACGGCGGCGCCTATCTGGCCGGCACACTGCACCACCCCGGCGGCCGCCCCCACCGCGCACCGGCTCACCCCGGACACGGCGGCTATCTCACAGGCCATCCACAGGAACGGCAGGCCCGCGCCGACCAGCGCGAGGCCCGGCAGCAGCCCCGTCGCGTACGAGGAGGAGGGCGAGACCTGGGTCAGCAGCAGCAGCCCCGACCCGCTCAGGGCGCAGCCGGTCAGACAGGGGACACGCGGACCGAGCCGGCCCAGCAGCCGGCTGCAGATCCGCCCGACCACGATCACCCCGCCCACCACCGGAAGCAGGGCGCAGCCCGCCGCCCAGGCGGCGTAGCCGTGCACCTCCTGCAGGTACACGCTGCCGAGGAACACCACGGGGCCGGTGGCCGCCGCGACGAACACGATGCCGAGGGCGCCCGCGCCCAGCGAGCGGTTGCGCAGCAGCACGGCCGGCAGCAGCGGCTCGGCGGCCCGCGCCTGCCTGCGCAGGAACAGCGCCGCCAGCAGTCCCGAAACGGCGAACACCGCCCAGGTCACCGGGCCCAGCCCCCGCTCGGAGGTGCCCACCAGCGCGTACACCAGGGCCAGTAGTGAGCCCACGAGGAACAGGGCGCCCTGCACGTCGGGGGCGGAGCCGCGGGCCCGGGTCGCCTGGTCGGCGGGACAGAGCCGGCGGGCGGCGACCAGCGCGGCCAGCGCGACGGGCACGTTGAGCAGGAAGGCCCAGCGCCAGCCGAGCTGGCTGACCGCCAGTCCGCCGCCCAGCACTCCCGCGACCGAACCGATCCCCCCCGACGCCGCCCACAGTGCGAGCGCCCGGCGCCGCTCGGGCCCGTCCGCGACGGAGGTGAGCAGGATGCACATGGCCGCCGGCACCATCACGGCGGCGGCGACCGCCTGCCCGGCCCGGGCCAGCAGCAGCACCGGCCCGTTGGGCGCGGCGGCGCAGAACGCGGAGGCGACCGCGAAGCCGGCCAGCGAGAGGAGCAGGAGCCGCCGCGACCCGGCCCGGTCGCAGAGCCGGCCGCCCAGCAGCTGGAGCCCGCCGATCAGCAGGACGTACAGGTTGGTCACCCAGTGGGCGCCGGCCAGGGTCATGCCGAGACCGTGCTGGATGTCGGGCAGGGCCAGGACGACGAGTCCGGCGTCGGCGTTCGCCAGCAACGGGGCGAAGGAAAGCAGGACCACCACCGACGTGCGCGGGCCGAGCTGCTCGGTCGGGGGCATGGGGGACTCCTGGGAAGCGGGGGGAGGGTGTGTGGGTCAAAACCCCGCCCCCTGTTCCCCGGTTGCACTTCGCGGCCCGTGCAACCCGATGGAAACCCCCGGTGTTCAAAGCAGTGAGAGCGCACGGACGAGCTCTCCCCCGCCTCCCGGGTGAGGGCCCGAACAAGAGAAGGAAAACCATGGATCTTCAGCTTTCCGGCCGCGTCGCAGTGGTCACCGGTGCCTCCAAGGGCATCGGCCTGGCCGTCACCCGCTCGCTGCTCGAAGAGGGCGCGCGGGTCGTGGCCGTTTCCCGCAAGAACTCCCCCGAGCTCGAGCAGCTCGCGGGCCCGGACCTGCTGCACGTCTCGGCCGACCTGACGGACCCGGAGGCTCCCGCGCAGGTCATCGCCCGCGCCGTCGAGCACTTCGGTGGCCTGGACATCCTGGTGAACAACGCGGGTGGCCCGCCGCCCGGCGTCACCATGCCCCGTACGGGCTTCTTCGACAGCAACGACGGCCAGTGGCAGTCGATCTTCGAGTTCAACCTGTTCTCGGCGGTCCGCGCGATCCGCGCCGCGATCCCCAAGATGATCGAGCGCGGGGGCGGCTCCATCATCAACGTCTCCACCGGCATGGCCCGTCAGCCCGCCTCCGTCAACGTCGAGTACGGCGCTGCCAAGGCCGGTCTGTCGAACCTCACCAAGGCGCTGTCGGAGGAGTTCGGCAGCCAGGGCGTCCGCGTCAACACGGTCTCCCCGGGCGCCGTGCTCACCGCCTGGTGGACCGAGGAGGGCGGCGCGGCCGACGTGCTCGCCGGCATGGCGGGCGCCGACCGCCAGAGCATCATGGACACCATCGCCCCCCAGATGATGGGCCAGGTCACCGGCCGCCTCATCGCCCCGCAGGAGGTCGCGGACGCGATCCTGCTGCTGGCCTCCCCGCGTTCGGCGAGCACCACGGGCGCCGACTTCGCCGTCGACGCCGGTTTCGTCAAGACCTTCTGATCCTCGGATCCGGTCTTCCGACCCGGTCGCTCGACACATGAAGGACCCCGGTGGCCTCAGGCCACCGGGGTCCTTCGCGTGCGGGGTCAGTCAGCGGCGTCCGCCGACCGCGCCGAGCCGCGCGGCGACGACGTCCGGCAGCTCCTCCGGCTGCGCCACCTCGAGCGGGCGCCGGTTCATGTAGTCGGGATTGCAGGCCTGGTAGCCGAGCAGCCGGGCCAGCGGCGCCAGGGCGCCGTTCACCAGGCGCTGTACGGGCCAGGGGCGGTCCGTGAAGCGCAGCACGTCGGAGAACTCGCGCATCGTCACCGCGTGCTGGAGCAGGCCCGGGCGGCCCTCGGCGTCGGTCTTGCCGTCCTGGGCGAGGCCGAAGAGCTGGCGCAGGATCAGCTGCTCGAAGCGGTCGGCCCGGTTGACCAGTTCCACCACCGCGAAGGAGGTCTCCTCCTCGGTGTTGCCGAACCAGCGGTGCACGGTGCCGGCCGGCACCGTGACGGTCTGCCCGACCTCGTCGAGGATGATGTCGCGCCCGCCCAGGTGGACCCGCAGGCTGCCGCGCACCAGGGTGAAGATCTCCTCGCTGAACGGATGCACGTGGTAGCCGGCGGCGAAGCCGCCCGGCTCCACGTAGAGGTCCATCACCGCGCGCTCGCCGCCGGTGTGCGCGGCGGGAGTCCGGATGACGATCTTCTCCTTGCACCGCGGGTTGTAGTAGACCTCGCCCGGGTGGACAGCCATGTCTCCTCCAGAGGGGAACGCTCGACCGGCCATCCGGTGAGCCGTGTTGTCCCCCAGGCTGGTCCGGCGGAGCCCCTGCTCACACCACCGATTTTTGCTCCGGACTTCGGTGGGAGCGGCGTACGGGAGCCGCCGCGACCACCACGACCACCGCGACGGCGCAGGCCGCCAGCGCCGCCCCGAGGCCCAGGCTCGCGGAGATCCCGTACCCGTCGACCACCACGCCGCCCAGCAACGAGCCGGCCGCCAGCGACACCTGGACCACGGTCACGAAGACGGCGAGGCCACGCTCCGGCGCCTCGGGCACGGCCTTGGCCATCGTGGTCTGCAAGCTCAGCGGCAGGGCGCCGAAGGCGGCGCCCCAGACGAGCACGAGGAACGCCACCAGCACCGCGGAGTCCGCGGCCACGGGGAGCAGGGCCGCCACGGCGGCGAGGGCGGCCGCGCTGGCGGCGACGGTGGCCCGTACGGAGCGGGCGAGCGCGGCGGCGGCCAGGAAGTTGCCGGCGATCCCGGCGAGGCCGTACCCGAGCAGCAGCGCGGCCGCGGCCCCGGCGCCGTAGCGGGCGTGCCGCTCCAGGTAGGGCGCGATGTAGGTGTACGAGGCGAAGTGGCCCAGGAAGACGAAGACGGTCGCCAGCAGCCCGGCCCGGGCGGCCGGGATCCGCGGCACCGCCGCCAGGTCCCGCCAGCCGACCGCCGAGTCGGCGGGCAGCGGCGGCAGGTAGCGGATCTGCGCCGCCAGGGCGGCCAGCCCGAGCAGGGCGGCCCCCCAGAACGCCGTCCACCAGCCCGCGCCGCGGGCGGCCAGCGCGGCGAGCGGCAGGCTCGCCACCGTCCCCACCGAGATGCCGGCGGTGACCAGCGAGGAGGCCCGGTGGAAGGACTCCGGGCCCACCAGCCGGGGCGCGATCGCGGCCCCGACGGCCCAGAAGCCGCCGAGCGCGAGGCCGAGCAGCAGCCGGCCGGCCAGCATCGTCCCGAGGTCGCGGGACAGGGCGCAGACGAGGTCGGCCAGGGCCGTGAGGGCGGCGAGCCCCCACAGCACCGGCCGGCGGTCGAAGCCCCGCGAGGCCACCGTCAGGACCGGCGCGGACACGGCCGCCGCGAGGCCGGGCACCACGACGAGGAGCCCGGTCGTCCCGGTGGAGACGTCCAGATCTCCGCCGATGTCGGTCAGCGCGCCGACCGGCAGCAGTTCGGAGAGCACCAGGGTGAAGGACCCCAGTGCCACCGACACCACCGCCGGCCAGCCACCGCGCCGCGGTGCCCCCCGGGTCACGACGTCGGCAGCTGGATGGACTGGCTGTGCCGGAAGACGTTGCGCGGGTCGTACTTCTTCTTCACCTGCTGGAGGCGCGGGTAGTTGTCCTTGTAGTAGAGCGTGGACCACGGCACGCCCGAGGTGTTGTACGCCGGGTCGTGCAGGTCGATGTCCGGGTAGTTGACGTAGCAGCCGTCGGTCACCGCGTTGGGGACCGGGACGCCGCCGGTGTCCGCGTAGGCGCCGTGGAAGAACTCGCGGATCCACTGGAGGGACTTGGCCTCGTCCGCCGGGTCGGTCCACCAGATCATCCAGGCCGCCTTGTACGCGGCCTCGCGGTGCGGGGCGGCCGTGTCCCCGGGGGCGACCGCGTTGACCTGCCCGCCGAAGGAGCTGAGCAGCACCGAGGCGGTGGGGTTGACGAGGTCGTCACGGGTGAGGTGCCTGTAGAAGGCGTCCACGTGCGCGTCCGGCATGGCCGTGCGGTAGTACGAGGACTTGAAGTCGCCCTTCAGGCTGGGGTCGTTCAGCGTGGGATTGGTCGTCCCGAGGTACCGGGCGGCCTGCAGCCACGGCATCCGCCGCGGCTTGGCGAGCTCCGGCATGGCGGACAGCTCGCCCATCGCGGTGGTCAGCGGCTGGTGGGCGATGTCCAGTCCCGCGGTCATCTCCCCGAGGAACCGGTTCAGCACCCCCTCCGCGTCGGGGATGGTCGCGTCGAGCTGGGTGATCAGGCCTATGTACCCGTTGGACTTGTGGTTCAGCGCCAGCATGGTGACGAGGTTGTCGTACACCCCGCCCGGCTTGAGGTTGCGGGCGTGCCAGTCGCCGTAGTTCTTGACCAGCCGCGCGAACCGGTCCTTGGTCATCTCGGCCCACGGCCAGGAGACGGCGCTGACCAGCACCTCGGCCGGCGGCTGCGGCAGCAGGCCGGCCGGGTTGGTGCCGGTGGCGCCGGGGGAGCGGAACCAGAAGCGGGTGATGACGCCGAAGTTGCCGCCGCCGCCACCGGTGTGCGCCCACCACAGGTCGCGGTGCGGGTCGGTCGCCTCGCGCGTCGCGACGTGGGTCCGGGCGATGCCGTTGGCGTCGACGGCCACGACCTCCACGGCGTACAGGTGGTCGACGACCAGGCCGAGCTTGCGGCAGAGCATTCCCCAGCCGCCACCGCTGATGTGGCCGCCCGCGCCGACCTGGAAGCACATGCCGGCCGGGATGGCCACGCCCCAGGTCCGGTACATCCGCTCGTACACGTTCAGCAGCTGGGCCCCGGCCTCGACCGCGATGGCGTTCTTCGCGGGGTCGAAGTAGACCTTGTTCATCTTGGTCATGTCGAGGATGACGCGGACGTCAGCGTTGAAGACCCAGTCCTCCCAGCAGTGGCCGCCGCCGCGGACGGTGAGCCGCTTGCCGGCCGTCACCGCCTTCTGCACGACCTCCTGGACCTGCGCGGTCGTCTCGGCGAGATAGACCGCCTCGGGCGAGGCCACCCAGCGCTGGTTCCAGCCCCGGACGAGGTCCTTGTACCGCTTGTCCGCCGGCGTGACCGCCGTGATGGGCTCCGTCAGCGCGCCCGATTCCTCGGCCGTGGCCGCGGCCGCCGGCGACACCAGCCCCGTGCCCGTGAGCAGTGCGGCTCCACCCGCCGCGGCACCTCCCGCAAGGAAGTTGCGCCGCCCCATACCGCCCCTGTCCTGCACCATCGCCCAACCCCTCCGCCGTTCACGTGCCTTGACGCGGCAACGCTAGAGATCGGGGAGGCGCCCTGGCGCCCAGAGAGTTGCGCTCGTTCTCGGGAGGGAGGTACGGCCCGTACGGCGCCTGCGGCCCGTACGGCGCCGGGGACCTTGCGGCGCCACAACCCGTACGGCGCCACGCGCGGCGGGCCGGGTCCGGAGGATCCGGAACCGGCCCGTGGGGAGGGGCGCGGCGCGGTGGGGCGCGGCGCGCCCGCGCGCGGTCAGGCGCTGGGCAGCTGCACGGACTGGGTGTGGCGGAAGAAGTTCTTGGGGTCGTACTTCTTCTTCGCCTGCTGGAGCCGCGGGTAGTTCCCCTTGTAGTAGAGGGTGCTCCACGGCACCGTGGACCGGTTGCGCGCCGGGTCGTTCAGGTCCGAGTCCGGGTAGTTGACGTAGCACCCGTCCGTGACGGCGTTGGGCACGGGCACGCCGCCGGTGTCGGCGTACGTCTCCTCGTAGCTCTCCCGGGTCCACGCGATGTACTTGGCGTCGTCGGACGCCTCGTTCCACAGCACCGACCACAGCATCTTGAAGGCCGCCTCCCGGTGCACGGCCGCCGTGTCGCCCTCGGCGACCGCGTTGGCCTTGCCGCCGTACGGGGTCAGCTGGATGTTGATCTTCGGGTTGTCGATGTCGGTCCGGGTGAGGTGCTTGTACAGCGCCTCGGCCTGGGCGAGCGGGAAGTTCGCCTTCATGTAGGCCGACTTGTACTCGGCCCGCAGCGTCGGGTCGTTGAGCTGCGAATTCGTCGTTCCGGCGAAGCGCGTGGCCTGGAGCCACGGCATCCGGCGCGGCTGGGCGAACTGCGGCATGGGAGCCACGTCGCCCATGGCCTCGGTCAGGGCGCCCTGCGGGGTGTCGATGCCCTGGTTCATGTACGTCAGGTAGTCGTTCAGCAGCTGCTGCGCGTTCGGGGCCGCCGCGTCGACCTGGGTGACCATGCCGATCTGGCCGTTCGACCGGTGGTTGAGCAGCAGGAAGCTGGTCACGAACCGGTTCGGGCTGTCCGGCCCGATGTTGGCGACGTGCCAGGACGCGTAGTTCTGCGTCAGGCGGACGAACTCTTCCTTCGTCAGGTCGCTCCACGCCCACGACACCGCGCTGAACAGCACCTCGGCCGGAGGCTTCGGCAGCAGCCCGCGCGGGTCGGTGCCGGTGGCGCCCGGCGAGCGGAAGTAGTAGCGGGTCACCACGCCGAAGTTGCCGCCGCCGCCGCCCGTGTGGGCCCACCACAGTTCGCGGTGCGGATCGGCGGCCTCCCGGGTGGCGTGGACCGTCTTGACCGTGCCGTCGGACGCGACCGTGACCACCTCGACGGCGTACAGGTGGTCGACGACCAGGCCGTTGCGGCGCACGAGCATGCCCCAGCCGCCGCCGGAAACGTGCCCGCCCATGCCGACCGAGTAGCAGATGCCGCCGGGTATGGTCACGCCCCAGGCCGCGTACAGCTTGGAGTACACGTCCAGCAGGGTCGCCCCGGCCTCCACGCAGATGGCGTTCTTCGCGGGCTCGTAGTACACGCCGTTCATGTTCGACAGGTCGAGCACGATCTGCGTGGAGGAGTTGTAGACGAAGTCCTCGAGGCAGTGCCCGCCGCTGCGTATCGTCACGCGCTTGTTGTTCCGGAGCGCCTCGGTGATGATCGGTGCCACCTGCGAGGGCGAGTCGATGACCTTCACCGACTCGGGGCCGGCCACGTAACGGGCGTTGAGCGCGCGGACCAGGTCCGGGTACTGCTGGTCGGCGGAGGTCACCGAGACCGGTCCGACCGTGGTGGACGTCGTCGCGACGGCGGTGGCGCCGGCTGCGGGGTCCGCCGCGACGGCCGTCCCCTCCAGACCGAGTGCGGTGGCTCCGCCCGCGGCGGTCGCTCCGATGAGGAAGCGTCTTCTGTGCATCCCGGCTGGGTACTGCGACATGGTCATACCTTCTCGAGAACTCGGACGTCGGGGGTCTGTGGACAGGTGCGGGGGGCCGGCGCCCGGGTCGGCGCTCGGGCCGGTGAACGTGTCGGCGCTCGGGCCGGTGCTCGGGCCGGCGCCGGGGTCAGCGCCGGGGTCAGCGCCGGGGTCAGCGCTTGAGGGCGAAGGTGAGGCCGTCGGCGAACGGCAGGACGCTCAGCTCCACCCGCTTGTCGTCGCGCACCTTCGCGTTGAACTCCCGCAGGGCCGTCGTCTCCGAGTCCTGCTTCGTCTCGTCGAGCACGGCGCCGTGCCACAGCACGTTGTCCACCACGACCAGGCCGCCGGGGCGCAGCAGCGTCAGCGCGGCCTCGTAGTAGGCCCAGTAGTTCTCCTTGTCGGCGTCGATGAAGACGAAGTCGAAGGAGCCGGCCGCGCCCTCCTCCAGGAGCAGCGCGTCGAGGGAGGCGCGGGCGTCACCGATGCGCAGGTCGACCTTGTCCGAGACCCCCGCCCGCTCGGCGAAGTCCCGGGCGATGGCGGTCCACTCCTCGCTGATGTCCAGCGCGGTCACGCTGCCGCCCTCGGGCAGCGCCAGCGCCGTGGCGAGCAGGCTGTAGCCGGTGAAGACACCGACCTCCAGGGCCTTCTTCGCGCCGATCGCCTTCACCAGCAGGGAAATGAACTGGCCCTGCTCGGGTGAGATCTGCATGAGCGACAGGGGCAGCTCCGAGGTCTTCACCCGGAGGTCACGCAGTACGTCGGGCTCACGCAGGGAAATGCTGGCCACATAGTCCTGCAGAGCCTCGTTGACATCTACTTGGATTCGCATTTGGGGACCCCTAGGTCTGTACGGGCGGCAGCGGATTCGGGCAGAGATTTCCGGAACACGTCAGTGCGGTCACGCGCCAGTGCGGCTTCGGCCACGCTCCCTGACGACCTGCGGCAACGCGCAGGAAACAGCAGAAAGCTAGAGCGGGAACTCGTCATCCGTCAAGCGCTCCGAACGGCCCGTATTTCCCTGTACTGATTCTTCAGCGCCTCCTGGAACAATGCCCGCGTGGCGGCAGTACTGCGCCATTGTTCATAACCCGATCCTTTCAAATGCAGCGGAATGCGATTTCCCGGTTCTTGCGCTCGTTTCCCGTCCAGGAGGACTCCGTGAGCCTTGCGCAGCGCGCGCTGAGGAACTGCCTGGGCCAGTTCGCCTCGGGCGTCACCGTGGTCACCACCGCGCGGGACGACGCCGTCTACGGCGCCACCGTCTCCGCCTTCACCTCGGTCTCGCTCGATCCGCCGCTGGTCCTGGTGTCGCTGGACCGCCGCAGCCGCACCTGCGAGCGGCTCGTCGGCGCCCCCTTCGGCATCAACGTCCTCGCCGCCCACCAGCGCGACCTCGCCTGGCTGTTCGCCGGCCGGGGCGACCTGGCCGAGGCGCCGGACCTCAGCTGGGGCGACGACCTGGCGGCGCCGCGCATCGAGGGCGCCGTCGCCCACTTCTCCTGCGTTCCCTGGGCCTCGTACGACGGCGGGGACCACGTCCTGCACGTCGGCGAGGTCGTCGCCTTCGACGCGCCCGGCGGAGAACCCCTCGTCTTCCACTCCGGGGTGCTCGGCGAATTCCGCCGGCCCTCCGAAGGCGCCGCCTGGACCGGCTCGCTCGACGGGCCCGCCCACGGCTGGGCGGCGGCCTTCGCAGGCCACCCACCACTCACAGGTTCATCGACCGGACAAGGAAATAGGACATGACGCTCCCGAACGGCGACGCGCAGCCGAGCGGCCCCGAGGCCGCCGAGGCCCCCGTGACCCGCCCCATGACCGGCGATGAATACCTGGAGAGCCTGCGCGACGACCGCGAGATCTACCTCTACGGCGAGCGCGTCAAGGACGTCACCGCCCACCCCGCCTTCCGCAACTCGGCGCTGATGACCGCGCGGCTCTACAACGCGCTGCACGACCCGGCCAAGAAGGACGTGCTCACCACCCGCACTGACACCGGCAGCAACGGCTACACCCACAAGTTCTTCCGTACCCCGCGCAGCGTGCAGGACATGGTGGAGGACCGCGAGGCGATAGCCGAGTGGGCCAGGATGACCTACGGCTGGATGGGCCGCAGCCCCGACTACAAGGCCGCGTTCCTCGGCACCCTGGGCGCCAACAGCGACTACTACGCCCCCTTCGAGGACAACGCCCGCCGCTGGTACAAGGAGTCCCAGGAGAAGGTCCTCTTCTGGAACCACGCGATCATCCACCCGCCGGTCGACCGCCACCTGCCGACCGAGGAGGTCCAGGACGTCTTCGTGCACGTGGAGAAGGAGACCGACGCGGGTCTCGTCGTCTCCGGGGCGAAGGTCGTCGCCACCGGCTCGGCCATCACCAACTACAACTTCATCTCGCACTACGGCCTGCCGCTGCGCGACAAGAAGTTCGCGCTCGTCGCGACCATCCCGATGGGCTCGCCCGGCCTGAAGCTGATCTGCCGCCCCTCCTACGCGGCGGCCGCCGCCGTCATGGGCAGTCCCTTCGACTACCCGCTCTCCAGCAGGCTCGACGAGAACGACACCATCTTCGTGCTGGACAAGGTGCTCATCCCCTGGGAGAACGTCTTCCTCTACGGAGACGTCGACAAGGTCAACGGCTTCGCCCCGCAGTCGGGCTTCCTGGAGCGGCT
The DNA here is from genome assembly GCF_018614135.1 of Streptomyces sp. ISL-66. Taxonomy (GTDB): domain Bacteria; phylum Actinomycetota; class Actinomycetes; order Streptomycetales; family Streptomycetaceae; genus Streptomyces. Next base: position 20,523 of record NZ_JAGGOW010000070.1, read on the forward strand.
CACCTTCCACGGGGCCATCCGCCTCGCCGTGAAGATCGACTTCATCGCGGGCCTGCTGCTCAAGGCCGTCGACATGACCGGCAGCAAGGACTTCCGCGGCATCCAGGCCCGCGTCGGCGAGGTCCTGGCCTGGCGGAACATGTTCTGGGCGCTCAGCGACGCGGCGGCCCGCAACCCGCAGGAGTGGAAGGACGGCGCGCTGCTGCCGCGCCTCGACTACGGCATGGCCTACCGCTGGTTCATGACCATCGGCTACCCGCGGATCAAGGAGATCATCCAGCAGGACGTGGCCAGCGGCCTGATCTACGTCAACTCCAGCGCCGAGGACTTCTCCAACCCGGAGATCCGCCCCTACCTCGACAAGTACGTCCGCGGCTCCAACGGCTACGACTCGGTCAGCCGGGTCAAGCTGATGAAGATGCTGTGGGACGCGGTCGGCTCCGAGTTCGGCGGCCGCCACGAGCTGTACGAGCGCAACTACTCGGGCAACCACGAGCAGGTCCGCACCGACATCTTCCACGCGCAGGCCGCCAGCGGCCAGCTCGACGGCTACCGCGGCTTCGCCGAGAAGGCCCTGGAGGAGTACGACCTCGACGGCTGGACCGTCCCGGACCTCGACTCCTTCAAGGAGCTGCGGGAGCACCGCAAGAACATCTGGAGCTGACGGGCAAGTACGCCCCTCCCGCACGGGCGGGAGGGGCGTCCCGTGCGTCCGGGGCCGTGGCTAGGCTCTCCACATGACGATTCGCGCTGTGGTGTTCGATGTCGGTGAGTGCCTCGTGGACGAGACCCGGGAGTACGGCACGTGGGCCGACTGGCTCGGAGTGCCCCGGCACACGTTCGCGGCCATGTTCGGCGCCGTGATCGCCCAAGGACGCGACTACCGCGAGGTTTTCGAGCCCTTCAAGCCCGGGTTCGACCTGGCCGCCGAACGGGAGGCGCGGGCCGCGGCCGGCAAGCCCGAGTGGTTCGGCGAGGACGACCTCTACCCGGACGCTCGGCCCGCCCTCGCGCAGCTCCGTGCGGACGGACTGTGGCTCGGGATCGCCGGGAACCAGACCGTGCGCGCAGGCGGGCTTCTGCGCGAGCTGTTCGCGAAGGACGTGGACCTGATCGGCACCTCGGACGATTGGGGTGCCTCGAAGCCGGACCCCGAGTTCTTCGAGCGCGTCGCCGCGGTCGTCCCCGCCGAACCGTCGGAGATCCTCTACGTCGGCGACCGCGTCGACAACGACCTCCGCCCCGGCAAGCAAGCCGGGATGCGTACCGCGCTCGTCCGCCGGGGCCCGTGGGCCACCATCCAGTGGGACACTGTCGAGGCCCGCGAACTGCCGACCTTCCGCATCGAGAGCCTCGCCGAGCTCTCCCCCCGCATCGCCGAGTTCAACAAGCGAGCGCGCTAACGACGGCCCCCCAGCCGTAGAGCCGGTCGTCGAGGTCGCGGACGTACTGCTCGTGCTCCCACGGGCCGAGTGCACGCCGCACCTCACGGACCCGCTCCAACCCTGTGGCGTACCAATGGGTTTCCAGCAGCTCCAGCGCGCGCAGGGCGTACCGGGCCGCGTCCTCCGGGCGGCCGGCGGCGGCCTCCACCGCACCAAGGTCACCGAGGATGACCGTGCGCTGTTTGTCGGCATCGCCCGGTAGCTCGGCCAGCACGTGAAGGAGCGTCTCGCGGGCTTGCGGCAGGTGCCCGGCAGTCAGCTGCACGTTGCCCTTGAAGGCGGCGAGCCGGATCGGGCTGAACCAGTCCATCCACTCGGGCGTGGGCTGGCTGTCGGTGCCCTCGACGACTGTCTCCCCGTGAGCGATCAGGTTGAGGGCTGCTCGCGCGTCTCCGCAGCGGGTGGCGCACTCCGCCTCGACGGCGTCGAGCCAGGCCACGAAGTGGCCGCCGGCCTGTCCGCGTCGGGCGTAGGTTCGGGCTGCGATCATGCGCTCTTTCGCGGCCGGGTGCTGGCCTGCCCATCCGGGGATGAACGCCATATGGGCAAGGACCGCGGCGCCGAGCAGGGCATCGTCGGCTTCCCCGGCGGCTTGAAGAGCGCGTACCCAGGTGTCGCCGGCACGGTCGGGTTCACGGAGGTCGAAGAACTCGATGCGGCCCGCGAGCAGCCAGCTCTCAGCGAGGGCAGCGGCAAGGGTCTGGCGCGTACGGCCTGTGGTTGCCTCGAGGAGCTGGTTCCCGAGAGTGGCGTGCGCTGCGACGGCGGGGTGCAGTATTGCGGGGGTCACGGTCCAGTAGAGCCGACGGTGCGCGCGGGTCACGGCGAGGAAGTCGGCCCCGGCGGTGGCTGGCTGCGGTCCGCTGGGGGTGCGGAGAGGGCCGCGGTTCGCGGGCGCGATGAGGCTTGCCGCCGCCTGGGGCCCGGTGCCGGATGGCACATTGAAGCCGAGTTCGTCGAGCGGGCGGCCGAGCAGGTCGACAAGGGCTTGCCGCACGTCGGGCTGAGGCAGGGGTGGGTTCTCTGCCTCGTAACGGCGAGCCTGGCGCAGGCCGATGTGGATCCCGCGCCCTGCGAGGGCGTCGACAAGCTCCTGCTGAGTCCGGTAGCCGGCGGCCTGGCGGGCCGCCCTGAACCGCGCGTTGCCGGTGGGTCGGATCATTCCAACTCCCCTAGTGACTAGGTTTCCTGACCTACTGTCTCAGGAAGCCCTCTTGACTGCCAGAGTTCACCAGGGTCGAGCCCCAAAGCCCTATTCGAGGGCTCGGAAAGACCGCTTGAAAGTCCTCGTAATGGGACTTCCATGGGTCCATGGTGTCTCTCACCACCCGCTGACGACGGTAGGGAGCAACGGCATGATGCCCCAGGCCCAAATGATCGAGGAGCTCGTACGGAGGGCGCTGGCCCCCTACGACCAACGGCCCGATGCCCGGGGCGTGGCGCACCTGGTCGACGACCTCATCACCGCCGGCCAGGAGCTGTACGCCGCGGTGTCGCGGATCCCGGCGGGTCTACGGACCGAGCGCGCGGGAGCCGCCCTGGCCGAGTGGACGTACTTCCTCGACGCGGGCCCGCTGGGCCACGGCGATCACGCGAACTGGAACCACGCCCGCGGCCTCGCCCGCATCATCCGGGCGATGGCGTCGACACTCGACGAGCAGCAGCGCCGGGCCGGCGCCCGGTGAACGAGCCCGCCCGCCAGCTCCTCTACGCACTGATCGTGCTCGGCCTCCTCACCGCCATCCTCGTCGGCATCCACTGACCCGCACCTCCTGCAAACGACCGGGGAGACACATGTCCAGTCCCACGCCCCCACCGCCGTGCATCACCCGGCCCGGAGACCCGAAGCCCTCGACCGCAGGCACGGCCGCGAACCCGCGCGCGCTGCTCGGCGACGCCGAGTTCAACGGGGTGCTCCAGACCGTCCTCGACAACAACCCGGGCATGGACGTCTCCACGGCTTCCCGGATCGTCGTCGAGGCCCTCAAATTCACCGCCGCGGCAGCCCGGTTCCCCACGGTGAGCATCGCCCCGACCCGTGAGGTCGACGAGGGCTGGCACGCCCTCATCCTCCACACCCATCTGTACGCCAGGCTCTGCCGGCGGCTCGGCCGGTTCGTCCACCACTTCCCCGAGCGGCCCGACCCGTCCCGCCACGACCCCGACGTCATGACCCGCACGATCGCGCTGATCGAGCGGGCCGGGTACACGCCCGACGCCGGACTGTGGACGGGCCCGAGCAAGGCCCTCATATCCGTCGCCGCGAACTGCTCGCACACTCCGGTACCCGGCGGCTGCGGGCCGATCAACCCGGGGAACTGTGCGACGCACGGTGGCGACGGCACTTAGGCTCCCAGCCACGCACGACGGAGAGGTGAGGGCGATGGACGCGGAAGAAGCCCGGCAGTTGGACATCACGCTACGACGGTTCGGCATCCGGGGGGTCGTCGCGCCGCAGGATCCGGAGAACCCCGCGGGCACCTGGGCGGTGTACGACGAAGCCGACCCCGACAGCCGTCGCGACATCACCACCGACACCCTCGCCGCCGTCGCCCGTGCGCAGGGCCCCACCCGGGGCTTCGTCATCCCCGTGGCGGGCTAGGCCCAGCCCCTCCCTCCCCCGGTCGAAACCGCAGGCCCGCCTGTGTGGGAGGCCGGGGCGGTGTCGTCATTTTCGTGGTTTCCGCCAAGCCTGATGGCCTGCCAGGTTGGGAGAGACTGCCAGCCAGAGGCCGGGGCCGCCCCGATCGCCGGCGGCCGGCGCCGATGACATGGTGAAACACACGGGGAGGACGGCACGATGAGTGCGCAGCAGCAGTACGACGAGATCGGTGAGGCGTACGAGGGGTTCAAGGCCCTGCCTCTGGAGCAGTACGCGGTGGTGCCCGGTTTCCTCGCCCTGGTCGGGGACGTGCGCGGCAAGTCGGTCCTCGACCTGGCCTCCGGCACCGGCTTCTACAGCCGTGAGTTCAAGCGGCGCGGCGCCACGGACGTGCTCGGCATCGACATCTCCGGCGAGATGGTCGCCGTGGCACAGAAGCTGGAGGAGCACGATCCGCTGGGCGTGCGCTACGAGGTCGGCGACGTGTCCGCGCTGCGGACCTTCGAGCAGCCCTTCGACGTGGGCCTGGCGGTCCAGCTGCTCAACTACGCGCCGGACATCGCCACCACCGAGCTGATGTGCCGCAACATCCACCGGAGCCTGAAGCCCGGTGCCGAGCTGTTCCTGCTCAACCAGTCGCCCGACTTCCGATTCGACGGGCCGTCCCCGGAGAGGTACGGCTTCCGCAGCGAGCTCACCGGCGACGAGGTCGAGACCGGACCGCAGGTCCGGACCACGGCGCTGCTCGACCCGCCCGTCTCCTTCGTCGCCAACCGCCCGCGCCGCGAGGTCTACGAGGACTGCCTGAAGGCGGCCGGTTTCAGTGAGCTGACCTGGGTCCCGGTGGAGGTGTCCGAGGCCGGCGTACGCACGTTCGGCGCGGACCACTGGGCGGACCTCTACGCCAACCCCCCGCTGGAAATGCTGCGCTGCCGCGCCTGACGACCTGCCCCTCTCCCGCACGGGGGCGACCCGAATTGCTCGGGTTTCCGTCGAGTCCGTCGAGTCCGTCGAGCCCCGCCGTCCCGATGACGGGCGACGGGCCTCGACGGGTACGGAGCTCAGCCCGCCCGGAGGGTGGGGAGTGGGTCGGGTTTTGCCGTGGGGTGGGGGGTGGGTAGCGGGGTGAGTTCCTGGCGGATTCGTTCCCGCAGGCATGTCCGCAGGGCGGTGGGGGGTAGCAACTCGCGGCCCGAGTCGGGGAGTTCGGCGCGGGACAGGGCCTGTGCGACGAGTTCCCCGAGGGCCGGGTCGTCCTCGTCGTGGCAGGCGTGCGGGAAGAGGGCCGTCAGGCGGGCGCGCAGCCGCGCGGCGTCCGGGCCGCCCCCGGCGTCCGAGAGCACGGCGCACACGCCCTTGGCGGTGGCGGCGACCAGCACCGGGCCCAGCGACGTGGTGCCCACCGCCGACCGGATGCGCACCCCGGCGCCGCCCGCGCGGAACTCCTGCGGGGTCATGCCGAGGATCGCCGAGGAGGCGGCGTAGAACTGCCCGTTGGAATTGAAACCGGCCTGGTAGATGGCGTCGGAGACGGTCCGGGCGCCGATGAGCTCGGCGCGGACCCGCCGGGCGCGCACGGCCGTCCAGTAGGCGTACGGGGTCACGCCCGTCAGGGACTTGAACATGCGGTGGAAGTGGAAGCGGCTGTAGCCGGCCGACCGGGCCACGGCGTCCAGGTTGGGGGGCGTCAGCGCCCCGTCCATCAGCAGACAGGCGCGGGCGACGGTGTCGGCGTAGTAGCGGTTCAGCTCGGGCTCGTCCGGATGGCAGCGCCGGCACGGGCGGTAGCCCAGGGCGCGGACCTCCTCCAGCGAGGAGTGGAACTCGACGTTCTCCCGGCGCGCGAGGCGCGCCACGCACGACGGCCGGCTGTAGATGCCGGTCGTCCGCACGACGTAGTAGAACTTCCCGTCCGCCGCCCCGTCCCCGTCCCGCACCGCCCGCCAGCGCTCCTCGTCGGTCTCGTACGCGGACGTCGCGGCGCCGCCGGACGTCGCGGCGCCGGAGGTCGTGGCGCCTGAGGTCCCGGCGCCTGAGGTCCCGGCGCCTGAGGTCCCGGCGCCTGAGATGGCAGCGCCGGAAATAACGCCGCCGGCGGCCGCCGCGTCGGGCCGTACCGCCGGGGGAACGGTCAGCACGCGCATCACCGCCTCCTTCCCGTGGGGCCCGGCGGGGGCGCCCAGCCCCGGGCGTGCAGCCGGGCCCGGTCGCGCAGCACCTTGCCGCTGGCGGAGCGGGCCAGCTCGGGCACCACGTGGAAGCGCCGGGGCGCGGAGTGCTCGCCGAGGAACCGGCGGCACCAGTCGGACAGTTCGGCCGGACGCAGCTCCTCGGTGCCGGCGACGTGGGCCTCGACGGGATCCGGGCCGCCCAGCACCACCGCGTCGGTGACGTGCCGGTGGGCCCGCAGCACCGCCTCGATGTCCAGGAGGTCGGCGCCCGAGGCGGTCCGCCCGGCCCGCCCGCGCAGCCGCAGCGCGCCCGTCGCCGGATCGCGGGCGACCAGGTCGTGGGTGGAGAGCCAGCCGCCGTCGAGCGGCGAGGCCTCGTAGGGATAGGGGGAGCGCGCGGCCCGTACCTGGAGGACTCCGCCCGCGATCCGGGTGCGCACGCCGGGCACCGGCACGCCGAGCGTCCCGGGACCGTGCGTGCCCGCGAGGTCCGTGGCCACGATGCCCGTCTCCGTCGTGCCGTAGGCCTGGCCGACGAGGACGCCGTAGCGCCGGGCGAAGGCCCCGGCCGTCTCGCCGGCCAGCGCGTCCCCGCCGGACACGGCGAGGCGCAGCCGCGGCAGGCGCACCCCGGCGGGGGCGCCGGCGAGCAGCGCGAAGTGGTCCGGGCGGCCCAGGACGACTTCGCTGCGCCGCGCCGCGGCGACGAGCGCGCCCGGGTCCCCGGAGGCCGGGAACACCACGCACGCCCCGGCCGCCAGGGCGTGGAGCACCCCGCCGATCAGCGCGAACGAGTGGGCCACCGGCTCCAGTACGGCCACCCGCTCGCCGGCCCGGGGCATCAGCGGCAGCCGGCCGAGCCGGTGCACCTCGGTCAGCAGCGAGTCGGCGGTGCGGCCCGCCGCCTTGGGGCGGCCCGTGGTGCCGGAGGAGAACTGGACCAGGCAGTGGTCCGTGCGCGGTGCCCGGCCGCCCGGCCTCGGCCGCACCAGGACCTCGCACTCGGGGACGAACACGTCCTCCTCGCGGCGCAGCGCGCCCAGGGTCACCACGTACTGGGGATCGCTCAGTTCCAGCAGCGCCTCCCGCTCCGCACGACCCAGGGAAGGCTCCAGCAGGATCACCTGCGCGCCGATCGACCACAGGGCGAAGACCGCCCACAGGTGGGTGAAGCTCGGCGATCCGTGCAGGGCCACGGAGGCCCCCGGGCGGATCCCGTGGAAGGTCAGGGTCCGGGCCAGCCGTGCGGTCCGGACGCGAAGGGTCGCGAAGGACACCGCGTCGTCCGCCCGCGCCCAGTCCGCTCCTGGGGCAGCGGCGGCGAGGAGTTCGGCGCCCCACCAGCCATCGTCGCTCATCGTCTCTCCGGGGGCCGGCGTATGCGGGCTTACTTCTCGACGCAGAACTCGCCCACGGGCCAGCCGACGTGGCGCTTGTCGGTGGCGACGTGGCCGAGCACCTTGTCGCCCTGCTTGAGCTCCGTCACGTTCAGGACGCTCGCGCCGGGGCCGAGGACCCGGACGTGCCAGTCGTCCTGCACGATGAGGTTGACCTCGACGCCCTCGGGGGACGTGGCCTTGATGCTCAGCAGCGGACGCGACTCGAGCTTGATCCGGCCGACGACGATGCGGCGGGTACGGCCGTCGGCGCCCACGGCGAGGACCGGGCTGCCGGCCTTCAGCTCGCTCAGGTAGTTCGTCCGGTTGTCCTGCCCGAAGACGTAGCTGTGCAGGGCGCCCGCGTTGATGCGGAACGGACGGGTCGGCATGTAGGGCAGCGGGTGCGTCTCGCTGACGCACAGGATGTACCCGTGCGCGTAGCTGCCGATGAGCATCCCCTCGTCCTTCTCGAAGTGCGAGGTGGTGTCGATGCAGACCCGGTCGCCCAGACCCAGGTGCTCGATCGAGTCGACCGTCAGCGTGGTCAGGTTCAGGTCGGGCGTCTTGACCCGCAGGGCCTCGACGAGCTCGAAGACGTCGTTGGAGTTGCGCGGGGAGAGCAGGACGCCCTCCGAGCCCTTCTCCAGGACGTCGATGATGACCTTGGCCTCTTCCAGGTTGTCGGCCTGGCAGATCAGCTGGCCCGGGGCGCGGTCCGCCGCGGCGATCACGATCTCCAGCGGGATCTTCGTCGGGTCCTTGAACTGGACCACCGTGTACGGCAGCGCGATCGCCGTGTCACAGGCCAGCGTCAGGGTCGGGTCGTCGGTGACGTTCACCAGCCCGGCGATGTCCTTCTCGCCCGCCTGGTGGCGGGAGCGCAACTCGTTGAGCTGGTCGTTTCCGGTCACCTCGCGTAGCACGATCAGGTCGTCGAGGCCCTGGTTCTCGGGGCGTTCGGCGCCGATCAGGATGCGCTTGACCGTGGTGGGCAGCGTGGCCAGCACCTCGGGGTCGCTGCCGACGATGCCGTCGACCCGGGCGTGGACGGCCGCGTCGATGACCGCCTCGCGGTGGGCGGCGGGGACGGAGCGGAGGTCGATCCAGGCGAATTTCACAAGGCACCTGCCAGTTCGGGATGAGGCTCGGGCTCGCCCGCGAGCCCATGGCCGTGGATGATCGCGGCCAGCTTCTGGACCGCTTGCTTCGGGGAAGGGCTGTTGAACACGCGACGGCCGACGGCCAGACCGGCACAGCCGTTGGCCATCGCCGACACGGCGAACGCGGTGAGGCTCTCCTCGGACCCGCCGCCGCCGGCGACGATGATCGGCAGAGGGGAACTCTCGACCACCTCCGCCATCCGCTCCGGCGGGGCCGCGAGGACCGTCTTGACGATGTCGACGCCGAGATCGGCGGCGATGCCCACCACGTGCGCTATGAGATCGGGACGGGTGGGGTCGGTCACCCGGGGCCCGCGTGGATAGATCATGGCCACCAGCGGCATGCCCCAGCGTTCGCAGGCTGCCGCCACGGTCCCGAGGTCGCTCAGCTGCTCGGCCTCGGTGTCCGAACCGATGTTGACGTGGACGCTGACGGCGTCCGCGCCCAGTCGTACGCACTCCTCGACGTCTCCGACGAGGACCTTCGCGTTGACGTCCGGGCCGTGGTTGGTGCTGGCGCTGAGGTGCACCACGAGCCCTGTGTCGGTCAGCAGGGCCGGAGGGATCATCCGGGCCCTGCCCTTGTGCACGACGACGGCGTCCGCGCCGCCTCCCGCGATGTCCGCGACGAGGTCGGCGAATCCCGCTGCTCTGACGATCGGCCCGTCGGAAACAGAGTGATCGAGCGGGATGAACAGATACCGGCCGTCACCTCGGCGGGACAACCGCGCCATGCGCAGTGCCTTCCCGGTCAGCGGCATGCTCGTCATGACACGCCCCTTCGTTCGCGACAGCTCTGTCTCATGGCTGCACTCTCGCAAGGGCCGCTGAAGGATCGAGCCAAGCCGCCGCGGGGCCCGCGGCCGCCCGCCGGTGCGGCAACTCCCCCGCCCCCGGCGGTGTTACCTCCTTGAAAGCAGCGCCGATGAGGGAGGCACCCATGGATGCCGGACAGGACACCGCGACAGCCGGCGTCGACACGGAGGTGGCCGTGGTCGGCGGCGGGCCGGTCGGCACCCTGCTCGCCCGCGAACTGGCCCTGCTCGGCATCGGCGTGACCGTGCTGGAACAGCTGGCGGAGCCGAACGGCATCTCCAAGGCGAGCACCCTGCACGCCCGCACCGCGCAGACGCTGGACCGCCGCGGACTGCTGGACGCCGTACAGCCGGGCCGCCACGTGGCGTCGCGCGCCGTCCGGGGCCCGGTCGGCTTCCACTTCGGCGCCCTCTTCGACCTCGACCTGTCACAGGTCGTCGAGGAGGGCCCGGTGATCGTGGGCAGCCCGCAGGCCTGGGCGCAGGAGGTCTTCGCGCGGGACGCCGCCCGGCTCGGCGCGCAGGTGGTACCCGGCGCCGAACTCGTCGGCCTGGAGGAGCACGCCGACCACGTGAGCCTGCGCGTCCGCTCGCCGCGGGGCGCCGAACGCACCCTCACCGCCCGCTGGGTCGTCGGCGCCGACGGCGCGCGCAGCGCCGTGCGCAAACTGAGCGGCATCCGCTTCCTGGGAGCCGGGCCGACCGTCGCGGCGCTCATGGGCGAGGTACGGCTGCTCGACCCGGCGGGGGCCCCCGGCGGCTGGCAGCGCACCCCGCGCGGCTGGACGCTGCTGTGGACCAACCCGTACGGGCTGAGCCGCGTGTGCACCTACGACTTCAGGGGCCCGCACCAGGACCGGCACGCGCCCGTCACCATCGACGAGCTCCGCGGCGAGGTCGAGCGCATCGCGGGCCGGCCCGTCCCGATGGACAGCCCCGCCTGGATCTCCCGGTTCAGCGACGCCTCGCTCCAGGCGGAGCTGTACCGCAAGGGCCGCGTCTTCCTCGCGGGCGACGCCGCCCACGTGCACTTCCCGGCCGGCGGCCAGGGCGTGAACCTGGGCCTGCAGGACGCGATCAACCTCGGCTGGAAGCTCGCCGCCGAGATCCGGGGCTGGGCGCCCGCCGGACTGCTCGACACCTACCAGAGCGAACGCCACCCCATCGCGGCCGCCGTCCTGCACAACGTACGGGCCCAGGTCGCCCTGATGGACCCCGATCCGCGCACCGACGCGCTGCGCGAACTCTTCTCGGAGCTCATGCACTTCGACGAGGTCAACGCCCACCTCAGCGCCATGATCACGGGCACCGCCGTGACCTACGGGGTGGGCGCCCGCCGCACGGACCCGCTGGCCGGCCGGCTCGTGCCCAGCCTGCCGCTGAAGACCCCCGACGGCCCCACCACCCTGGCCGAACTCCTGCACGGCGGCCGCCCGCTGCTCCTGGACCTGGCCGGCCACCTCGGGCTGCGCACCCTGGCCGCGCCCTGGGCCGACCGCGTGGACGTGGTGACGGCCACCGCCGCGAGCGACGCCTGGGGGACCGGAGCCCTGCTGCTGCGCCCCGACGGCTACGCGGTCTGGTCCGCGCTGGGCGAGGCCGCGGACGCCGAGGAACTGCGGCTCGCCCTGACCCGCTGGTTCGGGCGGCCCGCCCGGCCGCGCGCGGAGTGAGGCGCGCGCGGCCGGTACGGGGCCCTGCGTCATCCCGGGGGGACGCGGGGCCCCGGCACCGGCCCCGGCCGTCAGCCGTGCAGCGGCGCCGTGGTCACCAGCGCGGAGAAGACCGGGCGGCCCTCCTGGGTCGCGCCGACCCGTACCCGCGCGCGTCCCGCGCCGTCGGGCGCGGCGGGCTCCGCCGTGACCGTGCAGCGGCGGTCGAACTCGACGTACCGGTGAAACTCGGTCTCGAAGGCGACGGCCGCCACCGGCCGATCCGAGCAGGCGTGCGCGGCCTGGACCGCGGCCTCCAGCAGCACCATCCCCGGTATGTGGTCGTGCGGGTGGTCGAACAGGACCGGGTGGTCGACGTCGACGCGCAGCAGCCACTCGCGGTCCGAAGCCGTCGGCGAGAGGACCACGTCGCGCTCGTGTCCGCGTCCCACCAGGGTGGCCGGCACCGGCGGGGTGAGGGGCAGCGCGCGGGCGAAGGCCTGGGCCGCCTTCGCGTAGGTGCCGCGCAGCCGGTCGTAGACGGCGGGCGGATGGGCGCTGTAGCGGAGCTCGGCGGCGCCGATCCGCCGCCCGCCGCGCAGGGCCTCGACCTCGGAGGTGAGGTGGACGGAGCCGAGGCGCCGGCGCTTCACGGAGAGGTGGCTGATCAGCAGGGTCACCGCTTCGAGCGCGGGATCGGGGGTGATGGCGAGCGCGTCGGGGTCGACGCGGGAGGAGAAGTGTTCCCAGCCGGTCCGGTGCGTGAGGGGTATGCCGTGCACGCTGCGGGTCAGCAGCGCCAGCGCCTGGCGCAGGCTCTCGGTGAACAGCAGGGGGCTGTAGCGCCCGTTCGCCGTGTAGAAGGAGTGGTCGCGCGGCCACCGGACGGTGACCCGCTGGACGGTGTCCGAGACCGGGCTCCAGTCGGTGACCAGCGCCTCGCTCGGCCTGGACTTGCCGACCAGGGATTCGAGAGCCGGGCCCTCTAGCGGTGCGCGGGAAGTGGCCGTACTGGGTTGGCTGATGTTCCTGGTACCTGCTGTCATGGTGACGTTCCCCCTGGAATGCTTGCAGAACGGGTGGTGCGGTGACGTGCGGGGTCCACGATCCACCCGACATGCATAAAATAGAGAATGTTTTTCTTTTGGTGAAGTCCAATCTGATGAAGAGCGGGTGGGCACGTGGCCGTGCGGGCAGTGAAACAGGAACGGGCTGAGCGGACCCGCGCGGCGCTGATCGAGGCCGCGTCCGAGGAGTTCGCGGAGCAGGGCTTCGCGGGCACCAGTGTGATGAAGATCGCCGACCGGGCGGGCGTGACCTTGGGGGCGGTGTACTTCCACTTCCGCAACAAGGGGGAGCTGGCCCGCCACATCGTGGCCGGGCAGCCCGAGCTCGTGGTGCCGCCGCACGCGTCGCGGGGGCTCCAGCACGCCGTGGACGTGACGCTCACCTGGGCGTGCCAGCTCCCCGAGAGCGCGGCCCTGCGGGCGGGGGCGCGACTGGTGTGGGAGCAGGAGCAGTTCACCGCGGCCGAGGAAAACTCCCACCGGCAGTGGACCGAGATCATCGTGGAGGACATGCGGACCGCGCGGTCCATGCGGGAGCTGAAGGCCGGGACCGATGTCGACGCGCTCGCCCGGGTGGTGGTCAACGCCTGTACCGGCGCCCAGATGCACTCCTTCGTCGAGAGCGCCCACGCGGACCTGCCCCGGCGCGTCCAGGAGATCTGGGAGTTCCTGCTCCAGGCCGTCGCCGTGCCGAGCGCCGTCAAGCGCATCGAGCTCGACGAGGCCCGCGGCCGCACGGCATGACGGTCTGACACCGGGGCGGGGGCCCGCCACCTGAGGACTTTGGAAACCCGCTCCCGTGGGGGACGCGGAAACGTACGGGGAGAGAGCACGATGGAACACGCAACGGGGATGCTCCACGGCAGGACCGTCATGATCACGGGGGCTTCCAGCGGCATCGGGGCGGCGGCCGCGCGGCTGTTCGCCGCCGAAGGCGCGGCGGTGGTGCTGATGGCCCGCCGCAAGGACCTGCTGGACGAACTCGTCGACGCGATACGGGCCGGGGGCGGCCGGGCCGAGGCGGTGGCCGGGGACGTGACGGTCCCGGCCGACGCCGAACGCGCCGTCGCCCGCGCCGTCGAGGCCTTCGGGGGACTGGACGGGGCGTTCAACAACGCCGGGTGGGGAACGATGGGAACCGACCTGCACGAGACGGACGACGCCGTCTACGACCGGATCATGGACGTCAACGTGCGCGGCGTCTGGAACTGCATGAAGCAGCAGCTCCCGGTGATGCTCCGGCAGGAGAGGGGCGGGGCGATCGTGAACACCTCCAGCACCGCGGGCCAGTTCGCCACCGGGGCGCTCGCCCCGTACGTGGCGGCCAAGCACGCCGTGCTCGGCCTGACCCGGGCCTCGGCGGCCGAATACGGGCAGCGCGGCATCAGGATCAACGCCCTGATGGTGGGCGCCACCCGCACCGAGCTGATGGAAGGCGCCATCCGCGAGCTCCCGCACCTGGAAGAGGTCTCGACGGCCAGGGCCGTGCAGCGGCGCCTCGCCGAACCGGTGGAGGTGGCCCGCGCGGCCGCCTGGCTGCTCAGCGACCAGGCCTCGTTCATCACCGGCGGCGCGGTCCCCGTGGACGGCGGCTGCAGCGCGGTCTGACCGGGAACGACCTGAACGAACCGACCGCGGCGCCGGGGCGGGCCGACCCGCCCCCGGGCCGCGGCCACCACCCCCGTCCCGGTATTACGGCGCGGACGAGCCGCTCGGCCGGTCGCGGCCGTCGGTGTCGGCGTCCGGGGTCCTGTCCGCGGTCGGATCCGCGGCGGTGCCGGCGTCCGCGGCGGTGCCAGTGTCCGAGGTCGCGTCCGCCTGTCCGCTCAGGACGAGGTCCCAGATCCGGGCGAGCTGCGCGGCGGTCCGCCCGTCGGGCTCTTCCTCACCGCCGGCCCGCCGCCGTACGTCGGCCTCCACGCCGGCGATGAGATGGGTGGCCAGGGCGGCCAGCGCCCACCGGTCGGCGCCGGGGTCCACCTGGAACTCCCTGCCGCCCGCCGCCCGGAAGCCGTCCCCCTGCGCGCCCAGGCGCCGCAGGCGTTCGTGGACCGTCGGCACCCAGGCCGATGTCCAGTCGGGCCCGCACCCGGGCCGCTCCCTGGTCAGCCGCGCCGCGGCGCGCACACAGGCCTCCTGCTCCAGCAGTCCGGCGAGCGCGAGGGTCAGCGCGACGACCGACGGAACCGGTGCCTCCTCCCGTACCCGCAGCCGTTCCACGACGGCCACGGTGATCTCGTGCCCCTGGGCCCGGACCACCTCCGCGAGCTCCTCCTTGTTGGGGAAGTGGAAGGTCAGGGCCCCCATCGAGATCCCCGCGGCCCGCGAGATGCGGACCAGGGACGCTCCCGTGTACCCGCAGCGGTCGAACTCGCATGCGGCGGCGGACACCAGCGTCCGCCGCGTCCGGGCGGCCCTCTCTTGCATCCCTGCGCTCCTTCCGTGGCAGCACGGGGCGGCCGGTCGTCGAGTGGACGGGTCATCGCCCACTGTGGGTGGGTTGTAGTTTAAAAAAAAATGCACTCATTATTATTTAGCCATACTGAGGGACGTGCGGGTGCGCAGGACGCACCGCGCGACGACCGCCGGAGGGGGCGCGGGGAGTGGGGGAGGCGCCTGCGGGGGCGTCGCGTCCCCAGGGGCGCGACGTGCGGGCCCCCGCCAGGGGGGCGGCTCCCAGCCCGGGCTTAACAAAAAACAAAAAACATACTATTGTTTATCTTCGTACGGAGGGGGAGGCATGGTTTCGGGGGAACACCTACCGTATCTCAGCAAGGTCGCCGAGGTGCTCAAGATTCGTGTGCTGGTGGTCGAGGGCGACGCCGCCACGGCCGAGGAGAGGGTCCGGTACCTGCAAAGACAGGGCTACTCCGCGACCAGCGTGGGGACCGGGGACGAGGCGTTGCGTGCGTACCGGCAAGCGGACTTGGTCGTGCTCGACCTCGACCTTCCGGACATCGACGGCCTGGAGGTCTGCAGATCGATCCGGGAAGCGGGGGACAAGCCCGTCATCGCCGTGACCACGCGTGACACCGAGCTGGACCGGGTCCTCGCCCTCCAGGCCGGGGCGGACGACTGCGTGCTCGCCTCGTGCGGAGTGCGCGAGATGGCGGCGCGCATCGAAGCGGTGATGCGGCGGACCCACGCCCGGTCCGAGTCCACCCGGAACATCTCCATGGGCCCGCTCCACATCGACGGCAGGTCCCGGGAAGTCCGCCTGCACGGCGGGCCGGTGAACCTGACGGCCAAGGAGTTCGAGCTGCTGCACATCCTGGCCTCGGAGCCCGAGAACGTCATCTCCCGCAAGGAGCTGATGGACAGGGTGTGGGAAACCAGCTGGGCGGACTCCAGCCGCACCATAGACACGCACGTGAGCAGCCTGCGCGCCAAGCTCGGCGCCGGCTCGTGGGTCATCACCATCCGGGGCGTCGGCTACCGCATGGGCCACGGGTGAACCCGCACCCGCCCGGACCGCGGATGGACCCGCCCGTGCCGCCGCCGGGCCCCGGTGCCCACCCGCGGGACGCGCGGGCCGGCCGGGCGGCGGGCTCGGTCAGGGCCGGGCGGATCCCGTCAGACCCATGTCCCCACCCATGTCCCCACCGATGTCCCCGATGTCGCGGCCGAGCTGCTCGATGAGCCGGGCGATGCGCTCCTCGTCGCGCCGGTAGTGGGTCCACTTGCCGACGCGTGCGGAGCGGACGAGGCCCGCGCGTTCGAGTACGGCCATGTAGGCGGAGACGGTGGACTGTGCCAGACCGGTCTTGGCCTGGATGTGGCTGACGCAGACGCCGACCTCGTTGACGGGGAAGTGGTCCTCGGGCGTGCGCAGCCACTGCAGCACCTGGAGCCGCACGGGGTTGGCGAGCGCCTTGAGGGGTTCGATCAGGGTCGTGAGGTCCCCTGTCGCGGGCGTGTCGTGTGTCGTCATCGAGCCTTCTCGGGTGGGCGCAGGACGGTCTTGATGTATCGAGGCTAAGCGATGCGTCACCGTCGGCGGTCGGGGGCGGGCGTGGACCCGGCTTGACAAGATGCATCGAAGTATGGCGATACTACGATGCGTTGACTTCACCGGTGCCCGGCCCTCGTGCCCGGCGTCCCGGCCATTGCCGCCGAATACGGGGTTCTTCTTCCTGTCGGATGGGTTGTCGACGAAAAGACAGAATGAGACGTCAAGAGGAATTCGGTCGGACCGGGAACCGTCCAGAACCGTCCGATCGATACATCAGGACCGCGCGGCCTTCGGGCTCGCACGGTCCTTTTTTTGTTTCGCCAAAATGACGGACCTGTGTCCATTGAAAAGTCTCTGACCTGCATCTTTGACAGGGCTCTGACATCTCTTGACGTTCCTTGATAACTCTCTTGCTCGTCCTGTAAAGACGTAAACAAGCCTGAATCTGAATGCATTGAATCAAGCCTGGCCGTTGGACAGACTTCTTCCTGTCATCCGATGGAAAGCGTCGGACGCATTGCCCGAATCCCGTTCCGTGGGAATGCAATCAACGCGAGAAGGCGACGATTCACGTGTCCAGCTCCAGCTCCCCCGTCCAGCCGTTCCCGACCACCCCGTACCGGCCCGCCCTCGTCGAGGACATCCTCAGCACCAAGGACCGCGTACGCGTGGCCGGCTTCTTCCCCGGCCTGGGGAGCCGGGCCTCCTACCGGGACCTCGGCCGGTCCCTCCTCGACTCCGGCATCCCCGAGATCACGGGCATCTACCAGGAAGCCGCCCGTGCCCTCGGCTTCCCCACCCGGCCCGATCTGCTGCTCGCGGCGTCCGAGAACCTTCCCGAGGGACAGATGGAGCGTCAGGGCTTCATCGGGGCGGCCCTGCTGGTGCACAGCCTGGTCCTGGACGCGTACCTGCGCGACCGCGCCGAGAAGAACGGGACGCCGCTCGACTTCGTCGCCTACACGGGCGAGAGCTTCGGCGTCCTGACGGCCGCGGTGGCCAGCGGCTCCCTGTCCGTCTTCGACGGCGTGAAGATCGCCAAGGCGTTCACCCCGCTGATGCTGCTGGCGGCGGGCGGCGAGCGCACCGACGAGGCGTACGCCCGGAACATGGCCTGCTACCTGCCCGAATCCGTCCTGCGGGCACCCCTGGTGGCGGAGCCCTCCCACGTGGTCGCCCTGCGGGCGCAGAGCCCCGACGCCCTCGCGACGGTCCTGGCCGCGCTGCGGGACGCGTTCCCGGTCACGGACGTCGAAGTGCACAAGGCCTACTCGCCGACCCAGGCGAACCTGTACGTGCGCACCGGCGTCAAGACCTACTTCGACCGGTTCGTCGCCGCCGCGCCGGGCCTGGAGACCGAAGAGCTGAAGGACCCGACCTTCTTCCTGGCCCACTCCGCGCGGATGCTGCCCGCCCGCCGGGCACTGGAGAAGTTCATCGACGTCCAGCTGGTCCGGTTCGCCGAGCCCCGCGTCCCGGTCGTCTCGAACCACGACACGTCGCTGCTCACCACGGCGGCCGGCATCCGCGAGGGGATCCTGGCCATGACCGACCGGGTCATGGCGTCCCGGGACACCTGCGAGACCATCGACAGCCTCGACGCGGACATGGTCCTGGAGCTGGGCCTCGGCAACAAGTCCGCCCGCCTGCTGAAGGACAACCACACCGACGCCCCCGTCCTGGCCTACACGGGAACCCCCGAGGACACCGACCGGTTCCTGCACGCGCTCGGCGTGGTCGACGGCCTGATGACCGACCTGGAGAAGCTGTACGCCTCGGGGGAGGAGCTGCACACCGGGCACTACGACTCCCTGCGTGAGCTGTTCCGCCTCGCCGCCGGATCCGAGTTCTGGGACGATCACTTCTCCCGCACCCTCGGACGCGTCATCACCGCGGAGATGCTGTGCCCCGCCCGGGAAGGCGCGGCCTCGTTCTACGCGTTGCTCGAGGTCTTCCAGCACACCCGCGAGCACCGGGATCACATCGCCCTGGACCGGGGCGAGCTGGTCACCAAGGCGCGCCTGAAGAAGCGTTTCACCAGCGAGGATCCCGAGCTCGTCGGCAAGGCCTACGCCGAACTCCGCGTCATCGACCGCGAGGGCCGTGCCACGACGCGGACGCTGGACACCGACCGCCCCGAGGTGGTCGTCTTCCACTTCGACGCACTGGCCGACCTCGACGAGGAGGAACTCGCCCGCAGGACCCAGCTCCTCCTCGACACCGAGCCCGCCGCCCTCCAGGCGTACGACCAGATGCTGAAGGCCCTGCGCGGCGGCGGGCGCGCCGGCCGCGTGGACCACCGCATCGTCTACCCGTACCTGCTCTTCCAGGCCCTCGTCCGCAACCGGCCCGCGCTGTTCGCGCAGAGCGACCACTACCTGGAGGGCAGCGACGCGCTCGGCTGGCTCGTCACCCTGGCCGTCTCCGGCGCCATCTCACTGACCGAGGTGGTCGCGCTGGCCGCGGCGCGGCTGCGCGACGACGCCGTGGAGCTGGTGCTCGGCGGCCTCACCGACGCCGCGATCTCGGTGATATCGCCCGAGGGCGTGCCCGTGCAGTCCAAGAAGGACCTTCAGGACGCGACCCGCTCGGTGCTCCGGGGCAGCACCCTGAACACCGAGGTGCGCCGGATCCACCTCAACGGCAACTGCCAGGTCATCTCCCTCGGTTCGGACCTGGAGGCCACCGCCCTCGACCTCGGCCCCTACCACGGGCACGTCATCCGCGTCGATGAGCCGGCCGAGGCCTGGAGGAAGCGGATCAGCCCCGCCCTGGACCGCTTCGAGTACGCCTGCGTCCTCGCGATGACCGTCGAGAACGAGCGCGTCCTGGAGAACGCCCGGAGCCGCAAGGTGCTCTCCAGCACGGTCTGCGCCTACGTCGAACCCGGCGAGACGATCGTCAACTTCGGCAAGGGCGGCAGCGAGTCCATGACCGTCTTCGTCCGCAAGGAGGGCGAGGAGCGCGTCAGAGTGCGGAAGATACTGAGCGAGTCCCTGACGACCGCGCGGTGGAACCCGGACGGGCACGGCGTGATGCTGCCGCCGTTCGCGAAGGCCAAGAAGCAGGCCGAGTTCCTGCACGCGCTGCCCGCGCCGGTGCGCGACCACTTCCCCGAGGCCTTCGCCACCCTGGAGCGGGAGATCCCCGTCCCGTCCCACCTGCGCGCGCAGGGCCGTACCGGCTACCGCGAGGTCATCTACGAGATGAGCTACGTGGAGGGCGAAGAGGTGAGCCGCTTCGTGGAGAAGCACGTACCGCCGCCGGCGGTGGTCGCCCGGCTCTACGAGCAGGTCATCCGCGTGCTGAACGAGAACGTGCACAGCGTGGGCCGGGTCCCGGCCCCGGGCGAGACGCTGGAGACCTCCTACTTCAGGAAGATCGAGGACCGGCTGGACCTGTGCCGCCGCACGG
The DNA here is from genome assembly GCF_018614135.1 of Streptomyces sp. ISL-66. Classification (GTDB taxonomy): domain Bacteria; phylum Actinomycetota; class Actinomycetes; order Streptomycetales; family Streptomycetaceae; genus Streptomyces. The sequence continues at coordinate 40,180 of NZ_JAGGOW010000070.1, forward strand.
CGCCGCAGACCTTCGGCGCGCCTCTCCTCGACTCCGAGCGCATCGTCGTCAACGGCGTCTCCTACCTCAACCACTCGGCTCTGCTGGAGCGTTTCCGGGCCGCCCCCGAGTTCCTGGAGATGCTGGAGCCGGCCTTCCACTCGCTCGTCATGGGCGACACGAACACCGAGAACATCAAGATCACCGACAGCGAGCCGCTGCTGCACGCCCAGCGGGTGATCGAAGCCGGGGCGCCGCGGGAGGAGATCGACGCGGCACTGGCGGCCATCACCCCCGACTCGCTGGGGATCAAGTTCCTCGACCCGCGGGCGATCGGCTACAAGAGCGACGGCGAGGACACGCGCGACGACGCGATGTACGACAACAAGCCGTGGCACAACTCCATCGGCCACTACGACGAGATCCACTTCGAGCAGTTCACGATGCGCGTGGACGTGGCGGCGGGCAGGACCCCCCGCGTCGACATCGCGTTCCTGGCGGACAACCCGTACCAGCGGGCCTACCGGGTACGGGACGTGGTCCTCACCGGGGGCACGGTCGACCACGCGGCTCCCGAGGGCATGGAGGACTACTTCGCGCCCGTGATGACGGCCGCGCTCGGGCTCGACGACCCGGACTGCGCCTACCTGAGGGACGACCCGTACTGGCTGGTCCGGTTCGTGTTCATGATGGGGCAGCACTTCACCGCCATGCCTCCGTTCCACTTCCAGAAGGAGCTGGACGGCACGCTGATGGACACCTACCAGACCCAGCGCCGCCCCGTGGCGATCTACTGCGAGGGCATCAAGTGGCTCAACTGGGCCCTGCAGATGCTGGAGGGCACCAGGACCGAGTTCCTGGGCATCGCCGTGGCGCCGCGGCGGCGCCCGGGCAACTGATCCCCCGGCACCTGCCCGCCCGGTGACGCGTGCCGCGGTTCCCCCTCCCGGGGGACCGCGGCGGCGCGCACCGCGCGCTCACACCGGCTGGTTGCCGTGCTTGCGCTCCGGCAGCGAGGCCTGCTTGGCCCGCAGCATCGCCAGCGAGCGGATCAGTACCTGCCGCGTCTCCCCCGGATCGATGACGTCGTCCACGAGCCCGCGCTCGGCGGCGTAGTACGGATGCATCAGTTCGGCCTTGTACTGCTTGACGAGTTGTTCCCGTGTCGCCTCCGGGTCGTCGGAGGCGACGATCTCCTTGCGGAAGACCACGTTCGCCGCGCCCTCGGCGCCCATCACCGCGATCTCGTTGATGGGCCAGGCGAAGGCGAGGTCCGCGCCGATGGACCGCGAGTCCATGACGATGTACGCCCCGCCGTAGGCCTTGCGGACGACCAGGGAGATCCGCGGGACGGTCGCGTTGCAGTACGCGTACAGCAGCTTGGCTCCGTGCCGGATGATCCCGTTGTGCTCCTGGTCGACGCCCGGCAGGAAGCCGGGCACGTCCACCAGGGTGAGCAGCGGGACGTTGAAGGCGTCGCAGGTCTGGACGAACCGGGCGGCCTTCTCCGAACCGTGGATGTCCAGAACGCCGGCCAGGGCGGCCGGCTGGTTGGCGACGATGCCCACGACGTGGCCGTCGAGCCGGGCGTAGGCGCACACGATGTTCTGCGCCCAGGCCTCGTGCACCTCGAAGAACTCGCCGTCGTCGACGATCTCCCCGATCACCTTGCGCATGTCGTACGCCTGGCCCGGGTCGGCGGGCACCACGTCGGCCAGGCCGTCGGTGCGGCGGTCGGCGGGGTCGTCGCCGCGGACGACCGGCGGCAGCTCGCGGTTGTTCTGCGGGAGCATCGAGAGCAGGTAGCGCACGTCCTCGAGGCATTCCTCCTCGGTGTCGTACGCGAATCCGGCGACGCCGGAGACGGAGGCGTGCACGTCGGCGCCGCCCAGGCCGTTCTGCGTGATCTGCTCACCGGTCACCGCGCGGACCACGTCCGGCCCGGTGATGAACATCTGCGAGGTCTCGCGCACCATGAACACGAAGTCCGTGAGCGCCGGGGAGTACGCCGCCCCGCCCGCGCACGGTCCGAGCATGACGCTGATCTGCGGGATCACCCCCGAGGCGCGGGTGTTGCGGCGGAAGATGCCGCCGTATCCGGCGAGGGCGCAGACCCCCTCCTGGATGCGGGCGCCGGCGCCGTCGTTGAGGGAGACCAGCGGGGCGCCGGCCTTCTCGGCCAGGTCCATCACCTTGTGGATCTTCTCGGCGTGCGCCTCGCCGAGCGCGCCGCCGAAGACCCGGAAGTCGTGCGCGTACGCGAACACCGTGTTGCCGTGGACCTGGCCCCAGCCGATCACGACGCCGTCGCCGTGCGGTCTGCGGTGCTGCAGGCCGAAACCGGTGGCCCGGTGCCGGCGGAGCGGCTCGATCTCCGTGAACGTTCCCTCGTCGAAGAGGAGGTCGAGTCGTTCGTAGGCGGTCAGCTTGCCCTTGGCGTGCTGCCGCTTCGTCGCTTCGGGGTCCGGACCGCGGCTCACCTCGTCCTTCAGCCGGTTGAGTTCTGCGGTGGACCGGTGCAGGCTCGGCGAGGGAGCGAGCGTGGTCAGCAGTTCGTCGAAGGTCGTCATCGCCCCAAGCTAGGAACGACCCCTCAAAGACGTCGGCACGTCCCCTGGAGCCTGGCTCGACCGGCCGCGAGCCACGCTCGACCGGCGGCCGCTAATCGGCCGCCGCGACGTACTGGAGCACGCGGGGCTGGGCGGCGCCCACCGGGTCGACCCGGTCCAGGTCACCGGACAGGACGGCCTGGTGCAGCAGTTGGAGCGGAGCGGACGGTTCGAGCCCCAGCTCGCGCACCAGCGACCCCCGCAGCCGCTGGTAGGCCTCGAGGGCGCGCCAGCTTCCGCCCGCCCGGTGCAGGGCGCGCATCAGCTGTCCGCAGAAGCCCTCGTGGAGCGGATGACGGGCGGCCAGCACCCGCAGTTCCGGGATCACTTCGGCGTGCCGGCCGAGCCGGATGTCGGCCTCGATGCGCCGTTCGAGGGCGGCGGTGCGCTCCTCGTTCAGCCGCAGCACCTCCAGTTCGAGCACCGACCCCGCCCGTACGTCGACCAGCGCCGGGCCCTGCCACAGCGCGAGCGCGCGGCCGAGCAGATCGGACGCGGCCCGGTAGTCGCCGGCGTCGTAGCCGGCCCGGCCGCAGTCGGCGAGCCGTTCGAACTCGTGGGCGTCCACCTGGCCCGGCTGCACCTGGAGCAGGTAGCCGCCGAACTGCGTGACCAGGACGTCCTTGGCGTCGAGCAGCGGATCCCCGTCCAGTGCCGCACCGATCTTCCGGCGCAGCTGCAGGATGTACGTCTGCAGTGTGGTGGACGCGCTGCGGGGGATGTCCTCGCCCCAGATCTCTTCCATCAGCGTCGGTACGGTGACCACGCGCTCGGCGTGCAGGCCGAGAAGCGCCAGGAGCTGCCTGGGCTTCGCCGCGCTCGGAACCACCGAGACACCGCGCTCGTGGACGGCGAGTGACCCGAGTACTTTGATCTCCATGCGTGTGCTCCCCCTTGTCGAGCCACGGCCGTCGGCCAAACCCTGCGACGACCCTTTGGAGTCAGGTACAGCAGACTCGCACCGGGGGACGGCCGCGGCCCAGTGAGGCACACACGAGGCGAATCATGAAAAAGTCATAGGGGGCTGGTGAACGTCGCACTGCCGGTCCCATGAGGCGCCACCCCAGACTCTCGACCCAGACAGACGCCAAGCAGCACCGTTCGTCACAGGGGGAAGTCATGAACGTGGCCCAGGAACTCTTTCGCTTAGCGGAACTCGCCGCCAGGACCGGCCTCGAACCGAAGCTCGGGCAGCGCTTCGACAGGGATCCGGCCGGGGTCCTGCTGGAATTCGGACTCGAAGCGCAGGCATGGGACTGGGCGGCGGGCGCCACCCTCTCCATCGATGATCTGAGCACCGACGCGTACGCTCCGGCGGACATCTGCGTACACCCGTGCATCTGCAGCGCGGGCCAGATGGCGGACGTACAGGTGGTCGCGTGACCTCCATACAGGAACCTCCGGCGGGCCCCTTCGTCGCCTTCAAGCGCCACGTCAGAGCCGAGGCGGTCCCGGGCGAAGCCGCCTTCGTCCTGTCCGACCAGGGCGTGACCGTCCTGCGGGGCGGCGGGATCGAAAGCCTCGTCCCGCTGCTCGACGGCAGCCGCACGCTGCCCCAACTGCTGCGGGACGCCTCGCTGACCATGCCCGTCGCCGAGGCGGGACGCGCACTGCGCAGCCTCGCGCGGGCCAATCTGGTCGGGTACCGCCCCTGCGCCGAAGCGGCCGGCGAGGACAGCGCCCTCGCCCAGGCCTACTGGGACCGGGCCGGTCTCGACGGGTACGAGGCGACGGCCGAAGTCGGCAGGGCGCCGGTCGCGGTGATCCCGGTCGGCGCGGTCGACGCCGGCGCGGCCCGCGCCGCCTGCTACGCCTCCGGGCTCAACGCGGTGGACGAGGACTCCCGGGTCCCCCTGGCGCTGGTGGTGTGCTCGGACTACCTGGATCCGGGGCTGCGGTCCCTGGCCGCGCGACTGCGCGGCCAGGGCCGGTCCTGGCTGCTGGCCAGACCCTTCGCCGCCGACCCGTGGACCGGCCCGTTCTTCACCGCGGACTCGGCCGGGCCCTGCTGGACCTGCCTCGCGCACCGGCTGGCCGAACACCGCCGCAGCGAGGTGCCCGTACAGCGGGCCCTGGGCCTGGACGGACCCGCTCCGCGGCCCGCCCCGAGCCTCTCCGCCGTACGGTCGCTGGGGCTCCAGAGCGCCGTGCTGGAGATGTCGAAGTGGCTGGCGGGACTGCGCTACCCCGAGCAGCGCTCGGTCTGCGTCCTGGACAGCCTCAGCCTGAGCACCACCCACCACACGGTGCTGCGCCGCCCGCAGTGCCCCGACTGCGGGGACCCCTCGCTCGTCGCCGCGCGGACCGCACGGCCGGTCGTTCCGGTGTCCCGTCCGAAGGCGGAGGGTTCCGGCAGCAACGACCGGGCGGTCTCCGCCGAGGGGATCCTCATCGAGAACCGCCGGCTGATCAGCCCGGTCACCGGCATCGTGACGCACCTGCGCCCGGTGCCGGGGGTGCCCGAGGGACTCCACGCCTACGACTCCGGTCCCAACCTGGCGCTGCGCGGGCACTCGCTGGCCGGGGTCCACCAGGTCCTGCGCTCGCGCAGCGGGGGCAAGGGGGCGACCGCCACCGAGGCGCGGGCGAGCGCGCTGTGCGAGGCGGCGGAACGTTACAGCAGCTCCCGCCAGGGGGACGAGCTGGTCATCCGGGACTCGTTCACGGGCCTGGGCGCCGCGGCCGTCCACCCCAACTCCTACCAGCTGTTCGACGAGAGACAGTACGCCGACCGGGAGAGATGGAACGCCGGCCAGTCGCCCTTCCACCGGGTGAGCGAACCCTTCGACCCCGCGGCGGCCACCGAGTGGACGCCGGTCTGGTCCCTCACCGCGGGGGTCCACCGGCTGCTGCCCACCTCCACCCTCTACTTCGACTCGGGCGCGGGCGGCGGTCCCCGGGACGGCCTGTGGGCCGACTCCAACGGCAACGCCGCGGGCGGCAGCATCGAGGACGCCGTGGTCCAGGGCGTACTCGAACTCGTCGAGCGGGACTCCGTGGCCCTGTGGTGGTACAACCAACTGCGCCTGCCCGCCCTCGACCTGGACTCCTTCGACGAGCCCTGGCTGGAGTCGATGAGGGCCTCGCTGGCCCGCTCCGGCCGGCGGATCTGGGCCCTGGACCTCACCTCCGACCTCGGCGTCCCCGTCGTGGTGGCCCTCTGTCAGAACACCGCGGACCCGGCCGAGGAGTTCGTCTTCGGATTCGGAGCGCACTTCGACCCGCGCCTGGCCCTGCGCAGGGCGCTCACCGAGATGGTGCAGCTGCTGCCGGCCCCCGGGGGTCGCGGTACGGCTCTGCCCGGTCAGCCGCAGCTGTTCCCCGATCCGGCGCAGTCCGCGCGGACGCCCGGATCCTGGCCGTACGCCGGGCGCAGCGCCGACCTCCTCGACGACGTCACGTACATCCGGAAGCTGCTGGAATCACACGGCCTGGAGCTGCTCGTCCTCGACCAGACCCGGCCGGACGTGGGCATTCCGGTGGTGAAGACCCTGGTGCCCGGACTGCGCCCGTTTTACGCCCGGTTCGCGCCGGGACGGCTCTTCGACGTACCGCCGAGTCTCGGTCAGCGGGACGCCGCTCCCGCACTGTGCGAACTCAACTCGGTCCCGCTGCCCCTGTAGATCAGGACTGTCCCGTTACCCGCCCTCTGCCTGGCAGGCTCGGCATATAGTGCGATCTCAGACCCTCCCGATTTCCCTACTGAGGAGCGAGCATATGACGGGCCGTTTCCGGACTGCGGACAACGACCTAGCTCAAGGGACGGAGCAAGCGGAAAGTTTAAGTCCGGACAAACGCGGTCGCCTTTCCGACGTCTTGGCGCCGCGTCTCGCGCAGGGCATCGTGGTCGTGGTCCTGTCCGGATACGGAATCATCACCGCGCTCAATGCGGAATATGCGCTCCGCGGCCGGACGCGCGAGCTCATCGTCTGTGAAGCGGCCGTCCTGGTCCTTTATGCCGTGCAGCTGGTCCTCACCTCGGCCCGGGCCCGCCGGTGGTCCGCCGGCCGCAAATGCGCCGCCCTGGCGGTGCAGTTCGTCCTCACCTTCCTGCCCGTGGTCTGGCTGGACCTGGCGTGGGGCAGCGTGGCGGGACCGCTGTGCGCCTCGGTCCTGCTGCTCGCGCCGCCCCGGATCGCCTGGCCCGCCTTCGGGGTCGTCTCGCTCGTCGTGGTGTGGTGGGCGGTGGGCAAGGGCGGCACCGTGCTCGACGTGGCCTACGTGGGCATCTCCACCGCCCTGACCGGCCTGGTCATCTACGGACTGACCCGGCTGACCGATCTGGTCCACGAAGTCCACGAGGCCCGCGCGGAGATGGCCAGGATGGCCGTCAACCAGGAGCGGCTGAGGTTCGCCAGGGACCTGCACGACCTCCTCGGCTACAGCCTCTCGGCCATCTCCCTGAAGTGCGAGCTGATCACCCGGCTCGTCGTCAACAACCCCGAGCGGGCCCGCGACGAGGTCGCCTCCGTCCTCGGGGTGTCGCGCCAGGCGCTGGCCGACGTACGGATGGTGGCCAGTGGATACCGTGACATGTCCCTGGCATCCGAGGCGCAGTCGGTGGTCAGCGTCATGGCCGCGGCCGACGTCCGGGCAGAGGTGGACATCGACTGCGGGCGGCTGCACCCGCTCGTGGACACCGTGCTGGCGACCGCCCTGCGCGAGGGCGTGACCAACATCCTCCGGCACAGCAAGGTGCAGTCCTGCCTCATCCGGGCGACGGTCGAGGGGGAGACGGTGGAACTGGTGCTGGAGAACGACGGGGTGGACGCCATAGGCCTCTCGGACTCCGCCGATCGCGGCAGCGGGCTGGGGAACCTCGACGCCAGGCTCACGGCGATCGGCGGGGTGCTGAGCGCCGGCGTCGAATCGAAGGGACGCTTCCGCCTGACGGCGAGGGCGCCGCTCAGGCCGGCCGCGCCCGAGCCGGCGGAGCTCGTCGAACCGCAGCGGTACAGGGGCGCCGGGATAACGGCGGATGTTCGGGTGTCGGGAAATCCGGCTGCCTGAACCGGCAGATGGGGAACGGAGGAACAACGAATGCTGTCGCTGAATATTCTTCTCGCCGAAGATGTCCACATGGTCCGCGGCGCTCTCATCGCCCTGCTCGAACTGGAACCCGACTTCTCTGTGGTCGCATCCGTCGACCGGGGTGATCTCATCGTGCCCGCCGCACTCGAAAAGCGGCCCGATGTCGCGATCATCGACATCGATCTGCCGGGCACGGACGGGCTGACGGCCGCCGCCGAACTGCACGAACGCCTGCCGGGCTGTCGCACGCTGATCCTCACCAGCCTCGGGAGACCCGGCACCCTGCGCCGGGCGATGGCCGCCCGCGTTTCGGGGTTCCTGCTGAAGGACTCTCCGCCGGCCCGGCTCGCCCAGGCCGTACGGGCCGTGGCCAACGGGCAGCGGGTGATCGATCCCGATCTCGCGCTCAGCGCCTGGGAGGCACTGGACAACCCGATCTCCCCCCGCGAGACGCAGGTGCTCCGGCTCGCCGCCCGCGGCGCGGACGCCGGCGAGATCGCCGAGGAGCTGTTCCTGACCGAGGGCACGGTACGGAACTACCTGACGGCCATCGTGGACAAGCTCAACGCCCGCAACCGGATCGATGCCATCCGGATCGCGGAGGAGGCCGGATGGATCCCGTAGCGGTCCGGGCGCGGGCGGCGCGGGCGGTGTGATCGGGGTGAACTGGGCGACCGGGGTGAATTGGGTGGGCGGGGTGACCGAGGTGCCCCGGGTGCTCATCCCAGGGCCAGCGGTCCCGCGTTGAGAGCGGAGAGGACCCCGGCCATGTCCACCGCATTGGTCTGGGGACCGCGGCACAGCGCCAGACACGTGGGCCCCCGGGAGCCGGCCATCCGCCGGATGAAGGGCAACAGCACCGCCTTCGGGCCGATCTCCACCACATGGCTGGGGCTCTGCTGGGCGAGCATCTGCCGGGCCGCGTCGGCGAACCGCACCGGCGAGGTGATCTGGGCCGTCCAATACGCGGCGTCCAGCGGCTCCTCGATCCGCCGCCCGTACACCGTCGAGTAGTACGGGACCTTGGGCTTCGACCCCGCCAGATGGCGGGCCGCCGCCTCGAAGCGCGGGGTGACCGGTTCCATCAGGGGAGAGTGGAAGGCGTGCGTCACCTGGAGGAAGGCGCTCGAGATGCCGATCGACGCCAGCCGCTCCCGGACCCGTTCCAGCCCCTCCATCTCACCCGACAGGACCGTGGCGCGGGCCGCGTTGAACGCCCCGATCGTCACGCCCGGCTCGCACGCCGTGGCCTCCGCGGCCTCGAACGGGTCCGCGCAGGTCGCCATCATCCCGCCGCCCGTGGGCAGGTACTGCATGTACATCCCGCGGAAGCAGACCAGCCGGGCCGCGTCCTCCAGGGGCAGCGCCCCGCCCACGACGGCGGCCGCGATCTCCCCGATGCCGTGCCCGAGCACGGCGACCGGACGCACCTCCTGCTCCTCCAGCAGGGTCATCGCCAGCGCGTACCCGACGGCGAACAGGGCCGGCTGGGTCAGCGCCGTCTGGTGCACCCGGGGGTCCCCGGTGAGGATCAGCTCCGTCACGGACATCCCGAGGTACGGGCGGATCGCGGCGTCGGCGGCCCTGAGGTGGTGGCGGTAGCCCGAGAGCTCCTCGTACAGCTTGGCCGTCATCCGGGGATGCTGGGAGCCCTGCCCGGTGAAGACGAACGCGGCGCGCACCCGGCCGCCGCGCCGGCCCATGCCCTCCCGCATGGCCAGGAAGCGCGCCAGATCGCGGATCGTGGGGTACGCCCAGATGTCGGCGGGGTCCAGCAGCGGTCCGAACCGTTCCTCGATGTCCCCGTACAGACCGAGCAGGCCGATCGAGTCGAGGCCCCAGTCGGTCAGCGGTTCGTCCTGGGGCACCTCCCGTCGTACGTATCCGCCGATCGTTTCGGCGAGCCAGGCCGCGAAAACCCGCTCGTCGGGACCGCCCGGTGCATCCGCGTTCAAGTCAAGCTCCCTCTCGGATCGGTGTCCCTTGACCAGCTCAACGCGAAGGCCCGGCCGGTGCTCTCAGTTCGTTGTCGAGGTGCTGGTACAGGGGTCTGATCCCGCCGGTGAGGAACAGCCGGCGCATCGCGGTCCGCTCCACCTTCCCGCTGGTGGTGCGCCGGACCGTGCCGGGCCGTACCAGCAGCACCCCGCCCACCGCGATGTCGTACTCCTCGGCGAGGCAGCGCCGTATGCCTTCGGCGACCGCCTCGAGGTCCAGCGCGTAGCGCTTGTGCGTGCGCAGCTCCTGCACCAGTACGACGCGTTCGCGTTCGCGCTCGCCGGGTACGGAGAAGGCCGTTCCCGTGCCGAACAGGGCGCTGATCCGCTGGACGGTGTGTTCGAGGTCCTGGGGGTACAGGTTGCGGCCGGCGACCACGATCATGTCCTTCAGCCTGCCGGTCACGTAGAGGTCGCCCTCGTGCAGGACGCCGAGGTCCCCCGTCCGCAGCTGACCGCCCATGCCGTCCACGGCGACGCCGAACCGCTCGGTGGTCGCCGTGCGGTCGCGCCAGTAGCCCTGCCCGACGGCCGGACCGGACACCCAGATCTCGCCGACCTCGCCGTCCGGGAGCAGTTCGAGCGTCTCCGGGTCCACGATCAGCACCTCGGTCGCGCTGTCGGGCGTACCGCTGGACATCAGGGTGCGGACCGGCTTGCCGGGGCGCGGGGCCTTCATCCGGCGCTGCTCCAGCGCGTCGGCGTCCACCGTCACGGGCTCGCCGTCGGCGGGTCCGCCGGCCACCAGCAGGGTCGCCTCGGCCAGGCCGTACGCGGATCTCATGGCCTCGGGGCGCAGGCCCGCGGCGGCGAACCGGGCGGTGAAGGCCCGGCGGGTCTGCGCGAGGACCGGTTCCCCGCCCGAGACGGCGATCCGCCAGCCGGACAGGTCGATGCCTTCGAGCTGTTCGTCGGTGATCCGCCGCACGCACAGGCCGTACGCGAAGTCGGGTGCGCCGCTGACCTCGATCCCGTACCGGCTGATGGCCTCCAGCCAGCGCACGGGGCGCTTCACGAAGGCCTCGGGGGTGATCATCACCGAGGTGCCGCCCAGCCACAGCGGGTGCAGCAACTGGCCGACCAGGCCCATGTCGTGGTGCAGCGGCAGCCAGCCGCCGATCCGGGCACCCGGCCCGGCGCCGAGCATCCGGCCCAGCGCCTCCTGGTTGGCGAGCAGGTTGCCGTGGGTGACGACGACCCCGCGCGGGCTGCCGGTGGACCCGGAGGTGTACTGGAGGTAGGCGACGCTGTCCCGGTCCAGCTCCGGGAGCTTCCACTCGGCGTGCTGCGGCACGGCGTCGGCGGCCAGGCACGGGATCTGCCCGTGGCCCCGGCCGGCCAGTATCCGGGAGATGGCGGGGGCGAGCGCGGCGTCGGTCAGGACGGCGCAGGGTCCCGACTCCTTCAGGATTCCGGCGACCCGCTCCTCGTGGTGGCTGCGGCCGCCGGACGGCGGGACCGGCACGGCGATCGCGCCCGCGTACAGGCAGGCCAGGAAGGACACGGCGAACTGGTGGCGGGAGTCGTGCAGCAGCATCACCCGCTCGCCGGCGCTGCCGCGCACCTGGAGCCAGCCGGCGAGCTCGCGCGCCGAAGCGTCGAGCGCGCGGTAGGACACCGATGCGGGACGGCCGGATTCGTCGCTGTCCGGCAGCAGCAGGAGCGCCTCACGATCGGGTGTCAGCCGGGCTCTGTCGATCATCAGTTCGGTAAAACTGCGGTAGTCGCTGGTCACTTCCGGGTCCCCCTGGCAATGTCTTGTGGGCGCAGCGGGCACGCTTTGCCGTGGGTGCCTCGCTCCCGCCCGGAGCAGGAACGTAGGTGCGCCCTCTCGAAGGACACTCGACCCTCGCTGAGGACGCTCGACCGTCGCTGGGACCCGCTGGCCGGTGATCCGGTCGCCCGGTGGGCCGTGGGGTCAGGTGTGACTCGTCCAGCCGACCCGGGGCCGCGGGCGGCGCCGGCCGCCCCAGGGCGCGGGAGCCGACGAGGTCCCGTCCTCCTCGGCCCCGTCCTCGGCCGGTGCCGCGAGGCAGGCGCACAGGACGGCCGTCAGCGCCGCCAGTTCCTCGGCATCGGGCTGCCCACGCAGGACGGTGAAACGGACCTGCGCATCGGTCGAGTCATCCATGCTCCGATGCTGCGCTGCCGTGCTCGCAGGGGACTCGTACGGCGGCGGGTGCGGGGCAGGAGGGCCGCAGGAGCGCCGCAAGAGCGCGGCCGGAGTGCGGCCGGAGTGCGGGAAGAGCCCGGGATGAGCCCGGGATGAGCCCGCAAAGAGCGGGGGCGGGGCGCGGCTGGACCGCGGCGCCGGGGACGGTTGTGCTCAGGCCACCCGCAGCGGCCGGATCGTCTCTTCGCGGACCCGCGCCGAGGCCGACAGTTTCGCCAGCCGGTCCGGATAGCCCACGCCGCCGCGCACGCGCGCACAGGCGCCGGCGTCCAGCCACCACAGCAGGCCCGTGTAGAGGCGGGGGTCGACGGCCGAGCGGAGCAGGTCGCTCCCGCCGAAACCGGCGTCCGGCACGCACTGCCCCACCAGGGACCCGAAGTCGAGCTCGAAGCGCTCCGGCTCGCCGTCGAGGACGGCGTGGACGAGCACGACGTGCGCCGCGTCCGCGAACTTGCCCCGTACGGTCATCCGCCCGACGGTGACCATCAGTTCCGACGAGGTGGCCGTCTCGGGGCCGAGGCCCCGTAAGAACGCCATCGACTCGCCGACCTCGTGCCCGGCCTGGACGAGGCGGTCCAGCGAGCTCCACCGGTCGAGGTGCACGTAGCTGCCGGGGCGGTCCGCGCAGGCGGCCGTCACCAGCGCCTCCAGGCCCTTGGCGGACTCCCGCCGGCGGGCGTAGGCGACGAGCTCGCGTTCGAACGAGGCGGGATCGAGGCTCGTGGTCAGCCGTTCGACCACCGTCACCTGTCGGCCGCGCTCTCGCTCTGACATCGGCCGGTCCCCTCCTGCTCCTGTGTGCGGAACCTCAGTGCATGTCAGCACAGGCCGCTTGAGTGACGCTCGAGCGCGGGCGCACACGAGAATTGCTTGAGGCCCTGCCGAGCCGTGCGGACCACCGTGGTGCTTCCGCTCGCAAAGGAAGGGCACGACGATGTCCGCTTCGAGAACCCCCGCTCACACCTTCGCCCACATCGTGGTCCGGCGACTGCTGCTGCCCGTGTGGAACAGCCTGGTGGCCTACGGGTCCCTCTGGCTGCCGGCCGATCAGTACCGCCTTCCGTACCTCCACGGCAGGACGGCGGTGCCCAGCCCTTTGACCGAGCCGGCGCCGACCGGTGCGGGCGACGGCTTTCAGCCTGACCGGGAGACCTTGAGGGTCTCTTGAGCCGCACCGGTTAAGCACAGTCCCGTGGGCCGCACGTGAGGACGGAGAGAAGCCATGACGACGGTGGCGAACAGGGCGTACTCCTCGGAGGCCGCCGTTCAGGAACGCATCGCGCAACTCGAGCACGCATTCGGGGATCTTGAGGATCCGGGCAACCCCCTGGGAGCGGAGCAGTTCCTCGCCGCCGACGACCGCGCCCGGCTGCTGCCGGCCGCGGAACGGCTCCTCGACCGGTTCGGGCTCAACGCGGAGTTCGTACCGCAGGAGCTCGGGGGCCGGCTCGACCGGCTGGACGTCCTGTCCCGGGTGCTGCGCGCGGTCTTCCGGCGCGACGCGGCCCTGGGCCTGGGCTACGGGCTGACGTCCTACATGGCCTCGGTGGTCGTATGGGCCGACGGCACGCAGGAACAGCGGCGGGACACCGCCGAACTGCTGCTGGCCGGAGGCCGGATGGCCTGCGCCTACCCCGAGCCGCCGCAGGGCAACGACTTCCTGGCCAACCGGCTCACCGCCCGGCCGGACGGCGGGGGATACCTGCTGTCCGGCCGCAAGGAGGCCCTCAACAGCGCGGCGTCGGCCCAGTCGCTCGTGCTCTTCGCCCACACCCTGGGCGCGGCGCAGGGAGAACTCAGCGCCTTCCTCGTGCCGGGCCCCGACAGCCCCGACGGCGTGAACCTGGCGCTGCTGCCGCGCCGCAGGACGGTCGGCATCCGCGGCTGCGTCGTCCAGGGCCTCGAATTCGACGGGCACCGCCTGGACCCCGGCCGGCTGATCGGCAGGCCGGGCTCCGGCGCACAGCTCGCCGAACGCGCCTTCCCGCTGACCCGCAGCACCGGGCTGTCCATGTCCCTGGGCTGCGCGGACACCGCACTGCGCACGACGACCGCCTTCGCGCGCTCGCACCGCTCCCGCAGCCGCGCCTCCCTGCACACCGCCCGGACCCGCACCGCCCTGGTCGACGCCTTCACCGACCTGCTGATCAGCGACTGCGTCTCGCTCGTCACCACCCGGTCCGTGCACCTGCTGCCGGCCGAGTGCCGGCTGCTCGGCGCCGTCGCCAAGTACCTGCTGCCGACCGTGCTCAACGAGGCCGTCTACGACCTCTCCATCGTGCTCGGCGCCGAGTCCTACGCGAAGAGCGGCAGTTACGGCACCTTCCAGAAGACGGCCCGGGACCTGCCGATGATCGGCCTCGGCAGCGCGGGCACCGCCTCCAGCCGGGCGGTCATCGTCGCCCACCTGCTGCGGCTCGCGGAGTTCGACCCGGCCGCGGGCGAGGAGGCGCCCGCCGCGCTGTTCCGGCCGTTCGACGCCGACCTGCCCGGATACCGCCAGGAGGGACCCGTACCCGCCGCCGAGGGCGACGCCCTGCTCGCCTCCCTCGGCTGGTCCGCCCGGTACGCGGCCTCGGTGGACGGAGAGCTCGGCGAGGCACTCGGGGCGGCCACCGCCGTGCTCACCGAGCAGCTGCGCACGCTCCTGGCGGCCTGCGCGGAGCTGGCCGCGCACCCCAGGGGCCGCCCGGTGAGCCCCCGGGCGTACGCCATGGCCGACCGGTACGCGCTGATCGTCGCGGGCGCCGCCTGTCTCGGGGTGTGGCGCCACCACCGGGACAGCTCCGGTTTCCTCGCCGACCCCGCCTGGGCGGCGATGGCGCTGACCCGGATCGCCGGCCGGCTGGACAAGGCCGCGGCCAGGATCCTGCCGCTCGGCGAGGAGCGGATGCTCGCCGAGGTGCTGCACCGCTTCGACGACGCCCGCAGCTACGACCTCTACTCGACCGCCATCGGCGGCTGAACGGACCTGCTCCCTACCTTCCGGAGAGACGACATGAGCAATCCCGCAGTGGAGCAAGCGGTGTGGGAAGAGATCGAACGGGTGCTGGGACAAGCGTCGTCCGCGCGGCCGGCCGTCCTCGACCCGCACCTCCAGGACGACCTGGGCCTGGATTCGGTGATGGTGATCGAACTCAAGTGCCGGCTGGAGCTGCGCTATCCCGCCCTGCGGGACGTGCCCCTGTCCGACGTGCTGTCCGGCGCCACGACCGTCGGCCGGCTCGCCGGACGCGTGGAGCGCCTCGCCGGACTCGCGGCGACGTGATGGGAGGCGAGGTGAACCCGGTCATGCGCCCGCTGCGGCACGGGGGACCGGCGGACTCCTGGCAGCCGGTGCGCCGGGAGATGGCCGAGCGCGGCACCTGCGTCGTGTACGCCGCCGTGGACGACTGGCTGCCGGCCGACCTCGACTCCCCGGCCCTGGCCGCCGACCTCGGCCCCGACCACCGGCGGATGCGGCAGATGACCCACGCGCAGAACCGCTCCCGGTTCGTGGCCTCCCGGCTGCTGCTGAAGTCCGCGGCGAGCGCGGTGCTGGGCACGAAGCCGAGCGAGCTCGAACTCGCCTACAAGATCGGCGGACGCCCGCACCTGCGCGGCATCGACCAGCTGGACATCAGCCTCAGCCACACCGAAGGACTGCTGGTGGTGGGCCTGAGCCGGTTCGGCCGGATCGGAGTGGACACCGAGTCCGAGGACCGCCGGATGCTCGGCCTCGGCACCGAGCGCCAGGTGTGCACCCCGTACGAACTGGAGGCCCTGGAGCAGGTGCCCGAAGACCAGCGCAACCGGGAACTGGTGCGCCTGTGGACGCTGAAGGAGGCCTACAGCAAGGCCATCGGCCAGGGGCTGCGCTTCCGGTTCACCGAATTCGGCTTCGGGCCGCGTGATCAGCGCGTACGGATGCTCCGGCCCGACGGCACACCGGGCACCGGATGGGAATGGTCCTTCCACAGCTGGCAGACGGTGGAGTCCTACACGGTCAGCGCCGCGCTGTACGACCCGGGCTTCGACGCCCGCAGCGGATCCAGTGGCGTGCTACCCCTGCTGCCGGTGCTCGCCGACCCGCGCTCCAGCTGAAGTTGAGCCCCGGGCGAGGTGGGGCGGTGACTCTCTGATCCCGCACCTGACCACGGGGGTCATCTACGGAAGGGGAGTCCGGGTGCATCGTTATCTCGCGGTACGTCCGCCGGCCGGTCCGGCCGGAATCCGGCTGTTCTGCTTCCACCACGCGGGTGCGGGTGCCATGAGCTTCGCCGGATGGCGGCGCTCCGTCGGACCGGGCGTGAGCGTACTGCCCGTACGGCTGCCCGGCCGGGAATCCCGGCTGCGGGAAGCCCGGATCACCGACGGCGACCAGCTGGTCCGGGAACTGACCGACGACCTCGGGGAACTCCTCGACGGGCCCGAACCCTACGCCTTCTACGGGCACAGCCTCGGCGCGATGGTCGCCTACCGGTTCGCGGAGCACCTCGTGCGCACCGGCCGCCGGCCTCCCCTGATGGTGATGGCGGGCGCCAGCCCCGCGCCCCAGCTCCCGTCCGCCGTCCTCGACGGTCCCGGCGCCCTGCTCCCGGACGCCCCGGACGAGGAACTCCTCAAGGGACTCGGGGACGAGGACAGCTTGCCCGCGCAGCTGCTCGAGCGCCCCGGCTGGCTCGCCCTGACCCTGGACACACTGCGGGCCGACCTGCGCCTCGCCCGCAGTCTGCGGTCCGCCCCGATGGTTGCGCTGCCCTGCCCCGTGGCGGCCTTCGCCGGAGCCGACGACCAGCTGGTCTCCCCGGCCGAGGTCGCCGCCTGGGAGCACTGCACGACGGCGGGGTTCCGGCTGTGGACCCTGCCCGGGGCCCACTTCTTCGTACGCGGGGCGGAACTGCCCCGGCGCGTCGGGGAGGCGCTGAACGTCGAATCGGTGTTCGCCGGAGCTCCGCCGCTTCCGCCGGTGGCGGGCTGAGCCGTGCCCGCGGCGAGCCGGACACCCCAACCACAAGGAGTTGTTCAAGGCATGGACATCAGCGTGCTCGGGCCGTTCCGAGCCATCCAGTCCGGTGTTCCCCTCCACCTGACGGCCGTCAAGCCGCGCAAGGTGTTCGCGCTGCTCGCCCTCCAGGCCGACCAGGTCGTCTCGGTGGCCTCGCTGGTCGAAGAGGTGTGGGGCGAGAGTCCGCCGCGCAGCGTGCAGACCACCCTGCAGACGTACATCCTGCAGATCCGCCACCTCATCGGCGCGGCGCTGGCCGAGGAGCCGGCCGGCGCCGGACTGCCCCGCGGCGCCAAGAGCGTCCTGATCACCGAACCGGGCGGGTACCGCCTGGACACCCAGGGCGGACTCATCGACGCCCAGGAGTTCGACGCCCTGTCCTCGGCCGGCCACCGCGCCCTGGACCAGGGCGACTGGGTCGGCTCCTCCGCGTACTTCGGCCGGGCGCTGTCCCTGTGGCACGGCCGGGCGCTGGCCGACGTCCAGTGCGGCGTGCTCCTCGAAGTGGAGGCCACCCGGCTCGACGAGTCGCGCATGAGCGTGCTTCACCGTCGAATCGAGGCAGACCTGAGGCTCGGCCGCCACCATGAGCTCATCGGCGAACTGTCCGGGCTCGCGGCCCGGCACCCCATGCACGAGGCCCTGCACGAGCAGCTGATGCTCGCGCTGTACCGGGCCGGGCGGCGCAGTGACGCCCTGGTGGTCTACCGACAGCTGCGCGCCTCGCTCAACCAGACTCTGGGGCTCGACCCCTCACCCAGCATCGAGTTCCTGCACCGCGCGGTTCTCGACTCCTCGCCACAGCTCGACCTGGAGGGAACCCCGGCACTGTTCGGTGTCTCGGGCATCCCGCTGCTGGCAAGGGCCAACTGATTCTCCTGAGAGGAAGCATCGTGAGCGACATATCCCTTTCCGAGCTCGGTGAGCTGCTGCTCGAGTGCGTCGGAGCGCCGGAGGAGGGCATGGCCTTCGAGGGCGACGAAGCCCTGGACACGCCGTTCCTCGAGTTCGGCTACGACTCCCTCGCCCTGCTCCAGGTCACCAGCGTGATCAACCGTACGTACGGGATCGTGCTGAACGACGACGCGGTGGCGGAGGCGGAGACCCCGCGCCTGCTGCTCGCCCTGATCAGTACGGCTCCCCGTGCCGGAGCCGTTCGGTGACCGAGCCCGCTCCGTCCGTGGGCCGCCGGGTCGTCGTCACGGGCGGCACCCGCGGCATCGGCCGGGCGACGGCGCTCGCTTTCGCCAAGACCGGTGCCCGGATCGTCGTCAGCTACCGCAGCGACGCCGAGCGGGCCAAGTCCCTGGCCGCGGAAGTGGAAGCGGCCGGCGGCGAGGCGGAAACCGTCCAGGCCGACCTGACCACCCGCGAGGGCGCCCGGCTGCTGGCCACCACGGCCGCCGAGTGGCTCGGGGGCATCGACGTCCTGGTCAACAACCTCGGCGTCGACGGCCACGTCCCCTTCGGCAAGCTCTCCGAGGAGGAGTGGCACCGGGTCCTGGACCACAACGCCACCTCGGCCTACCTGGTCACCCAGTCCGTCCTCGACGCCCTCGCCCCGGGCGCCTCGGTGGTCAACATCGGCGCCTCGGTGGCCCTGCGCGGCCGCCCGATGGGAGTGCACTACAGCACCTCCAAGGCCGCGCTGGTCGGTTTCACGCGCGCGCTCGCCAAGGAGCTCGGCCCGCGCGGGATCAGGGTCAACCTGGTGGCGCCCGGGGTCACCGAGACCGAACCGGGCGCGGGCCTGCCGCCGCAGCTGGCGGCCAAGCTGACCGCGCTGACCGCCCTGGGGCGCCTCGGCACCCCCGAGGACGTCGCCGGTGCGGTGCTCTACCTCGCCGGGGAGAGCGCCGCGTACGTCACCGGCACCACGATCGAAGTCGACGGAGGAATCTGATGCCCTACGCAGCCATCACGTACAAGGTCAAGCCCGGCTTCGAGGACGAGATCGCCGAGATCTTCGCCGCGTTCGAGCGGGTCAGCACCCCGGAGTTCGCCGGCGACGGCGGCGACCCGGCCGGCCGGCTGCTCGGCACCGGCGTCTTCGTGAAGGACGACAACATCGTGCGCGTCATCCACTACGAGGGAGACTTCGCGGCGGTCGGCAAGCACATGGCCGCCCAGAAGGGCGTCCACATCCTCGAGGACAAGCTGGCCCCGTACCTCGCGGAGCAGCGGGACACCACCACGCCGGAGGGCTTCGCGGAGTACTTCCGCAACGCCATCATGCGCAGCGTCCAGCAGCTCACCGTGGACACCCACCCCGTGGGGGCCCCGTCGTCATGAACCAGGTCCTGGGTGTCGTGGCCCTGCTCGGCAGCGGCGTCACCGCGGGAGTCCTGTTCGCCGTCGCGCTGAGCGTCCTTCCGGCGCTCTTCGCGATGGAGACGGGCACCTACGTCTACGCGCACAAACTGCTGGGCCGGAACTGGGACCCCACGATGCCGGTCATCGTGCTGAGCAGCACCCTGGTCAACGGAGTGCTGGCGGTGACCGTCAGCGGTACCGGGCGGCCGCTCTTCGCGGCCTCGGCGGTGCTGCTGCTGGGCGTCTCCGGGGTGTCCCACCTGTGCAACGTGCCGATCAACCGCCGGGTCAAGGCGATCACCGATCCCGCGGTCATACCCGCCGACTGGGAGGATCCCCGCCCGCTCTGGCGCAAATTCCACTACCTGCGCACCGTCCTGTCGGTCGTGGCGCTGGTGTTCACCGCGGCGGGAGTCGCGGCGATCTGAGAACGGCGACGAACCGAGAACGGCGGCGACCGCTGAACGGCGACGGCGCGGCGGCCGCG
>NZ_JAGGOW010000071.1 GCF_018614135.1 Streptomyces sp. ISL-66
GCCTCGGACCGGTCCGCCGAGCAGTCCGCGGACCTTGCCGCCGCGGAGCTCGCGGACGCGGAGCTCGCGGACGCGGAGCTCGCGGACGCGGAGCTCGCGGACGCGGCCGCCGCGGAGCTCGCCGAGCGGGCGGCCGGGGCCGAGGAGCGGGCCGAGGCGGTCTCCGGGCGGCTGGTGGCGGCCGGGCGGGCGGCGGGGCGCAAGCTGTCGCACAGCCTGCGGGAGGCGACCGTGGCCGGGCTGCTGGCGGAGCTGGGCGGCCTGGCCCCAGATCCGGACGAGCCGGCCGACGTCTACGGCGACGCGGTCGTGGCCCGGCTGGAGCGGCGGGTCGCGGAGCTGCTGGGCACCGAGGACGCGGCGTTCTTCCCGACCGGGACCATGGCCCAGCAGATCGCGCTGCGCTGCTGGGCCGGACGGACCGGTAACCCGGTGGTCGCCCTGCATCCGATGAGCCATCCGGAGCGCTGGGAGGGCGGCGCGCTCTCGGTCGTCTCCGGGCTGCGCACCGTCCACCCGACGGGCGAGCCGCGCCAGCCGACGGCCTCGGAGATCGCCGAGTTGGCGGAGCCGTTCGGGACGCTGATGCTGGAGCTGCCGCTGCGCGACGCCGGTTTCCTGCTGCCGACGTGGGAGGAGCTCTCGGCCCTGGTGGCCACCGCCCGGGAGCGGGACGCGGTGGTCCACTTCGACGGCGCCCGGCTGTGGGAGTCGGCCACGCACTTCGGGCGGTCCCTGCCGGAGATCGCGGCGCTGGCGGACTCCGTCTACGTCTCCTTCTACAAGTCGCTGGGCGGCCTGAGCGGGGCGGCCCTCGCCGGTTCGGCCTCGCTCGTGGCGGAGGCCAGGGTCTGGCGCCACCGGTACGGGGGCCAGCTCTTCCGCCAGTTCCCGGCCGCGCTCTCGGCCCTGGCCGGGCTGGAACGGGAGCTGCCGAAGCTCCCCTCCTACGTCGCCCAGGCGCGGAGGGTCGCGGCCGCGCTGTCCACCGCCCTCGCCGCCTGCGAGGTCCCCTGGTTCCGGATCAACCCGGAGGCTCCGCACACCCACCAGTTCCAGGTGTGGCTCCCGTACGACGCGGACCGCCTCACGGAGGCGGGCGTCCGACTGGCGGAGGAGACGGACACGGTCCTCTTCCGCCGCTGGTCCCCCGACGGCCCGCCGGGCCTCTCGGTGACGGAGGTGGAGGTCACGGAGCCGGGCCTGTCCTGGACGGAGGCGGACGTGGCGTCGGCGGTCGCGGACTTCGTGGCCCGCCTCTAGGGCGGTGACCGGGAAGGTCCACCGCACGCGCGGGCCCCGCGCGACGGCGGTCGCGCACCCATCCTCACCCCCTCGGCCGCGCCGGGCCCGTCGATTGACCGGGCCCGTCAATCGGCGTACTCCCGGGCGGCGGTGGCCGCGTCCCGCCCGCCCGGGGCCGTACGTCGCTCACCCGTCCGGGCGGGCCGCCCGTCACCCGTGGGAGCGGACCGGCGGCCGGGCCGGGCCCGTCCCGTCAACCGCCCGGCCCGTGCACGGGCAGAATGATGCGATGAGCGTCACCATCGACATCACCGGGCTCCCCGCGGAGCGGATCGGCTTCGCGCCGTCCCCGCTCGCGGAGCTCTGCATGGCGCTGCACGCGCTCTCCCAGCCCGGCCACCACCCCGGGCTGGCCTCCTGGACCTCCACCACCGCCGCCGCGCTCGATCCCGGCATCGCGGACCGGCTGCTGGAGGGCGATTTCATGTGGCGCAGCTCCTTCGCCGACATCTTCATGCCGTTCGCCGGGATTCCCGGCGGCTCCGGCCGCCCCGGCGCCACGCTGGCCGAGGAGCTCGACCTCCTGGACCGGCTGGACGACGAGCGGTTCGTGTCGGCCGCCCTGGAGCACTGCCGGCTGGCGATGTACGACGGCGGAGCCGTGCATTCGCCGCCCGTGGATCCGCTCGCCCGCGCGAAGGCGCTGGAGTCGGCCTCCGCGCGCGGGCCGCAGCAGCTGGCCTTCGCCCTGCGGGTGCTCGACGACACCGCGGGCGTCCGGGTGTGGCTGCGCCGGCTGCTGGAGGACTGTGACGAGGCCTTCTTCGCCGAGACCTGGCGCCGGGTCGAGCCCCGGCAGAGCGCCGACGTCCGCCACAAGACGGAGCTGCTGCGCCGCAAGGGGCTGCCGGCCGTGCTCAAGGAGATCTCCTCGGCGCTGAGCATCGACGAGCGGCTGACGACCCTCTCGGTGGACAAGATGACGCACGGTTCCACGACCGCCACCGATGCCCGAATAGGCGACGGCCTGCTGTTCGTGCCGACGTACTTCGGCTGGCCGCATCTGATGGTGCTGCACGCCCCCGGCTGGCGCCCGGTCGTCCACTACCCGCTCGGCTCGCCCGAACCGGCCTCCGCGCCGGGGTCGGTGGAGCTGCTCCAGCGGCGCATGGAGGCCCTGGCCCATCCGATGCGGATGATGCTGTGCCGCAGCCTGGCGCGCGCCCCGTACACGACCGGCGAGCTGGCGTCCGCGTACGGGATCACCGCGCCGGAGGTGTCCCGCCATCTGGCGGTGATGAAGAAGGCCGGGCTGCTCCAGACGTGTCGTCAAGGGCGTTACGTCCAGCACCAGCTGGATCTGGGGGCGGTCGCCCGGATCGGTTCCGACTTCATCGAGGGCATCCTGCGGTAGCCCCGCGGCAGCACCACGGTGGTACGGACAGCGGGCGTTGGCCGGATTGCGACGGCTCGGATGCACCGATAAGCGGATTCAGCGGACCGGAATCAGTGAAAACTCTGGCCACGGCCGCTCCTTGGTGTTTAACGTGCCTCCACCACTCCCCCCACGCACCGCGCCCGACCTGCATCAGCACCCGCACTCGTTCTCGCACCCGTCGTGGAAGGACTTTGCATGCCCTCACGCCGTATAGCCGCAGCCACCGCCGCCCTGGCGGCCGCGGCCCTCGTCTCCCCCTTGCTGCTCGCCGGCCCGGCCGGCGCCACCGGCAGCCCGCACAGCGACGCCGCCAGGGGCGACGCCCTGGCCAGGAAGCTGGTCAAGGAGGCGACCGGCAAGGGAGCCAACAACCATCTGAAGGTCCTGCAGGCCATCGCGGACTACAACAACGGCACCCGCGTGGCGGGTTCCAAGGGCCACGTGCAGTCGGCCCAGTACGTCGAGGCCGTCATGCGGGCGGCCGGGTACGAGGTCACCAAGAACGAGTTCGGCTTCGTGTACGTCGAGGCCATCGCCGAGAGCCTCAAGGTCAACGGCGCGGGCGGCCGCGACGTCCCCATCAAGGTGATGACGTACACCGCCAGCGGCCCGGAGAACGGCGTGACGGCCCGGATCGCCGTCACCCCCGTCGACGCGGACGGTACGAACGGCTGCGAGCCCGGCGACTTCGCCGCGGGCGCCTTCACCGGCAAGGTCGCCCTGATCAAGCGCGGCGGCTGCACCTTCGCGGTCAAGCAGGCGAACGCGGCGGTGGCCGGCGCGGTCGGCGCGGTCATCTACAACAACACCGAGGGCGCCCTGAACGGCACTCTCGGCGCGGCCGACGCGGGCAAGATCCCGACCGGCGGCGTCACCAGGGCGGAGGGCGAGCGGCTCGCCGCCGAGGCCGCGGCCGGACCCGTCGAGGTCACCCTCGACATCCGCGAGTTCCACGAGGACCGCAAGACCTACAACGTCATCGCGGAGTCGCGGGGCGGCGACGCGGACAACACCGTCTTCCTCGGCGCGCACCTCGACTCCGTCGCGGCGGGCCCGGGGATCAACGACAACGGCTCCGGCTCGGCCGGCATCCTCCAGGTCGCGCAGCGCCTCGCGAGCAGCCAGACGAAGATCAAGAACAAGGTCAAGTTCGCCTGGTGGTCGGCGGAGGAGTTCGGCCTGCTCGGCTCCGACGCGTACGTCAGCGGGCTGAGCGACGCGCAGAAGAAGCAGATCAAGCTCTACCTGAACTTCGACATGATCGCCTCGCCGAACGCCGCGTACTTCGTCTATGACGGCGACGACTCGGACGCGGTCGGCTCGGGCCCCGGCCCGGAGGGCTCGGCGCAGCTGGAGAAGGGCATCACCGACTTCCTCGACGGCCGCGGCATTCCGCACGAGGGCTCCGACTTCACGGGGCGCTCGGACTACGGCCCGTTCATCGAGGCCGGCATCCCGTCCGGCGGTACGGACACGGGCGCGGAGGGCATCAAGACGGCCGCGCAGGCGGCCAAGTTCGGCGGCCAGGCGGGTGTCGCGTACGACGTGAACTACCACGGCAAGGGCGACACGATCGCGAACATCGACCAGAAGGCGCTCGACATCAACGTCGACGTCATCGCGAACGCGGTCGGCCACTACGCGTACGACCTGGCGCCGCTGACGCGGCCGGTGGTCTCGCAGCCGAGCACCGGCTCCGGCACGGGCGGGGGCCTGCGCCCGGGTCACGACCACGACGCCACCTCGTAGCAGGCGGGCGCCAACGGGGCGGGCGCGCGACGGAACTTGGGTGGGGGCGGCCGGGCAGGGCCCGACCGCCCCCACCCACCCGTCCCCCGCTCGCCGCCCTCAGCCGCGCCGGGTCTCCAGCCAGGTCTCGTGGGCGCGGCTCACCCGGGCCCACAGCGCCGCCCGGTCGGCAGGGGTCAGATCGTCGAGCTCCCGCCCGAAGAGCCCTTCCAGCGTGGCGTAGAACTCCTCCGGGCCGTCCAGCACCCGTTCCGTGTTCCCCTTCACCGGGTCGACCCGGCTCAGCACCCGCCCGCGCAGCGCGTCGATCCCGTCCCCGTCGCGCCGCAGGGCGGCGAAGGCCCGTACGAACCCGGAGCTCTCGGAGGTCGAGAGCCGCAGGTGCTCGGCCTCGAAGTCGGCCGTCCCGGCGGGCTCCGAACGGAAGCTCACGACGGGGGCGGAGCTGCCCGGGTTCCGGTAGATCCACGCCGGCCGGTCCTCGCCCTCCACCGGCTCCGGCCGCTCCAGGGAGTAGGTGAACGCGCCCTGCTCGTACGAGCCCTCGCGCAGCGGCAGCGGCTCGTGCGGGCCGTCACCGAGCCCCGCGTCCACGTAGTACTCGGCCCCGCCGACCCGGACGGTGAGCACGAGGTGGTCGCCGCTCACGCCCCGCTCGGCGGACTCGGCATCGGACTCCTTGTACACGCCGCCGAGATGGCGGGTGACCTCGTAGCCCAGCGTTTCGAGGAGGGCCGCGAAGGCGCCGTTGAGGTGGAAGCAGTACCCGCCGCGCCCGGCGGCGAAGCGGCGCACCGACAGACCGGGGTCGATCCCGGCCGGCCGGCCGAGCTGGATGTCGAGGTTCTCGTACGGAACGCGCTCCAAGTGCGCCCGCTGGAGGGCGAACAGCCCCTCCGCGGAAGGGGCGCCGAGGGGCTCGGTGATACCGAGCCGCCGCAGGTATGCCGAGTAGGTGTGGGCTATGCCGGAAGTCATGCGGGGGAGCCTAGTACCGCGGCCGGGAAGGTCTGCCGGGTCGCGGCCCGAGGGCGGGCCTGCGGCACAGCGCTACCCCGGCCAGCGGCCGACGCCCACCGGCTGGACGAGCCAGCCGAAGTCGCCGAGCCCGCCGCGGGCGGTGAGCTCGGCGGCCTCCCCGGCCAGGGACAGCGCGCGGACGTACGCCGCCGGGTCGCTCGATGCCAGCGCCAGCGGCGGCCGCGCCCCCGAGACGCCGAGGGCGCCCAGCGCCTCCCGCTGGGTCAGCAGCACCGCCCCCGGCCCCGCGCACGCGTCCAGCGCCACGTGGGCCGTGACGTCGCAGCTGCCGTCCGGGACGGGCGCGACCTCCCGTCCGGCCCGGAATCCGGTCAGCGTGCCGTACGGCGGGCGGGTGTCCCGGGTGTGGGCGTAGTCCACCGCCACCGCGAGCCCCCGCTCCACGGTCGCGACGGCCGCCGCCCAGGCTTCGTCGCGCGGCCTGCCGATCTCCGCCCGGCCCGCGCCCGGCCACCACCGGTCCAGCCAGGCCCGGTCCCGCCCGTCCACAGGGCCGCCCTCGCTCTGCGTACCGTCCCGCGCGACCTCGACGTACCGTCCGTCCTCGGCGAGGTCCACCGGGACGTTGTCGAGCCATTCGTTGGCGAAGAGCAGCCCCCGCGTGCGCCCGGGCGGCTCGTCCGTCCACCGGATCCGCCCGTCGAGCCCGTCCGGCCGCGCGGCCCGCTCCACCCCGTACGGACGCACCCGCGCGGCCGTGGCCGCCGGCAGCTCCGCCAGCACCCCGGCCAGCAGCTCGCCCCGTCCGGCCCCCACGTCGACCAGGTCCAGCTCCCGTGGCCGGCCGAGCTCCTCGTCCACCCACAGCAGCAGTCGGGCCACGGCCCGCGCATAGAGCGGCGAGGCGTGCACGGAGGTGCGGAAATGCCCGGCCGGGCCCGGCCCGCCGGGGCGTACGTAGAACCCGTCGGGTCCGTACAGCGCGCGCTCCATCGCCGTCCGCCAGCGGACGGGCCGCGCCCGTTCCGGAGCGTCTGCCGTGCCTTCACCCTGAGTGCTCATCGCTGAAAGGTAATGGTCGCCTCCACCTCCGGTAGTACTCCCCCGGCATGCGGATCGCACCTCTGGTTGACTCCAGCACCCATCCGCTTTCCCTACTCTGGGTTAGTGCAGCGCCTCTACGACTTCCTCCGCAGGCACCCGACGGGCGTCGACAGCTTCTGGGCCGTCCTCCTGTTCGGGGTGTCGATGATGAACGTCGTGGGCGAGCCCGCCCTGACCACCACCCTCAAGCTGGCCGCCGTACCCCTCGTCATCGCCCTGAGCTCGGCCGTGGCGCTGCGCCGCAAGTGGACCCAGCAGATGTTCTGGCTCGTCCTCGGAGCGGGGCTCTACCAGCTGGCCGTGGACATCCCGGCCGGCATGTGGGACCTGGCGATGTTCGTGATCCTCTTCACCGTCGCCGCGAGCGACGTCCCGCGCTGGGTGTCCCGCGCCGCCCTGGGCTGCGGGCTCGCGGCCGCGCCGCTGTACTTCGCCCGCTTCGGCGTGGACAAGGGGACCACCGGTTTCGAGACCCTCGCCTACTCCCTCTTCATGATCGTCCCCTTCGCGCTCGCCTGGGTGCTGGGCGACTCCCTGCGCACCCGCCGCGCCTACTACGCCCAACTCGTCGAGCGGAACCAGCGCCTGGAGAAGGAGCGCGCGGCCCAGGCCAAGGTGGCCGTCGCCGCCGAGCGCGCCCGGATCGCCCGCGAGCTCCACGACGTCGTCGCGCACAACGTCTCCGTGATGGTGGTCCAGGCCGACGGGGCCGCCTACGTGATGGACGCGGCCCCGGAGCAGGCCAAGGAGGCCCTCCAGACCATCTCCGGCACCGGCCGCCTCGCGCTGGCCGAAATGCGCCGCCTGCTGGGCGTCCTGCGCACCGGCGAGCCGCAGGAGTCCGAGGACTACGTGCCCCAGCCAGACGTGGAGCAGATCGACGTGCTCGTCGAGCAGGTGCGGGCGGCCGGGCTCGCGGTGGACTTCGAGGTCGAGGGCGCACCGCGCAAGCTGCCCAGCGGCGTCGAGCTGACGGCGTACCGGATCGTGCAGGAGGCGCTGACGAACACGCGCAAACACGCCGGCCCGGACGCGAAGGCCAGCGTGCGCCTCGTCTACTTCGACGACGGCCTCGGCCTGCTCGTCGAGGACGACGGCCGCGGCGCCGCCCACGAGCTGTACGAGGACGGCGGCGCCGACGGCGCCGGACACGGGCTCATCGGCATGCGCGAACGCATCGGCATGGTCGGCGGCACCCTGGACGCGGGCCCCCGGCCCGGTGGCGGCTTCCGGATCAGTGCCCTGCTCCCGCTGAAGAAGGGGTGACCGACGGCCTTGTGGCACCCCTGGTGTCCAGGTGCCCGAGGGCAAGACCGTGAAGAACCGGCTCCACCTCGACGTCAGTCCGATCGACGCCAGCACCGAGGACGAGGTGACCAGGCTGCTCGGCCTCGGCGCCACCACGACGGATGTGGGCCAGGGACCGGACCGCGGTTGGGTGGTCATGGCAGACCCCGAGGGCAACGAGTTCGACGTCCTGCGCACCCTGGCACCGCGGGACTAGGCCGCGGTCGGGCGGGGTCCCCGTCTGCGTACTCTGGCCGTATGACTGCCTTTGATGCGCCCTCTCCGGCCCGTTCCGTAAGAGTCATGCTCGTCGACGACCAGGTGCTGCTGCGCACCGGCTTCCGGATGGTGCTCGCCGCACAGCCCGACATGGAGGTGGTCGCCGAGGCAGGCGACGGCCTGGAGGCACTGGAGGTGCTGCGGGCCACCAAGGTGGACGTGGTGCTGATGGACGTCCGCATGCCCCGGCTCGACGGCGTCGAGGCGACGCGCCGCATCTGTGAGCCCGACGAGCACCCCAAGGTCATCATCCTGACCACCTTCGACCTGGACGAGTACGCGTTCTCGGGTCTGAAGGCGGGCGCGAGCGGGTTCATGCTCAAGGACGTCCCGCCGGGCGAACTGCTGGCCGCGATCCGCTCCGTGCACAGCGGCGACGCGGTCGTCGCCCCGTCCACGACGCGCAGGCTCCTGGACCGCTTCGCGCCGATGCTCCCGGCGAGCTCGTCCGAGCCGCGGAACAAGGACGTCGAGCGGCTGACGGAACGCGAGCGCGAAGTCATGATGCTGGTCGCCCAGGGCCTGTCGAACGGCGAGATCGCCGCCCGCCTGGTCCTGTCGGAGGCCACGGTGAAGACCCACGTGGGCCGCATCCTGACCAAGCTGAACCTGCGCGACCGCGTCCAGGTCGTGGTCCTCGCCTACGAGACGGGCCTGGTCCGCGCGGGCGGCGGCGGGGGCGCGTAGCCGCCCGCCCCGGCGGTCCTGGGCCCTCGCCGCGGCCGCGGCTCAGGTCATCCAGCGGTCCGGGCGGGCCGCGGCGCGGGAGGTGCGGGAGCGGGCCGCCTGGGCGTGGAGCAGTTCGACGGCCTCGGCCGCGCCGCGCAGCCGGGCCGTGACCGTGGCGTTCGCGCCCGTGTCGACCTGGACGTCGGCCACGCCCCGGGCCCGCTCCCAGGGGCCCTGGGAGCGGCGCACGCTCTGCACCTTGGCGTGCGGGACGATCTCCGTACGCCGGCACAGGCGGCCCCGGCGGGCGGCGAACACGTCCTCGGAGACGGCCAGCCCGTACCCCTTCCACCACACCGGCACGACCCAGCGCGCTCCGGACCGGGGCGACGGGGCGAAGGCCAGCCCCGCCAGGTCGACGCCGGGCAGGACGCGGGCGACGACGGCGAAGGCGGCGGCCCGGGTGGCCACCGGGACCAGGACGTCGTTCTTCGAACCGGCCACCGCCAGCTCCACCCGGACCCAGCCGCGCCGCCGCCACAGCAGCGGCTCGACGATCCGTACGGTCTGCACGCGCCCCGGGGGCACCGTCTCGTGGGCCCGGTCCAGCAGCCCGTGGTCGAGGCGCAGCCCGTCCGGGGATTCGGCGACGGTCCAGTCGTACTCGGCGAGGAACCGGCCGGCGGTGCCCTTCCAGACCGCGCCCAGGACCGGGAGCGTCGCGACGGCGGCCGCCCACGGGCTGGAGCTGAACCACCACACCGCGACCGGGGCGGCGAGCCCCCCGAGCACGCCCGCCGGAAGGGAGAGGGTGAGCACCATCGACATCGCCAGATCGCGGGGGCCCACGCGCAGCAGCTCACGCTCGGGGGCCTCGCCCAGCGCGACGGCCTCGGCCGGGGTGAAGCCGGCCGCGCGGGCCAGCAGCTCGGCGCGGAGCGCGACGGCGTCGTCCTCGCTCAGGAAGGCCAGTTCGTCCTTTTCCTCCGTGCCGATGACGTCGAGGCGGAGCTTGGCCACGCCGGCGAGCCGGGCCAGCAGCGGGCGGGTGACGTCGACGGCCTGGATCCGGTCGAGGCGGATGTGGGCGGTGCGGCGGAAGAGGAGCCCGCTGCGGATGCGCAGCTCGGTGCCGGTGACGGCGTAGTGCGTGAACCACCAGCTGAGGAAGCCGTACAGGCCGAAGGCGAGGACGAGCGCGGTCAGCGCGAGGGCCCGCAGGAGGGTGGGGAGGCCGGTGACCCACTCGGCGACGTTCTCGCCCTGCTGGGCGGCGACGCCGATGGTCGCGGCGATCGGCACCCAGGCGCGGCGCAGGGGGGTGAGGAAGTGCAGCCGCCGCTCCACGTAGGGCGCGACGGGTGCGACGGGTGCGACGGGCCCGGCGGCGTCGGACTCGGAGGTCACAGGCCCGCCGACCTTGCCTCGCCGAGCTCGGTCAACCGGTCCCGCAGCCGCTCGGCCTCCTCGGGCGCGAGCCCGGGGATCTTCGCGTCGGTCGCCGCCGCGGCCGTGTGCAGTTGTACGGAGGCCAACCCGAAGCGCCGCTCCAGCGGCCCCGAGGCCACCTCGACCAGCTGCATCCGGCCGTACGGGACCACGGTCTCCTCGCGCCACATCACGCCCCGGCTGATCAGCAGGTCGTCGGCGCGCTCCGCGTAACGCCAGGAGCGCCAGTTCCGGCCGAGCATCCACCAGCCCCAGGGGAGGACCAGCAGCCAGAGCCCGCCGGCGGCCGCCCACGGCGGACCGACGGCCGGCCCCAGCACCAGGGCCGTCACCAGCGCGAACAGCCCCGTCCAGACCACCAGCAGGAGCCGCCGCAAGGTGAGCAGCCCGCCCGGCAGCCCCACCCACTCGGGTCGGCTCGTCTCACCCGTTGTCCCCGTTTCCATCCCCCCAGCGTAGGGCTGCGAGAATGCGGCCATGACGGAGACCACGGTCGGCATCGGCGGCGCGGCGGAGAGCACCGACATGGTGCTCAACATCGGCCCCCAGCACCCTTCCACGCACGGCGTGCTGCGCCTGCGGCTCGTCCTGGACGGAGAGCGGATCGTCAGCGCCGAGCCGGTGGTCGGCTACATGCACCGCGGCGCCGAGAAGCTCTTCGAGGCGCGCGACTACCGGCAGATCGTGATGCTCGCGAACCGCCACGACTGGCTGTCCGCGTTCTCCAACGAGCTGGGCGTCGTCATGGCCGTCGAGCGGATGCTCGGCATGGAGGTCCCCGAGCGGGCCGTGTGGATGCGGACCCTGCTCGCCGAGCTCAACCGGGTGCTGAACCACCTGATGTTCCTCGGCTCGTACCCGCTCGAACTGGGCGGGATCACCCCGATCTTCCACGCGTTCCGCGAGCGCGAGGAGCTCCAGGCCGTCATGGAGGAGATCTCCGGCGGCCGCATGCACTACATGTTCAACCGCGTCGGCGGCCTGAAGGAGGACCTTCCGGCCGGCTGGCTCGGCCGCGCCCGCGAGGCCGTCGCGGACGTCCGCACCCGCATGGACGTCTACGACAAGCTGGTCCGCGGCAACGAGATCTTCCGCGGCCGCACGCGCGGCGTCGGCATCCTGTCCGCCGAGGCCGTGCACGCGTACGGGGTCTCCGGCCCGATCGCCCGCGCCTCCGGCGTCGACTTCGACCTGCGGCGCGACGAGCCGTACCTCGCCTACGGCGAGCTCCAGGACGTGCTCACGGTCGTCACCCGCACCGAGGGCGACTGCCTGGCCCGCTTCGAGGTCCTGCTGGAGCAGACCCACAACGCGCTCGACCTGGCCGTCGCCTGCCTGGACCGGATGGCCGAACTGCCCCCCGGTCCGGTCAACCAGCGCCTCCCGAAGGTGCTGAAGGCGCCCGAGGGCGAGACGTACGCGTGGACCGAGAACCCGCTCGGCATCAACGGCTACTACCTCGTCTCGAAGGGCGAGAAGACCCCGTACCGGCTCAAGCTGCGCAGCGCCTCGTACAACAACATCCAGGCCCTGGCCGTCCTGCTGCCGGGCCAGCTGGTCGCCGACATGGTGTCCATCCTCGGCTCGCTGTTCTTCGTCGTCGGCGACATCGACAAGTGACGATCTCCGCCCCGCCCGAAGCGGGCGGCGGCGGTACTTCCCGCCCTGGCGCTTTTCGGGCCGGCCGGGCCGGTGTCCGCAGGACGAGGCGCACCGGGGCCGCCGGACCGTAGGGCTGATGTCCGCGGGGCAGGGCAGACTTGGGGGATGTCCCACTCACCCCGCCGGGCCTGTCCTTCCTGCGGCCGCGACTGCGCCGTCACCGCCGGGCGGATCGCCCGCCACGACCCGCCCTCGGGCCGGGGGCGCGGGGACCTCATCTCCTGCCCCGGCTCCCGCGCCCGCGTGATCCTCGGCGCCTGGGCCCCGACGCTGGACGGCTTCGCCCTGTCCCCGCATCCGGGCCAGCTCCCGCTGTTCTAGGGCGCGTATCCGGTTGCGTCAATCGATCATTTCCTCCGCTCGGCGGCGCCCGAGACACTGTCGTCGAGCCAGCCCGGTCGCGCGGGCGGGCCCGGCAGATCGGGATCGGGATCGGTCCACTCGTTTCCCCAGGCGGCCAAGGCTACGAGCACCGGCACCAAGGCGCGCCCCCTGTCGGTGAGGAGGTACTCGAAGCGGGCGGGTTTGAGGCTGTACTGCGTGCGCCCGAGGACGCCCGCGGCGGTCAACTCCGCCAGCCGTCGGGCAAGCGTGTTCTCGCTCATCTGCAACCGATCGCGGAATTCGTCGAACCGGCGGGCTCCGCCGAGGGCTTCACGCACCACCAGGAGCGCCCATCGTTCGCCGACCACGTCCAGGGCTCGGGCGGCGGGGCAGTTGTCGAGGGCGAGGGACGAACGCATGTCGTCAGCCTAGCGGCTTCCATGATGGAAGTGGATGGGTAGTATCCCCGGTGGCTTCCATAGTGGAAGTTGTTGGGGGAGAGGCGCTTCGAGATGCAGAGACTTCGTCAGGTCGGTATCGAGGTTGCCCGCGGGGTGTTCCGTTTCGGAGACGGCCACGTCAACTGGTACGTCGTCGAGCAGGAGGGTGCGCTGACCGTCGTGGACGGCGGTATGCCCGGTCACTGGCCCGCGCTGACGGACTGGCTGAAGGAGCGGGGGCAAGGTCTGGACGCGGTCCGGGCCATCGTGCTCACCCACGGACACGCCGATCACCTGGGCATCATCCGCCGGCTTTCCGACGCCACCGGCCGGCCGGTGCACGTACACCCCGACGACGAGGCCCAGGCCAAAGGCGCCGGACTGCACATGCCGCCCCGGCGCATTCGGCACAACCTGTGGAAACCTCACGTCTTCGCCCTCACCGTGCGCTGGGGGCGCGCGGGTCTGTTCGCCGTGCCACCGATCCTGCACGCCGAGTCCTACACCGACGGGCAGCGCCTGGACATACCGGGATCGCCTCGGGTGATCCACACGCCCGGCCACAGCCCGGGCAGCAGCTGCTTGCTGCTCGCCGACCGCGATGTCCTGATCACGGGAGACGCCCTGGTGACCCTCGACGTCGTCACCGGCCGCCGCGCCGTCGGGATCATGCCCGGCACCCTCAACGACGACCCCGCACAGGCATTGGACAGCCTCACGTCCCTGGCCGCAATCACAGCCACGACACTATTGCCCGGCCACGGCGAGCCCTACTCGGACGGCGTGCCGACAGCGCTCGCAGCGGCCCGTCGACACGGCATCGACTGGAGGACGCCGCGGGCAGACGCCCACGGCCATGCCCATTGACCGCAGCCCCAGGCTCCGCCAGGCAGTCCCGCTAAGCGCCCAGCAGCCCGATCAGCCGCGAGCTGCTGTCGGCTCCGAAGCCCGCGTCGACGCCGCGCCGGTAGAGCTCGGCGTGCGCGGTCAGGATTCCGGTGTCCACGCCGGAGTCGGCGGCGGTGTGCAGGACGTGCTCGACGCTCGCCGCACACATGGTGAGGCGCTCGTACGTGCCCTCGTGCGTGTCCGCGTCGATGAGCGGCGCGGAGCCCTCGTAGAACCCGCGCATCGTGTCGGCGGTGTACCCGGCGTACGGGACGATGTCGGCCGCGGTCAGGCCGTTGGCGCGGGCGACGGCGAGGGCCTGGTACCAGCCGGTGTACGCGGTCCAGAACATGATCATGTTGAGCTGGTAGTAGAGCTGCGCGTAGCCCGGGTCAGCGCCCCGGTAGTCGGTGGCGGCGAGCACGTCGAGCGCGGCGCGGTGGGCGTCGTACACCTCGCGCGGCCCGCTGACGAAGACGGACGCCCCCTCCTGCGCGATGCCGGAGGGCGGGACGTTGACCCCGCCGGTGAGGTACGAGGCTCCGCGCGCGCCGGCCCACACCGCAGCCGCCCGGGCCTTGTCGGGGACGTCGGAGGACAGGTTGGCCAGCACCCGGCCGCCGAGGTCCGCGTCCGCGAGGGTGGCGTACATGACCTCGACGTCGATGAGGCTGAGCACGGTGAGCGCGCTCGCGGCTACGGCTTGCGCGGCGGAGGCGGCCGGACGGGCCCCGCGTGCCACGAGTGCGGCGTCCTTGCCGGGACTGCGGTTCCACACGGTGACCTCGTAGCCGGCGTCCAGATAGGCGGCGGCCATGGCCTGGCCCATGGGCCCGAGGCCGATGACGGTGACGGTGCGGTCCTGCGGCTGGTTCTGGTTCTGGTTCTGGCTCACGGCGTAGCTCTCCCCTGACAACGATCGGCTCTAGAACGAACGCTCTATCTGGTGTTCGGGACGACCGTAGCACGAGACTAGAACGAACGCTCTATCTAGATTCGGAGGTAGGATCGCCCCCATGGCAGGAACAGCAGCAGCCGCGAACAGCGGAACGGCGAAGACGGCGGAGGGCACCCGCGACCGACTGGTCCGCACCGCCTCCCGCCTGATGCAGCGCGGTGGTTACGAGAACACCCCGGTCAAACAGCTCGTCCGCGAGGCCGAAGCAACCCTGGGTTCGCTCTACCACTTCTTCCCGGGCGGCAAGCAGGAGCTCGCCGTGGCCGCGATCCACTACGGGGACGAGGAGTTCACCGAGCTGATCCGCGGCGGGCTCCGCGCGCACGCCGATCCGGCTCTGGCCGTGGAGGCCGTCGCGGTCCTGCTCGCCGACGCCCTCGCCGCCTCGGACTGGCGCGACGGGTGCCCGGTGACGACCACCGCCCTGGAGACCGTCGGACGCATCCCGGAGCTCCAGACGGCCTGCGCCGGGGCCTTCGCCCACTGGCAGGAACTGGTGGCCGCCAAGCTCCTGGCCTCGGGCCACCCGGAGCAGGAAGCCCGCGACCTGGCCGCGACCGTCATCAACACCCTGGAAGGCGCGGAGACCAGCGCCCAGGTCACCCAGAGCCGCACCCCGCTCCTGGTGGCGGGGCGGCACCTGGCCCGCCTCGTGACCTCGTACGCGAACGAGGCGCCCTGAACCGGGCGGCCTGAACCGGGCAGCGCCTGAACCACCCCGGGCCGGACCAGCCGCGCCGAACCAACCAGGCTCAACCGGCCCGGCCGAACCAGCGTGGCCCGACGGCTAGGAGATCGCCGTACGCAGCTGCGCCACGTCGATCGGCTCCGTCTCGTCGTGGGCCGTCAGGTCGATGACCTGGCCGACGGCTCGTTGCTCGTCGGTGGCCTGCTTGAACTCCGGCTCCGCCCCGCCCCGGGCCGACTCCGCCTTGTGGACCTCGAGGACCTCCTGGCCGACCACGTCGGCCAGGTCCTCGTTCTGGACGGACTCGATGGCCGCGCGGGCCTGCGCCGCCGTCTTCGTACCGAAGAAGTCGAAGCCGCCTTCGACGCGCGAGGCCGAGCGGCGCTGCTGGGAGTACGGGGAGTACGGGGTCACGGCGGCCGCGGGGCGGCGCGCCGGAAGCGCGGCCTGCGCGGGCCGTGCGTGCGCCTCCAGCGCGGGCCGCTCCGGAGCGGGCTTCGCCGACCCGGACCGCTCCGGAGCGGGCTTCGCCGGCGTGAGCTTCGCCGGCCCGGACTTCACCGGCGCGGACTTCACCGGCGCGGACTTCACCGGCCCGCGCCCGGTCTCGGGCCCGCGCCCCGGCCCGTCCGTGGCCGACTCCACCGCCTCCGCCTTGCGGGCCAGCGCCCCCAGCGCGGCATTGGCCCGGGCGAAGCCGACCGGGGTGGGCGCGCCGGCCGCGGTGCGCTCCTCGGAGACGGCGGGAAGTTCCCTCGGCGCCGCGGCGGCCGGGGCGGCGGCCTCGATGGCCAGCAGCCGGCGCCGCTCCAGGGCGCTCGCGCGCTCGGTCTCGGCGGTGGCGTACCGCCGCAGCAGGGCGGCGTGTTCGCCGCGCAGGCCCGCGAGTTCGACCCGCTTGGCCCGCAGCTTCGCGTCGAGCTTGCCGCGCAGCATCCGGGCCTCTTCGAGGTCGGATTCCAGCTCGGCTATCCGCTCGTCGGTGCGCCACTCGTCCTTGACCCGCTCGCGCCCGAGCTCCGCGACCCGGCGGCCGGCCGCGCGGTCCCAGGACCGCATGACGACGGCCCCGGTGACGCCGGCGGCCGCGGTCAGGGCCACGAGCAGGCGCAATGCCAGCGGTTCCGCGAGCAGCCAGGCCGCGCCGGCGGCCGCGACGGACACACCGCCGACGGTCGTCGGCGTG
Organism: Streptomyces sp. ISL-66; assembly: GCF_018614135.1. Taxonomy (GTDB): domain Bacteria; phylum Actinomycetota; class Actinomycetes; order Streptomycetales; family Streptomycetaceae; genus Streptomyces. The sequence goes on from NZ_JAGGOW010000071.1 coordinate 16,348, forward strand.
AGGAGCCGGTGAAGAGGTTCGGGATTGCGGTGGCGTCCACGGGGCATGGCCTGAAATTTACAGGGCGTGGACAGGGTGTGGGGTAACCGCCCGGCAATCTGTTTCCGAGCGGTTACCGGCCTTTCCTCATCAAAGGCGCAACTACTACTTCTTCACGAGGCCCTTGGACTCGAGATAAGCCTTCGCCACATCCGCCGGCTTGGCCCGCTCGGCATCGACCTTGCGGTTCAACTCGACCAGGTCCGCCGTGGTCAGCGCCTTGGTGATCTTGTCGAGGGCGGCCGCGACCTCCGGGGCGCCGGCGTCCTTGGCGTTGACGACCGGTAGCACGTTGTCGGCGTTCTGGAGCTTCTTGTCGTCCTCCAGCAGGACCAGGCCGTAGCCGTCGAGCGTGGCGTCCGTGGTGGTGGTGAGGACCAGCTGGTCGGCGCCGTCCTTGACCGCCTGCTTGGCCTGCGGGGTTCCGACGCCCTTCGGGTCAATACCGGAAACATCGATTCCGTATGTCTTCTTCAAGCCGGGTGCGCAGAAGGGCCGCACGGCGCATTCGTCGCCCGCCGCGATCTTCACCTTGAGACCGGACGCGCCGAGGTCGGAAAGCGTCTTGAGATTGTTCTTCGCGGCGAATTCCTTGGTCACCGCGAAGGCGTTCTGGTCGACGGCCGAGCCCGCCGCCAGCGCCTTGAGGCCCAGCGGGGCCGCGAGCTTCTCAAGGGCCGCCACCGTCGCCGCCACGTCGCTCGACGCGACCGGCTTGTCGGTGGCCTCCTTCGAGCCGTTCACCTTGGCGTTGAGAAACTCCGCGAGGGTCGCCGCGTACTCCGGGACGACGTCGATCTCGCCCTTCTCCAGCGACGGCTCATACAGCTCGCGGTTGTTGACTGTGGTGATCGAGGTCGAGTAGCCGGCGTCCCTGAGCACCTGCGCGTACAGCTCGGCCAGCACGTTGGACTCGGTGAAGCCGGCCGCGCCGATCACCAGCTTGCCGCCCTTGCCCCCCTCGGACGGAGCGGAGGCAGAGGAACCGCCGTCCTTGGTCTGCTCCAGGCTGTCGCCGCCGCACGCGGTGAGCGAGGCGGTCAGGGCGACCGCACCCAGGGCCGCGCCGAGGACGCGCGTGGACTTGCTCATGTGTCTGCTCCTTCAAGGAAAATGGGGGAAGCCAGGAGGCGGAAGCCACTGGGCCGTTGTCACGAGGTCAGCGGGCGGTAGCGCCCGGCAGCAGCCGGTCCGCCGCGATCAGCGCGCCCTCCACCAGCAGGGCCAGCGCGGCGACCAGCAGGGCGCCCGCGACGACTTGTGGCGTGTCGTACGTGTTGAAGCCGGCGGTGATGATCCGGCCGAGGCCGCCCTGGCCGACCATGGCCGCGATGGTGGCCGTGGCGATGACCTGGACGGCGCCGGAGCGCAGACCCGTCATCACCAGGCCGCGCGCGAGCGGGAGCTCCACCCGCCAGAAGAGCTGGCCGCCGGACATGCCCATGCCCCGCGCCGCTTCCACCACCGAGCGGTCGACCTCGCGCATGCCGACGTACGCGTTGGTCAGCAGCGGCGGAACGGCGAAGAGCACGAGCGCCGCGATGGTGGGCACGTACCCGGCGTTGCGCAGCGGGGAAACCATGAACAGGGCCAGCACCGCGAAGACCGGTACGGCCCGGCCGATGTTGGAGACGTTGACGGCGAGGCCGCCGCCCTTGCCGAGGTGGCCGAGCCACAGCCCGACCGGGAGCGCCACCGCGCAGGCCAGCGCCAGGGCGATCCCGCTGACGTACACGTGCTCGCCGAGCCGGTGCCAGACGCCGCTCTCCCCAGACCAGTTGGCGCCGTCCGCCAGCCAGTCCCAGGCCTGTCCGAGGACTCCCATCAGGCCCCCTCGGTGACGCGGGCGGTGCGGATCTTGCGCGCGGCGCGGCCGCCCGCGGGGCGGGTGGCGCGGGTCCAGGGCGTGAGCAGTCGCTCGACGCCGAGCAGCAGCAGGTCCGCGACCAGCGCGAGCAGCACGCACAGCACGGAGGCGGTGAGCACCTGGGCCTTGAAGGAGCTGTTCACGGCGGGGGCGATGAGATTGCCGAGGCCGCCCTTGCCGACGATGGAGCCGACGGTCGTCAGCGCGACGGTGGAGACGGTGGCGATCCGTACGCCGGCGAGCAGGGCGGGGAGCGCCAGCGGCAGCTCGACCTGCCACAGCAGCCGGCTCGTGCCGTACCCCATCCCGCGCGCGGCCTCCCGCACCTCCTCGGGGACGGCTTCCAGGCCGGCCAGCACGTTGCGGACCAGGATGGTCAGCGAGTACAGGGCCAGACCGGTCACCACCAGCGCCGAGGAGAGGCCGAACACCGGCAGCAGCAGGGAGAACATGGCGAGCGAGGGGATCGTGTAGAGCAGGGTGGTGATGCCGAGCACGGGGGCCGCCCAGCGGCGGCCGCGGCGGGCCAGCAGCGCGAGCGGGACGGACACGGCGATGCCGATCAGCACCGACACGCCCGTGATCCAGACGTGCTCGAGGGTGGCGTCGGTGAGCTCCTGGGACCGGGACGTGACGTACTCCCAGCAGATCCAGTCGTTCGCCACCAGGCAGTTCTGTCCGGCCATCCGCTCCTCACCCCCCGTCACCGAACGTACGTGGGAACGACCATAACCCCCGGCACCGACAATGGCCGGAACCTTCGCACTCAGGCAATACGCCCTTCACGAACCGCCCGCGCCGGTAGGGGAGGATGGATCCGTGATCCGATTCGAGCAAGTGACCAAGCGCTACCCCGACGGGACCACGGCCGTCGCGGACCTGTCCTTCGAGGTTGCGGAGGGCGAACTGGTCACCCTGGTGGGCCCGTCCGGCTGCGGCAAGACGACGACCATGAAGATGGTCAACCGTCTCATCGAGCCGACCTCCGGCCGCATCCTGCTGAACGGCGAGGACATCGCCGCCGCCGACCCGGTCGAACTGCGCCGCCGCATCGGCTACGTCATCCAGCAGGTCGGGCTGTTCCCGCACAAGACGGTGCTGGAGAACACGGCCACCGTCCCACAGCTGATCGGCACGCCCAAGGCCAAGGCCCGCGCCCGGGCCGCCGAACTCCTCGAACTGGTCGGGCTGGACCCGGCCGTCTACGGGGGCCGCTATCCGGAGCAGCTCTCCGGCGGGCAGCGCCAGCGCGTCGGCGTCGCCCGCGCGCTCGCCGCGGATCCGCCGGTGCTGCTGATGGACGAGCCGTTCGGCGCGGTGGACCCGGTGGTGCGCGAGCGGCTGCAGAACGAGTTCCTGGCGCTCCAGCGGACGGTGCGCAAGACGATCCTGCTGGTCACCCACGACCTGGAGGAGGCGATCCGGCTCGGTGACCGCATCGCGGTCTACGGAGCGGGCACCATCGAGCAGTTCGCCCGCCCGGCGGAGGTCCTCGCCGCGCCGGCCACCGATTACGTCGCCGGGTTCGTCGGCGCCGACCGGGGGCTCAAGCGGCTCGCGGTCACGCCCGTCGCGGAGGCCGACCTGACGGCCGCCGACGGAAAGGCCCCCACCGCCGACGTGGCGCTGGGGGCGACGCTGCGCGAGGCGCTCGCGCTGCTGCTGCAGGAGGACTCGGGCCTGATCGGGGTCACGGACCCGGACTCCGGCGCGCTGATCGGCGTACTCACCCCGGAGGGGGTGCACCGGGCACTGCGCCGGGCCCGTCTGCAGGAGGTCTGACGGCGGGTGGGCCGGGTCGGTGACCCGGCCCGGCCTCAGGCCTGGATGCGGCCGCTCATCCACACCAGCATCGGCGGGATCTCGCGGCGCCAGGTGTTGAAGTTGTGGCCGCCGCTGTCGAGGATGATCGAGGAGACCCGGTCGGGGCTCTTGACCAGCTTGATGAACTTCTTCGTGTCGCCGAGGTTCGGCTCGCCGCTCTCGCTGCTGGTGACGAGGAAGGACGTGCCGGTCGGCTTCTTCGCCTTGATGGACTCCAGCACGTTCGCCCGCGCCTTGAGCTGCGCGTCCCCGTGGAAGAGGTCACCGGTCGTCGGGTCGTCCGCGGCCTCGTAGTACGCGGACAGGCCCGCGGCGGCGCCGAAGACCTCCGGGTGGTGCGCGGCGATCTTCAGGGCGCAGTAACCGCCGGTGGAATTGCCGATGAAGCCCATGTTCTGCGGCTTCTTGCCGACCCGGAAGGTGTCCTGGATCGCCTGCGGGAGGTCCTGTGCGAAGAAGGTCTCGGTCTGCGGGCCGCCCGGTATGTCCACGCACTCGGTGTCACGCGGGGGCGCGATCGTCGGGCGGAGCATGACCAGGATCATCGGCTTCATCTTGCCCGCCTTGGCCTGCTTGAAGGCCGTCATCGGGTAGTTCAGCCCTTTGATCAGGTTTTCGGCCGTTCCCGGGTAACCCGTGAGGATGATGGAGGCCGGGAAGTTCTGGTCCTTGTGCTGCGGCTGGAAGTACTCCGGCGGCAGCCACACGTACCCGGGGCTCGTTATCCTCGACTTCTGACCGGTTATGGAAACCTTCAGGATCTGTCCGCCGACCTGCGGCTTGGCGCCGCCGGGCACGTCCAGCTTCTGCTTGTCGACGACCTTGATGTCATCGCTGCTCATCCCGTGGTCGACGACCTTGCCGATCGAGGTCTCCTGGCCGAGGAGGTCGGCCCAGGACCCGTAGAAGAGGAACGACTTGTTCGCCGCGAGTCCCACGGCCGAGAACAGCGCCAGCTGCGTCGCCAGGAGGAGGCCGATACGGCCGAGGACCGCGCGCCAGGAGCGGCCCGAGAGCTTCGGCCACGACCACACCGTGGCCGCGAAGAGCAGCACACCGGCGATGATGGCCAACGCCAGAACCGTATTACTGGTGAGACCCATGAGCAGTCAGTCGACTTTCTATGGCAGGACTAGATTTTTTCTCGACGGATGAGTGAACCCGCTCACCCTCGATGTCGTCCTAGGGGACGCACCACACACCGGAGGCTGTCGCGGCTTTCGGCCACATGATCTCTCGCGGAGCAACGGGAAGCGATGTCTAGCAGGATAGATGGCGATAAGTCGGGACAGGTTCCGAAGCGGGTCGGCAGAATCCTCCGGGGTCCACGAGCGCATTCGGTCCCCGGCCTGGTGGGCACGGCGGTCACGGTCGTCGGCCTGCTGGACATCGCCGCGGGGGTCTTCCCGCGCTTCAGGCACAGCCGCATCCATGCCGTGACCGAGGTGCTGCCGGGCTCCTTCGGCCCCTTCGCCGCGGCCCTGGCCCTCAGCGCGGGCGTACTGCTCCTGCTGCTGGCCCACGGCCTCAAGCGCCGCAAGCGGCGCGCCTGGCGGGCGGCCGTGGTGCTGCTGCCCGCCGGCGCGGTCGCGCAGTTCTCGTACCGCCACTCCGTCATCGGCGTGGTGATCGCGGCGGTGCTCCTGGGGCTCCTGGTGCGCCATCAGGGTGAATTCAAGGCGCTTCCGGACCCGCGCAGCCGCTGGAAGGCGCTCGCGAACTTCGTGCTGATGAGCGCGGGCTCCATCGGGCTCGGTCTGGTCATCGTCAACTCGCACCCGGGTCGCGTTGTCGGCGATCCGGGTGTTTACGAGCAGATCAGTCACGTCGTCTACGGGCTCTTCGGCTTCGAGGGTCCCGTCGACTACGCCGGCCGGGTGTCCTGGACCGTCGGCTACTCGCTCGGCGCCCTCGGCATGCTGACCGCCGTCACCACCATCTACCTGGCCTTCCGTCCGGAGCACCCGGCCGCCCGGCTCACCGCCGACGACGAGGCCAAGCTGCGGGAGCTGCTCGCCAAGCACGGCGGCCGCGACTCGCTGGGCCACTTCGCGCTCCGCCGCGACAAGGCCGTCGTCTTCTCCCCCAGCGGCAAGGCCGCGGTCACCTACCGCGTCGTGTCCGGCGTGATGCTCGCCTCCGGCGACCCGGTCGGCGACGTCGAGGCCTGGCCCGGCGCCATCGAGCGGTTCATGGAGGAGGCCAAGGCCCACTCCTGGACCCCCGCCGTCATGGGCTGCAGCGAGACCGGCGGCGAGGTCTGGACCCGCGAGACCGGGCTCGACGCCCTGGAGCTCGGGGACGAGGCGATCGTCGACGTCAAAGACTTCTCCCTCGCGGGGCGGGCGATGCGCAATGTCCGCCAGATGGTGAAGCGCATCGAGCGCAACGGCTACACCACGAAGGTCCGGCGGGTCAGCGAGCTGACCTCGGCCGAGCTGGAGCAGGTGCGGGGTGCGGCCGAGGCCTGGCGCGGCACCGACACCGAGCGCGGCTTCTCGATGGCGCTCGGCCGGGTCGGCGACGCCGGCGACGGCGACTGCTACATCGCCACCGCTCACCGCGTCGAGGAGGGCGACACCTCGCCGTTCGGCGACCTGAAGGCCGTCCTGCACTTCGTCCCGTGGGGCAAGGACGGCATGTCGCTGGAGCTGATGCGCCGCGACCGCGCCGCCGACCCCGGCATGAACGAGCTGCTGATCGTCGCCTCCCTGGAGGCCTCCCCGGCGCTCGGCATCGAGAAGGTCTCGCTGAACTTCGCGATGTTCCGCTCGGCCCTGGCCCGCGGCGAGAAGATCGGCGCCGGCCCGGTGCTGCGGATGTGGCGCAGCCTGCTGGTGTTCCTCTCGCGCTGGTTCCAGATCGAGTCGCTGTACAAGTTCAACGCGAAGTTCCGCCCCCGCTGGGAGCCCCGCTTCGTGGTCTTCCGCACCACCCGCGACCTGCCCCGCATCGGCTTCGCCGCGATGCAGGCCGAGGGCTTCGTGACGCTGGCGCTGCCCCGCCTCTTCGCCAGCCGCCGACGCCCCAAGCCGGTCCGCACCTGCACGCACGAGCACGCCACGCGCACGGTGCCGGCCCAGACGGAGCGCGAGATCCAGGCGGCGTGAGCCGTGGCCGCCCTGCGGCCCCGGCCGCCCGGCCCGCTGCCACGACACGGCGGCGGGCCGGGCGG
>NZ_JAGGOW010000072.1 GCF_018614135.1 Streptomyces sp. ISL-66
GCCCTGCCAGGAGGGTGCCCCGCCCGGCCGGCTGCCGTGCCCGGCCTGCCGGGCCGGGACCCCGGGCGCGGCCGGGGCCACCGGGGTCCCGGCTACGGGTTCTGCTCCGGGAACGGCCGGGGCGCGTCGCCCGGCTCGGCCTCGAGCCGCCGCTCCAGCCGGGTGATGGCGGCCCGTACGCCGTTCCCGTACATGTCGTCGGCCAGCGCCCCGGTGGCGGCGCGGGCACGCGCCAGGTGGATCCGGGCCGCTTCGGGCCGCCGCAGCTTCACGTAGTCGGTGGCCAGGCTCAGGTGCAGCGACGGGTAGAAGACCCGGACGGCCGCCGGTGGAACGGGCCCGTCGGCGGCGGTCAGGGCCTTCAGGTCCCAGGCCAGCTCCTCGGCCGGGTCGTCCTGGGCGTCGGCCATGTAGTGCGCGAGGGTGCAGCGGTGCAGGGAGTCCCCCTGCTCGCCGATCTCGGACCAGATCTCGCCGAGCCTGTTGCGGGCCTCCTCGCGGTCACCGGCGTGCAGCAAGATGACCGCTTGGCCGATCCTGGTCATGACGGCGTCCTCCGACGCCTCCTGCTGCTCCGTCAACGCGGCCTCCGGCTTGCTCTGCCAGACCTGCTCCGGTCTGATCATCAAGACGCTAGCCGGAGGTACGGGCAATGCCGCCCAGGCGCGGTCGGGCATCAGCCCAGGTCCGGGATCCGCCAGTCGATCGGCTCATGGCCCTGGGCGGCGACGGCCTCGTTGATCTGCGTGAAGGGGCGGGAGCCGAAGAACTTCTTGGCCGACAGCGGCGAGGGGTGGGCACCCTTGACGACCGCGTGCCGCTCCTCGTCGATCAGCGGGAGCTTCTTCTGCGCGTACGCCCCCCACAGGACGAAGACGGCGGGGTCGGGGCGCTCGGCCACCGCGCGGATCACCGCGTCGGTGAACCGCTCCCAGCCCTTGGCCTTGTGCGAGTTGGGCTCCGCCTCCCGGACGGTGAGCACCGCGTTGAGCAGCAGGACGCCCTGCTCGGCCCACGGCATCAGATAGCCGTTGTCCGGGACGGGGATGCCGAGCTCGGCGTGCATCTCCTTGTAGATGTTGCGGAGCGAGGGCGGGGTCTTCACGCCGGGCCGCACGGAGAAGCAGAGGCCGTGTCCCTGGCCGGCGCCGTGGTACGGGTCCTGGCCGAGGACCAGGACCTTCACCTTGTCGAAGGGAGTGGCCTCCAGGGCCGCGAAGACCTGATCGCGGGGCGGGTAGACCGGCCCGTTCGCCCGCTCCTTCTCGACGAACTCGGTGAGCTCTTTGAAGTAGGGCTGGTCCAGCTCCCCGCCGAGGACGGGGAGCCAGGACTCGGGCAGCATCTGGGTCACGGCGACAACCTCCGGTACAAGTTCCTCATGCTCGCGCAAGTGCTTCGCGCGACTGATCGAAACCTACCCGGGGCCACTGACAACGCCGCATCCGACCGCGTCCGCCCACACCGCCCGCACCGCCCGCACCGCCGGGGCGGCTACCAGCTGGCCTTGCGGTACAGCTCCCAGACCTGCATGACGGTCTGCGGGTCGAGCGCCCGCTCGGCGCCCCCGATGTCCTCGCGCGCGGCCACGTACAGCTTGCCCTGCCACAGCGGCAGCAGCCGGACGTCCTGGGCGAAGATCTGCTGGGCCTGCTCGAACTCGCGGACGCCCACGGACCGGTCGCTCTCGCGGCGGGACTTGGGGAGCAGGTCGGTGAGGATCTCGGTGGCCTCGTACGGGGTGCCGACCGCGTTGTCCTTGCCGACGAACGGGGCGATGAAGTTGTCCGGGTCCGGGAAGTCGGGGAACCAGCCTCGGCCGAAGACCGGGTACTCGCCCTTCTTGTAGCCCTCCTGGAAGGCCTTCCAGGGCTGGCCGCGCAGGGTGATCCTGAAGAGGCCGCTCTCCTCGAGCTGGCGCTTGAGCTCGGTGAACTCGTCCGCCGTGGACGCGCCGTAGCGGTCGGTGGTGTACCAGAAGGTCAGGTCGACCTGCTGCGTGATCCCGGCATCCTTGAGGATCTTCTTGGCCTTGGCGACGTCCACCTGGCCGTACATGTCGTAGAAGGGCGTCTTGTGGCCGACGACCCCCTTGGGGACCATCGAGTACAGCGGCTCGGCGGTGCCCTGGTAGACCTTGGAGACGAGCGCGCCCCGGTCGACGATCTGGGCGATCGCCTGGCGCACCGCGAGTTTGGCGACCTGCGGGTCCTTGGGGTTGAAGACCAGGTAGCGGATCTCCGCACCGAAGTTCTCGACGACCTGGACGCCCTCGTTGTGCGACTCGGGGGTCTGCAGGTCCTTGATCTCCGTGGCGGACAGGCCTCGGTAGGTCGCGTCGATGTCCTTGGACTTGAGCGCCGCGATCATCGTCTTGGAGTCGGCGAAGTAGCGGACGGTCACGCCGTTGTTGCGGCGGTTGGCGAAGCCGGTGTAGCCGTCGTTGCTGTTCAGGACCGCCTCGCCGGCTTCCTTGTAGGACTCCAGGGTGTACGGGCCGGAGCCCGTGACCTTGTCGTCCTTGCGCAGCTTGTCGGCCGGGTAGTCCTTCGGCGCGACCAGGGAGGCGGCCGGCGAGCCGAGGACGAACGGGAAGGTGGCGTCCGGAGTGTTCAGGTTGAAGACCACGGTCAGCGCGTCCGGCGTCTCGATCTTGTCCAGGCTGCCGAAGAGCGCCTTGGGACCGGACGGGGCGTCGATCTTCTTGATCCGGTCGAGGGAGTGCTTGACGGCCTTGGCGTCGAGCGGCTCGCCGTTGGAGAACTTCAGGCCCTTCTTCAGGACGCAGCGGTACGACTCGTTCGCGGAGTCCGTGAACTCGCAGCTCTGGGCGGCGTCCGGCTGGGGCTTGGTCGCCCCCGTGGGGAACGCCAGCAGCGTCTGGTAGACGTTCCGGTACAGCTCCCAGGAGCCGTCCCAGGCCGCCGCCGGATCGAGGGTGGTGGGTGCGCTCGTCGTTCCTACGGTGATCCGCTGCGCGCCGTCACTGCCGCCGTCCGAGAACAGACCGCATCCGGAGAGCAGGGATATGGACGCAAGGGCCGCAGAGATCTGCAGGCATCTGGTCCGGTTGAACACGTGCACGCTCCTCGATCAGCCAGGGGTGCGGCAGACCCTACCGCAGTGCATCACAAATCCAATGGGCAGGTTTCGTGCGGCACTTGACCGATTAAGGGCGTATTCGGTACACATTTGCCTCCCCATGGAAGGCAAATGCGTCCGACTATCGGTCAATGCACTCCGGCATTGAGGAACATTCCCCCGTCGACCACCAGAGTTTGTCCCGTGATCCATTCCGCTTGTGCAGATGTGAGGAACGCGGCGGCCCCTCCGATGTCCTGCGGGACCCCGAGCCGGCCCAGCGGATAGGCCGCCGCGGCCTCCTGCTCCCGGCCCTCGTAGAGCGCCTGCGCGAACTTGGTCTTCACGACCGCGGGCGCGATCGCGTTGACCCGGACCCCCGGGGCCATCTCGTGGGCGAGCTGGAGGGTCAGGTTGATCATGGCGGCCTTGCTCATCCCGTACGCCCCGATGAAGGGCGAGGCGGAGACTCCGGCGATCGAGGCGATGTTCACGATCGCCCCGCCGTTCTCCTTCTGCCAGGCGTGCCAGGTGCGCTGGGCGAAGCCGAGCGCCGAGATCACGTTGGTCTCGAAGACCTTGCGGGCCACCCCGAGGTCGAGGTCCGCGATCGGACCGAAGACCGGATTGGTCCCCGCGTTGTTGATCAGGAAGTCGACGCGGCCGAAGGCCTCCATCGTGCGCTCCACCGCGACGGCCTGGTGGGCCTCGTCGTGCGCCTTCCCCGCGACCCCGATCACCCGGTCCGCGCCGAGCCGCTCGACAGCCTCCTTGAGGGCCTCCTCGCCCCGCCCGGTGATGCAGAGCCGGTCGCCCCGCGCCACCAGCGCTTCGGCGATGCCGTAGCCGATGCCCCGGCTCGCGCCGGTGATCAGCGCGACCTTGCCGCTGTCCGTTGCTTCGTGACTCATGTCGTGCGCCTGCCTCTCGTCAGCTGAGCGGGCCGCCGGCCACGTACATGACCTGGCCTGAGACGAAGCCGGCGGCCTCGCCGGTGAAGAAGGCGATCGCGTTGGCCACGTCGTCCGGGCGCCCCACGCGCTGCACCGGGATCTGGGTGGCGGCAGCGGCCTGGAAGTCCTCGAAGTCCATGCCGACGCGGGCGGCCGTGTGCGCGGTCATCTCGGTCACGATGAAGCCGGGGGCGACGGCGTTCGCGGTGATGCCGAACTTGCCGAGCTCGATGGCGAGGGTCTTGGTGAAGCCCTGGAGACCGGCCTTGGCGGCCGAATAGTTGGCCTGGCCGCGGTTGCCGAGCGCGGAGCTGCTGGAGAGGCTCACGATCCGGCCGAACTTGGCGTCCACCATGTGCTTCTGGCAGGCCTTCGACATCAGGAACGCGCCGCGCAGGTGCACGTTCATGACGGTGTCCCAGTCCGTCTCGCTCATCTTGAAGAGCAGGTTGTCGCGCAGCACACCCGCGTTGTTGACCAGGATGGTCGGGGCGCCGAGCAGGCTCGCCACCCGCTCCACGGCCGCCTCCACCTGCGCGCTGTCGGAGACGTCGCAGCCGATCGCGACGGCCTTGCCGCCCGCCGCCGTGATCACCTCCACGGTGTCCTTGCAGGCCGCCTCGTCCAGGTCGAGTACGGCGACCGCCCGGCCTTCGGCGGCCAGGCGCACGGCCGTGGCCGCGCCGATGCCCCGGGCCGCCCCGGTCACGATCGCGACGCGTTGCTCGGTGGTGGACATGCTGGTTCTCCTCGCCCTCGGAAAGCGGCCCCTCGGGGGTGAGCAACCGCTTAGTAGCTTCAGCTGAGGAGACGCTAGGAGCCCTGGCACCCGGTGTCAACGCCACCAGGTTCCAGGGCTCCTGTCGCACGCGCCGATCGGCCTTCCGGCAGCGCGACGGCTCGGCCCTCCGGCCGCCGCTCAGCGGACCAGCAAGTCCAGGAGCCGTTCCACCTCGGCCCGCGGGTCGGCCGTCAGGCCGGTGTGCACCGGGCCGGGCTGCACCACCGTGCTGCGCGGCGCGATCAGCCACCGGAAGCGGCGGCCGGGGTCGTCGCCGGCCGCCTGGCCCGCGAGCTCGCCCCCGCCGCACAGGCCCTCGATACCGCGCAGCGCGGCCCGGACCCCGGCCAGGTCGGCGTTCGGGTCCAGGGCGAGCAGCTTGGCCTCGTCGAGGTGGGTGCGCGCGGCCACGTAGGAATGCGCCCGGCAGTAGACGATCACGCCGGCGTTGAAACACTCGCCGCGCTCCATCCTGGGCACCACACGCACCAGTGCGTACTCGAACACGTCCCGCTTGGTCACTCGTGGTCGCTCTTGTTCTTCCGGGGACGGGGGTCGAGGCGGTCGGCAAGCCAGCCGGGAGGACCGGCCTGGGTCTTGACCTCGGCCTCCATGGTGATCCTCTCGTGGATCGTGGCGGCGCGCGGCAGCAGCGCGTCGACGTAGGCGCGGCGCAGCGCGTCGGTGGAGTCGAAACCGGGCTCGTCGACCAGCCACTCGTCCGGCACGTCGGCCGCGACCTCGGTGAGCAGCTCCCTCGTGACGAGGGGGGCGAGCTCGGCGGCCGCCGCGGCGATATCCGGACCGGCCGGGGCCAGTACGTGATCGGAGGCGTTGTACGGCTTGGCGGCGGCGCTCTCGGCCGTGGGCCAGTTGTGGTGCCAGATCATGGTGGCGCCGTGGTCGATGAGCCAGACGTCGCCGTGCCAGACCAACATGTTTGGATTGCGCCAGGACCGGTCGACGTTGTTGATCAGGGCGTCGAACCAGACGACGCGCCCCGCCTCGACCGGGTCCACCCGGTAGGCCAGCGGGTCGAAGCCGATCGAGCCGGGGAGGTAGTCCATCCCGAGGTTCAGCCCCCCGCTGGCCTTGAGCAGCTCCTGGACCTCCTGGTCGGGCTCGCCGAGCCCGATCACGGGGTCGAGCTGCATCTGCACCAATCCGGGGACGCGCAGCCCCAGCCGCTGGGCCAGGCGGCCGCAGATGACTTCGGCGACCAGGGTCTTGCGGCCCTGGCCGGCTCCGGTGAATTTCATGACGTATGTTCCGAAATCGTCGGCCTCGACGATCCCCGGCAGCGAGCCGCCCTCACGCAGGGGCGTGACGTAGCGGGTCGCGATCACTTCTGTGAGCATTTTCCCAGGTTAACGGGGGGAAGCACGTCACGATCAAAGGTTTTTGCCAACACCTCCTTCGGGCCAGGTGAGTGCCTCCGCGGCGTGCGGACACACCCGGCTGACTGCATGGCCGGCCCGGTGGCGGCAGGCCCGTCCCCGGCCTCAGGGTCTTGGGATTTCAGGCAGCGTCTGCCGCTCACTTCCGCGGGTAGAAGCATGTCCGGTCGGCTACGAGAAGCGGGAGGCCTGGATGGATACGGGATTGGTGCTGCTGGCGGGTTGGGGCCAGCTGGTCCTGCTTTTGACACTCGCCGCGTATTTCGTCCTGCGGGGCCGCTGATGTCCGCCCCCCGTCCGTCGCGCCCGGCCGCCGGGCTGCTGTCGCGTCTGGCCGTCTGGCTGCTGTCGGTCGTCGTGTGCCTGTCGGCCGCCGGTTGCGCCGGCTCCTCGCGTACGGAGGCCGATTACCGGCTCAAAGCGGCCAACACGGCCGAAGCCGCCGCCTCCGCGGTCGGCACGGCGCGCCTCGCCGTAGAGGCGGCAGGCCGGGGTAAGGCCACCGGCCCGTACCTGTCGGTCCTGCTCGGCGAGGCCGAGAAGGACTTGGCCGGCGCCGAGCAGGCGTTCACCTCACGCCAGCCGCCCGGCGAGGCCGCCGACAAGGTACGTGATCAGGTGGAGGAAGCCCTGTCGGACGCGGGCGACGCGCTGGCACGTGCACGGATCGCCGCCCGCCGAGGGCAGGTCACCGAGTCGGGGACCCAGGTGGCGGAGTTGACGAAGGTGAAGGAGCGGTTGGACCGATTGGGGGAGCAGCTGTCGTGAAGCGTTTCCTGGCCGTGACCCTCGGCATCCTGACCGCCATCGGCGGCTTCGTCGACATCGGGGACCTTGTCGCGTCCTCCCTGGTCGGCGCCCGCTTCGGGTTCGCCCTGGTGTGGGTGTTGCTGCTCGGCGTCGTGGGGATCTGCGTCTACGCGGAGATGGCCGGGCGGGTGGCCGCGGTGTCGGGGCGTCCGACCTTCGACATCGTTCGTGAGCGGCTCGGGCCCCGCGTCGCGTTCGCCAACCTCACCGGCTCGTTCCTGGTCACCTTGCTCACTTTGGCCGCCGAGCTCGCGGGTGTGGCGCTGGCCCTGGAACTGCTGACTTCGGTCTCCTACCTGCTGTGGATCCCCGGGGTTGCCTTCGCCGTGTGGATGGTCATCTGGCGGACCAAGTTCGAGACGATGGAGCGGGTCTTCGGCCTGGCCGGTCTGGCTCTCGTCGTCTTCATCGTCGCGGTGCTCCACCTGGATCCGCGGTGGGGAAGCGTGTGGCAGCAGGTCGCCCATCCGCAGGTACCGGCCGGCGAAGGCCTTCCGACGTACCTGTACTACGGCATCGCCCTGTTCGCCAGCGCCATGACCCCGTACGAGGTGTTCTTCTTCTCCTCTGGCGGCATCGAGGAACACTGGAGCCGCAAGGACCTGGTCGTCTCACGCGTGAACGTCTTCGTCGGCTTCCCCCTGGGAGGTCTGCTCGCCCTGTCCATCATGACCGCGGCCGCGCTCGTACTGCACCCCGCGGGCATCGCGGTCGACCACCTCTCCCAGGTCACGCTGCCCGTGGTGCTGTCCCTCGGCAAGGTGGGTTTCGCCTTCGTCCTGCTGGGTGTGTTCGCCGCTACGTTCGGTGCGGCCCTGGAGACGGCCCTGTCGTGCGGCTACACGGTCGCCCAGTACTTCGGCTGGACGTGGGGCAAGACGAAGGCGCCGCAGACCGCTTCCCGCTTCCACACGGTGGTGATCGTCTCGATGATCGTGGGCGCGATGCTGGTGCTGACAGGCATCGATCCCATCAAGGTCACCGAGTACTCGCTGGTCTTCGCGGCCGTCGCGCTGCCGCTGACGTACCTGCCGATCCTCGTGGTGGCCAACGACCACGAATACATGGGCGATGCGGTCAACGGCCGCCTGGCCAACACCCTCGGCGTGATCTACCTGCTGATCGTCCTGGCCGCCTCCCTCGCCGCCCTTCCCCTGATGTTCGCGACGAAAGCAGGACTGTGATGCCCCAGCACCCCCCGCCGCGTACCGGGGACGAACGCGAGCCCGGCCGCGCCTACAGCGCCCGCTTCCACCTCCTGGACCGCCAGATCCTCGACCAGGACGGGGTCCCGCTCGCCAAAGTCGACGACCTCGAACTGTCCGAGGACGACCACGGACACCTCTACGTGACCGCGATCCTCATCGGCCCCACTGCCCTCGCCCCCCGCCTGTCCGGCCGACCGGCCCGTCTCCTCGACGCCGTCGCACGCCGACTCACCACCGGCGACACACCCGGTCATGCACGCATCGACATGTCCCGCATCACCCGCATCGGCGCCGCCCTGACAGCGACGACCCCGACCGACGAAGAAGCCGTACATCCACTGGAGGACTGGACCCGTGACCACGTCATCGCCCCACTTCCCGGATCCGGCCATGCGCCTGGCTGACCTCATGGGCGCGCGCGTCCTGGACGCCACCGGCCGCGACATCGGCCACGTCGGCGACATCCGCTTCGTGGAGACCTCCGGCCCCGCGGGCGAACCGACACGTCTGCGCATCGAAGGCCTCGTCATCGCACCCCGGCGCAGCAGCCGCATGCTGGCCTACGACCACCGCCCCGTCACCGCCCCGTGGCCCCTCACCACCCTCGCCCGCCGCGCCACCCGTCACGCCCTCTGGGCCTCCTGGAAGAACGTCGCCTCCCGCCAACCCCCGTCCACCCTGGGCGAGCCAGGCACCATCACCCTCAGGCAGAACGCCTCCGACCTCAGCCTGCTCAGCGACATGCACGCACACTGGAACAAATGAAGCTACCGATCACCATCCACCAAGCACGTCTCGGGTCAGCGGAGTTCAAGGTCATCCGACCAGCCCGTCCCCTGGTCCACGCCGCGCTCATCGACCACGACCGGCACCTGAACGCCTACCTCGGTCAGGACGCCGCGCGGCGAATCGGCGCGCTATGGACGCTCGCCGCCTCGTCACCGCGCTCACTGGTCCACCTGCCGATGCGAGCCAACCAGGCCCCCTCCCGCGAGCTGCCAGAAAAGGGCACGCGGCAGCTTGATCTCGTGCTGCTGCACCACTCTCTCCAGTTCGCGCCCTCACGCTGGAAGGAAATACGCGGGCGGCTCGGCGCGGGGCGTCCGCAGACGGTGACGCTGCCCAGCCCAGAGCAAACGGGCGAAGCCGTGATCGACCACGAGGCACGGCACTACCGGGAGAACCGAGATCTGTTTCACCAGCATCTCCACGCCGAGACTCTGTTCATGACCGGCAGCGCGAAGGTGTTCAGGGACACTGCCCGACACTTCCTCCACGTCGCCCGAAACGGTCCCGAATACGTCCCCGCCCATCCGAGCCGTCCGCACTTCTGCACCGAGCTCCACTCCAACGACGGCATTCTCGGCGACGCGCGCGAGATCCACATCGAGTACTGCGACCAGTGGGACTCATGACCTCTACCGACGGGACCCCGCCGACCGTGACGTTCAACGATCACCTTCAGCACGTCGCTGAGAGGGCCCTCGTATCCATCCCGGCCGCCGACGCCGGCGACATCTACGCTGTCTCCTTCCTCATCGACAATGAGGACGACGACCCTCGTCAGCCGACCCTGACGATCGGCTACAACACTGAAGCTCAGGCTCGACGCAACATCCAGGACGCCTCTGACCAGGCAGAAGCCCGCTGGAACTACGCCTTCTGGATACAGAACCAGCTGACCGTGGTCGGCGACCTGACCAGCGACCCCGGCGGGGCCATAGCTCGCCAGGAGTGGATCACCGAACTCGGACTTTGGTACGAGGAGCCGACCGACCCCGCCGACTGGGTGCCAGTCATCGGGCCGCTGGCCGCGCAGATCGAGTCCCAGTTCAACCAGATCTGCTGCCAGCTCGCCCGAACCCTCCATGCGACTGGCGTCATCGAAAGATCGGTCGGCCGAACGGTGCCAGTGATCGTCCACGAGCTGGAGTACTACGAGATGATCGCCCGGCGAACCGAGGCCGCCAACCCGCCCGGTCTCGTAAACGAGTTCACCGCCTGGGTCCGCAATGGCTGAGGCATTCGGACAGTTCCCATACCCGACTCCACCATTGGCCGGTCTGCCTCGAAGAGGCGATCCAGGCGGACATGGCCTTTCTCGCCCGCCGCAGGCCCCTGCGCCCGAGCAAGGAATACGGCGTCCCCACCGATGAGGAATGGCATGAGTTCCTCAGCCACTTCGATCGGCGCGAAGTCCGCCGCAACGACCAAGGCCCGCTATTCGGCTCAAGTAGTAGGCGGCAACCGGTGCTTCCAGCAGGAAGAGGCTCCGGGCTTCCACACCGCCCGAGGCAGGGTCGAACCAAGGCACTGATTCGCCGTCGCCCAACCGGGTACGCAGGCCCTCCACCCAGTCGGGCAGCCCGGGCTACGGAGATACCAGCGTGCCGCCGAAAGTGACAGCGAGGCGGCCGTCAGCGGCGAAGGACCAGTTCAGGGGGCCGGCGTAGGAAGAGCACCGGGATCCGTTGGCGCCGGACCAGAACTGGTTCGAGCTGTCGGCGTCGCCGATGGTCCTGTCGTTCGTTCCGCTGCCGCTGCGGCACGAGACGTTGTTGCGGAACACCGAGGTGCCGGCGTCGAACGAGTAGTTGCGCTGGGCGTTGTCGATGCTGATGTTGTCCGACACCGACATGGAGCCGGGGTTGCTGTTGTAGGTGAAGCCGTGCTTGCCGTTGTGGTAGGCGATGCTGCGCCGGATGACGTGGTTGACCTTGATGTCCTCGCCGCCGAGCTTGTAGCCGTTGCGGTCACCGTTGGAGTTCACGGTGCCGTCGGAGAGGGTGCCGTTGCCGTAGGCGAGGGAGTCCTCGATGGTGACCGGACCGATGGGGCCGGTGTCGGTCTTGGTGTAGAGGTCCCAGCCGTCGTCGATGTTGTTGTGGGACACGGCGTAGCGGAAGACGTTGCCGGGGCCGACGGTGAGCTTCGCCGCGAAGCCGTCGGCGTCCTCCCCGTCGGAATCGGCGTTGTCGTGCGACTCCGCGCTCAGGATGACGTTGTTGGACGGCCACTGGTCGCGCGGGGTGGTGGAGGCCATCCGCGAGAGCTGGAGGCCAGTGTCCCGGTTGAAGCGCGTCACCGTGCGCTCGAAGACGTTGTTGCTGCCGCCGACGAAGATCCCGTTGTCGCCGGCCCGCTCGACGACGATGCCCTTGACGTGCCAGTACGACCCGTTCACGGCGATCCCTCGGTTCGCCGGGTCCTCGCTCATGGCCGAGAAGTTCAGCACCGGAGTCTCGCCCGGGTAGGCGGACAGGTTCGTGCGGGCGCTCGCTGTGCCGTTCTTGCCCTGCGGGATGGTGACCGTCTGGGAGTAGCGGTAGGTGCCGCCGCGCAGATAGATCGTCCCGCCGGCCGTGACGCGGCTGATCGCCGAGGTGAGCGTCGTCGGGGCCGATTGCGTACCGGCCGCGCCGTCGGTGCCGTTCGGCGCCACGTACAGCGCGGTGCCCGAGGGCGGCGGGGTGGTGGCGTCGGCCTCGAAGTCGAGGGAGTCGATGTTGGGCAGGCCGGCGGAGGTGGTGGGGCTGAGCCGGATGGTGTTGCTGCCCGCCTTGACGGGCACCCTGAGCGCCTTCGTCGCCCACGTCGCCCACGTGCTGGTGCCCTCGAACGATGCCGATGTGGCCGCCGAGCCGTTCACCGTGACGGCCGCGGGCCTTGCGGTGGTGGTTCCGTTGGCGAAGCGGACCGTCAGTGTCGCCGTACCCGGGGCGGGGGCGTTCACGGTGAACTGCGCGTCGGCACCGACGGCGTTGTTGCCGTTGCAGAATCCGCTGCCGGAGTAGCCGGCCCAGTCGGAGTCGATGGTGCCGGTACAGAGCGCCGGCGAGCTCTCGGCTTCGTAGCGGACGGGGGCGGCTGCGGCCGTGCCACCGGGCAGCGCCACGAACGTGCCGACCGCCAGGGCGGCGCACGCGAGTAAGGACAGGGGGGATTTCGGTTTCATGGGGGCTCGTTCTTTCTCCGTGGTCGCCTGCATGCAGGCATGACAGTGCGGCTCTCGACCGAGAAACAGAAAGCGCTTGCTGTCCGAGGGCAGTCAACGGACGTCAGTGAAGGTGCTGGACGCGGCCGCACAGAGGCCCTCGCATCTCTCCTGAGTCCCTGTGTCGCACGAACGACATGCGGATCTCGCACGAGATAGAAAGCGCTTACTAGCCTACGGTGATGCCATGGACACGTCAATGAGAAGGGTCGAGCGGAGGAGCGGGTGGCCGTTCCACCGCCGGTCAGCGGCACTGCGCATCATTTTGTTAACGCTCACAATTTGGGAGCGAAGTCTTCCCTCAAGGTCTTGACGCCGTTTCTGTGAGCGTTAACACTCGTGTAACGCCAGGCCAGAGCAGCTCCGGTCCGGACCACCTGGTCCACCGGCCGCCCGGCCGTACCGCCCCGAGCACACGCCCTGGCCCATCCGCCCTATCCGGGCCAGCCGGCGCTCGACCCCGCTCGACCCGATCCGAGGCCCCCTTGCCGCGGTCGCGCCGACCGCGGCAAACCACTGGAGGAATTGTGCGCAAGGTTTCGATGGCCCTCGCTGCTGCGGGCCTCACGCTGACACTGGCGGCCTGCGGCCAGAGCGCCAACGGCGTCGGCGACGGCGCCGGCACGGGCGGCGGCGGCGACGCCAAGGGCGGTCTCGTCGGCATCGCGATGCCCACCAAGTCGTCGGAGCGCTGGATCAATGACGGCACCAACATGGTCAAGCAGTTCCAGGACAAGGGCTACAAGACCGATCTCCAGTACGGCGACAACGTCGTCGAGAACCAGGTCTCGCAGATCGAGAACATGATCACCAAGGGCGCCAAACTGCTGGTGGTCGCCGCGATCGACGGCTCCTCGCTCACCGAAGTCCTCCAGAAGGCCGCCGACGCCAAGATCCCCGTGGTCTCGTACGACCGCCTGATCCGCGGCACCAAGAACGTCGACTACTACGCGACCTTCGACAACTTCAAGGTCGGCGTCCTCCAAGGCACGTACATCGCCGACAAGCTCGACCTCGCCGGCGGCAAGGGCCCCTTCAACGTCGAACTGTTCGCGGGCTCGCCGGACGACAACAACGCCACCTTCTTCTTCCAGGGCGCGATGAGCGTGCTCCAGCCGTACGTGGACCAGAAGAAGCTGGTCGTCCAGAGCGGGCAGACCGGCTTCAACCAGGTCGCCACGCTGCGCTGGGACGGCGGCGTCGCCCAGTCCCGGATGGACAACCTGCTGAGCAAGTCCTACACCTCCGGCCGGGTCGACGCGGTGCTCTCGCCCTACGACGGCATCTCGATCGGCATCCTGTCCTCGCTCAAGGGCGTCGGCTACGGCGGGACGGGCAAGCCGCTGCCGATCGTCACCGGCCAGGACGCCGAGCTGGCCTCGGTGAAGTCCATCCTCGCGGGCGAGCAGACCCAGACCGTCTACAAGGACACGCGCGAGCTGGCCAAGGTCGCGGTGCAGATGGGCGACGCGCTGCTCACCGGCGGCAAGCCCGAGGTGAACGACACGAAGCAGTACGAGAACGGCGCCAAGGTGGTCCCGGCCTACCTGCTGCAGCCGGTCAGTGTGGACAAGGAGAACTACCAGAAGGTGCTGGTGGACGGCGGGCAGTACACCGCCGACCAGCTGAAGTAGCGGCCGAACCCCGGGCCACATCGAGTCGGCGGGGCCGGCGGCGGACCGTCCAGACGAGTCCGCCGCCGGCCCGCCCCCAGAGATACGGATGCACCATCATGGCCGGACCCGTCCTCGAGATGCGTTCGATCAGCAAGTCCTTCCCCGGCGTCAAGGCGCTCTCGGACGTCAATCTGAGCGTCACCCCCGGCGAGGTCCACGCCGTCTGCGGCGAGAACGGCGCAGGCAAGTCCACCCTGATGAAGGTGCTGAGCGGCGTCTACCCGCACGGCTCCTACGAGGGCGAGATCATGTTCCAGGGCGAGCCCTGCGCCTTCAAGGACATCCGGGCCAGCGAACGGCGCGGCATCGTGATCATCCACCAGGAGCTCGCCCTGGTGCCCTACCTGTCCATCGCCGAGAACATCTTCCTCGGCAATGAGCACGCCACCCGCGGCATCATCAGCTGGAACAAGACCCTCACGCACGCCGGCGCCCTGCTGAAGCGCGTCGGCCTACATGAGAGCCCTCACACTCGGGTCGCGGACATCGGCGTGGGCAAGCAGCAGCTGGTCGAGATCGCCAAGGCGCTCGCCAAAGAGGTCAAGCTGCTGATCCTGGACGAGCCTACGGCCGCCCTGAACGACGAGGACAGCCGCAAGCTGCTCGACCTCATCCTGGAGCTCAAGGCCCAGGGCATCTCCTGCATCATCATTTCGCACAAACTCAACGAGATCGCCCGGGTCGCCGACTCCGTCACCATCCTGCGCGACGGCCGGACCATCGAAACCATCGCCGTCGAGGCGGAGGGCATCTCCGAGGACCGCATCATCCGGGGCATGGTCGGCCGCGACCTGGAGCACCGCTACCCCGAGCGGCAGCCCTACGCAGCCGAAGGCCCGCAGGCCGGCGAGGTCGCCTTCGCCGTGGAGGACTGGACCGTCCACCACCCGATCGACCAGCAGCGAAAGGTGGTCGACGGCGTCTCGGTGAACGTCCGCCGCGGCGAGATCGTCGGCATCGCGGGCCTGATGGGCGCGGGCCGCACCGAGCTGGCGCTGAGCGTCTTCGGCCGCTCGTACGGGCGCTACGCGGGCGGCCGGGTGCTGATGGACGGCAGCGAGATCCGCACCCGCACCGTCCCCGAGGCGATCGGCCACGGGATCGCGTACGTCACCGAGGACCGCAAGACCCTCGGGCTCAACCTGATCGACGACATCAGCCGCAACATCTCGCTGAGCGCGCTCGGCAAGGTGTCACGGCGCGGCTGGGTCAACGAGCACGAGGAGAGGCGGGTCGCGGAGTCCTTCCGCAAGACGATGAGCATCAAGGCGCCCTCGGTGTTCGCGGAGACCGGAAAGCTGAGCGGCGGCAACCAGCAGAAGGTCGTCCTCAGCAAGTGGATCTTCTCCGAGCCGGAGGTGCTGATCCTCGACGAACCCACGCGCGGGATCGACATCGGCGCCAAGGCCGAGATCTACACGGTGATCGCCGAACTCGCCGCGCAGGGCAAAGCGGTGCTGGTCATCTCCTCCGAGCTGCCCGAGCTGCTCGGCATGTGCGACCGCATCTACACGATGGCCGAGGGCCGGCTCACCGGCGAGGTGGACCGCGCGGACGCGACCCAGGAATCACTCATGCGACTCATGACCGTGAGCGCGGCAATCAACGACGAGCAGGTGTAGGGCATGGCCCAGACAGAGACCAAGGACATCCCGGCAACCAAGGCGGCCGGGCCCGCGGGGCCGGAGCGCGGTGGCGCCGTCGCCCTGTTGGCGCGGACCCTGCGCGGCAACGTCCGCCAGTACGGCATGCTGGTCGCGCTGGCGCTCATCGTCGTACTGTTCCAGATCTGGACCGACGGCACCCTGCTGAAGCCGCTCAACATCACCAATCTGATCCAGCAGAACAGTTACATCCTGATCCTCGCGATCGGCATGATGATCGTCATCATCGCCGGGCACATCGACCTCTCGGTCGGTTCACTGGCCGCCTTCGTCGGCGCGGCCGCGGCCGTGATGATGGTCAAGCACGACCTGCCCTGGCCGGTGGCCCTCACGGTCGCGCTGCTGATCGGTGCGGCGGCCGGGGCCTGGCAGGGCTTCTGGATCTCCTACGTCGGCATCCCGTCCTTCATCGTCACCCTGGCGGGCATGCTGCTGTTCCGCGGCGGCACCCAGATCCTGCTGCAGGGCCAGTCGGTGGCGCCGTTCCCCAAGGGCTTCCAGAAGATCAGCAGCGGCTTCCTGCCGGAGATCGGCCCGGTCACCAACTACCACAACCTGACCCTGCTGCTCGGGCTGGCCGTCCTCGCGCTGTCCGTCCTCCAGGAGATCCGGGGCCGACGGCAGGCCGCCCGCTACGGTCTCGACCTGCTCCCGATGGGCTACTTCCTGGCCAAGCTCGCGGCCATCACCGCCGCGGTGCTGGTGTTCACCCTGCTGCTGGCGAGCTACCACGGCTTCCCGATCGTCCTGCTGATCCTGGGTGTACTGCTCTTCGCCTTCGGCTATCTGATGCGCAACTCCATCCTGGGCCGCCACACTTACGCGATCGGTGGGAACGAGGCCGCGGCGAGGCTCTCGGGCGTCAAGAGCAAGCGGGTCGTCTTCCTGGCCTTCGTGAACATGGGCGTGCTGGCAGCGCTCGCCGGCATGGTCTTCGCGGCGCGACTCAACGCCGGTACACCGCAGGCGGGCATCAACTTCGAACTCGAGGCCATCGCCGCCGCCTTCATCGGCGGCGCCTCCGCCACCGGCGGTGTCGGCACCGTACTGGGCGCCATCATCGGCGGCCTGGTGCTCGGCGTCCTCAACAACGGCATGTCGCTGGTGGGCATCGGCACCGACTACCAGCAGGTCATCAAGGGCCTGGTCCTACTGGCCGCCGTCGGCTTCGACGTCTACAACAAGCGCAAGGTCGGCTCCTGACCCTTCCGGGTCACAGATCACCAACAGATCACCAACCCGGAGCGCGTCCACCGCTCACCCCGGGCCGGCTGGGACCAGGCGGCAGTGAAACCCCCTCCCAAGGGAGGGGGTTTCTCGCTGGCCTGGAGGCGTCGCGGTGGACCAGCCGTCCGGCCTTGGCGGCGGCCCCATTGGGCAGGAAACCGCCCGACGGCGACATGCAACACCGACACCTCCGGCCGGATGTAGATGGTCGGAGGTGTCGGGGTGGCCTAACTGCGGGCGGGCGGGCTGTTATTGCTGGCAGAAGGTGGCGTCGCCCTTGGACAGCGTGGTGGTCGCGGGCTGGACCTGGAGCAGGAAGTCGAAGTGCCGCAGGTACTGCCCCGCGGTGCTGTACGACTCGTAGGAGACGCCCGCCGAGTCGGCGAGGCCAGGGCGCTGGTAGAAGCTGGCGCTGTCCTTGAAGGCGGTGGTGCCGTCGCTCTTCTCGACCCACACCTCGCCGTTCTTGCTGTGCAGGTAGTAGCCGGGGAAGTTCGCCGACTCCAGCGAGACCGTGCCGCTGCCGCTGCCGGAGAGCCCGGTCACGGTACGGAACTGGGAGTCCGCCAGGTTGGTGACGTTCGGCTCCAGCTTCGCCCGGAAGCCGGAGTGGCGGATGAAATGGTCCGGGTAGTTGTAGGAGGACAGCCGCTTGGGCGTGGCCCCGTCCGCGACCGGGATGCCGAAGTTCGGAGTGCCGTCGGCGTTCCAGTAGAGCTTCTGGACGCGGGTGCGGCGGTTGGGGTCGTCGAGCGGGTCGCCGGTGATGTCCTTGTAATTGCGGTCGTGGTAGACGAGGATGTCGCTCTTGCCGTCCTCGGACGTGGTGAACTGGTTGTGGCCCGGGCCGAATTGGCCGGTCGCGGTGTTGCTCGTGAAGACGGGGGTCGCGCTCTTCGTCCAGGAGGCCGCGTCGAGCAGGTTGCCGGACGCCGAGGCGGAGAGCAGGCCGAGGCAGTAGTTGCTGTCGGTCGCGGAGGCCGAGTAGCTCAGGAAGACCTTGCCACCGCGCTGGATGAGCGCCGGACCCTCGTTGACCTTGTAGCCGGCCGTCTCCCAACTGTACGTGGGCACCGTCAGCCGGGTCGGCGTGCCGGAGATGGTCCACGGGTTCGACATCTTGGCGATGTAGACGTTGGAGTTCGTGGCGATCGCGGGGTCCTTCTGGGCCCAGCTGAGGTAGCGGGTGCCGCCCACGACGAAGGTGGTGGCGTCCAGCGCGAAGCTGTCCATCGGGGTGGAGATCTGACCCTTTTCGGTCCAGCCGCCGGTCAGCGGGTTGGCGCCGGAGCTCTCCAGGACGTACATCCGGATCTTCCAGATGTCGTCGGAGCTGCCGGCGGCGAAGTAGACGTACCACTTTCCGTCGATGAAGTGGATCTCCGGCGCCCAGATGTGGTTCGCCATCGCGCCGGTGGCGTGCTTGGTCCAGATCACCGTCTCGGGAGCGGTGGACAGGCCCTGGATGGTCGTCGCGCGCCGCAGGATGATGCGGTCGTACTCCGGGGCGGTGGCGGTGAAGTAGTAGTAGCCGTCGGTGTGCTTGTAGATCTGGGCGTCGGCCCGCTGGTTCACCAGGGGGTTGGTGTACGAGACGGCGCGCGAGGCGGGAACGGCGGCCTGAGCGGGTGCGGGAAGCACCAGGCCGGCCCACAGGGCTGCGCCGGCGGTGAGGACGCCGGGGATCAGGCGGATGCGGGTCACGGGTTGTCTCCTCCTGTGCGGATGGTCAGTTGGCCTTGAGCTGCCACTGCTGACAGCGGTTGCCCAGCCAGGTCCACTGGCGGACGTCGGCGCCGTCGGTGGCAGCGCAGTTGCTGACGTCGGCGACCTTGCCGGTGGCGGCGTTCACCAGGCGGACCCAGCCGCTGTCGGTGACGACCATCCGGAACCGCTGGCAGGTGTTGTTCAGCCACGACCACTGCCGGATGTCGGCGCCGTCGGAGCCGGAGCAGTCCGCGATGTCCAGGACCTTGCCGCTCGCGACGTTGACGAGGCGGCTGGTGTCGTCGCCCTGGTCCTCTATCCGCCACTTCTGCGCGTCCGCGCCGTTGCAGCTCCACTGCCGGACGTTCGCCCCGTCGTCCGGCGAACCATTGGCCACGTCGAGGCACTTGCCGCTGTTGCGATTCACCAGCGTGTACGAGGCCGGCGTCGCGGCCGTCTCGCCCGACGGCCCGGCCAGTGCCGTGCCCGTGGCGACGGGAACGCCGAAGTTCGGCGTACCGTCCGCGTTCCAGGTGAACTTCTGCGCACGCGTGGTGCGCTTGTTGTCGCAGCCTCCGCTCGCGGAGTCGTTGGCGTGGTAGACGATCCAGTTCTCCGTGCCGTCCGGTGAGGTGAAGAACCCGTTGTGGCCCGGCCCGTAGACACCTGCGGTGTCGTTGCGCTGGAGGACGGGCGTCGCCTTCTTGGTCCACGAGGACGCCAACAGCGGGTTGGTGCCCGTCAGTTCGAGCTGGCCGAGCTTGTAGTCGGGGGTGGTGCAGTAGCTCGCGGAGAAGACGATGAAGGTCTTGCCGTCGTGGTACAGGGGCTCCGGGCCCTCGTTGACGGAGGCACCCGACTTCTCCCAGGCGTAGGTCGGCGTCGAGATGACGCTGAGCGCGCCGCTCACGGTGTACGGGTTGCTCATCGGTGCGATGACGAGGTTCTGCGTGCCGTTGCCGAACGCGCTGCCGAGCAGGTAGAGCGCGCCGTTCACCCGCAGCACGCTGCCGTCGATCAGCCAGGTGTCGTTACCGGGGGCGCCGAGGTCGTTCTTGAACGTGTACGGGCCCATCGGGTCGGTGCCGGCGCTCTGCGCCACGTGCATGCGCTGGGTGGAGTTGTAGTCGGCGATGCCCTGACCGGCGACGTAGTACAAGTACCAGTGGCCGTCGAAGAAATGGATCTCCGGCGCCCAGATGTTGCAGCAGCGGGACGCCGTCGCGTCCTTCCAGACCTGCACGCTGGGAGCCGTCGCCAGCCCTGCCAGGGTCGGCGACTTGCGCATGGTGATCTCGGATGACCAGGAGGTCGTCACCAGGTAGTAGTTGCCGTTGTAGTACTCCAGCCAGGGGTCGGCGCCCTTCTGCGTCTTCACCGGGTTGGTGTACGTCCGTCCGGCGGCCGCCGTCGCCGGCGGGGCCTGGATGGTGCAGAGAAGCGCGAACAGCACGATCGCCAGGGCGATCCATGGATGGGCGCGGGCGCGGGTGCGGGTGCCGGTACGGGTCACGTCGGTCCCTTCTGGACGGTGGTGCCGCTGGTCAGCTCTGATCCGCCGAGAATCGGTACACCGTGGTCGAGCGGTACTGCTGCCCCGGGCGCAGGACCGTGGAGGGGTAGGCCGGACGGTGCGGGGAGTCCGGGAAGTGCTGGGTCTCCAGGGCGATGCCCGCGAAGGCCTCGTACGCGCCTGCGCCCGGGCCCGTCAGCGATCCGTCGAAGAGGTTCCCGGTGTAGATCTGCAGGCCGGGCTCGGTGGTCAGGCATTCCAGCCGCCGCCCACTGGCCGGGTGGCGCAGTTCGGCCACGAGCCGGGGGCCGTCGCCCTCGTACGGGCGCAGCACCCAGTTGTGGTCGTACCCGCCGCCGGCCAGCCACAGCTGCGGGTGGTCGGCGCGGATGCGCTCGCCGACCTGGCGCGGCTCGGTGAGGTCGAACGGGGTGCCGGCCACCGGGAACGCGGGCCCGTAGGGGATCAGCCGGTCGTCCACGGGGGTGTACTGGTCGGCCTCGACCCGCAGGACGTGGTCGAGGATGGTGCCGCTGCCCTCGCCGGCCAGGTTGAAGTAGGCGTGATTGGTCAGGTTGACCACGGTCGGGGCATCGGTGACGGCGGCGTACTCGATCGTGAGCGTTCCCGCGCCGTCCAGCAGGTACGTGACGCTGGCGCTCAGGGAGCCCGGGAAGCCCTGGTCCCCGTCGGGGCTGTGGAGTTCGAGGCGGACGCCGACGCGACCCGGTTCGCGTACCTCGGTGCCCTCCCAGAGCCGCGTGGCGAAGCCGTCCGGACCGCCGTGCAGGGTGTGGCCGCCGGGCTGGGTGCGGAGCCGGTGGACGGCGCCGTCCAGCGGGAGTTCGCCGTCGGCGATGCGGTTGGCGTAGCGGCCGACCGTGGCTCCGAAGTAGCAGGCGCCGCCGAGCAGGTCGGCCACGCCGGCGCCGCCGAGTACGACGTTCGCGCTCCGGCCGTGGCGGTCCGGGGTGTGGACGGCCTGCAGGCGGGCGCCGAGACCCAGCACCTCGGCCGTCACGGCCTCCTGCGATCCGAAGGTCCAGCGGTCGAGCCGCCGCCCGTCGGGGAGGGTGGCGTACGGCTCCCGCCGGATCGTCAGGCCTGCGCCGCCGGGTCGATCCGGTGTGCCGGTCATGGGGTGGTGCACCTCCAGGTGGAAGGACGGGGTGAGGCGGCGCCCGGTCCGGCCACCTCCAGGTGGAAGGACGGGGTGAGGCGGCGCCCCGGTCCGGCCGGGACCCCGCCGAGGACCACCGCCGTCAGAAGCCCTGGGCCAGGCGGTGGTACGCCTGGTTCCAGCGGATCTCCTTGGTGAACTGGCGGATGGTGGTGTCCGCGTCGATGAGGAGCAGCTCCGTCCCGAGGATGTCGGCGAGGTCGCCCAGCTCCTCGGCGCCGATCGCGCTGGACAGCACGGTGTGGTGCGGCGCGCCGGCGGTCAGCCAGGCTTCGGTGGAGGTGCGCAGGTTGGGCCGCGGCTGCCAGACGGCTCGCGCGACCGGAAGGTTCGGCAGCGGCTCGGCGGGCTCGACCACATCGATCTCGTTGGCGACCAGGCGGAACCGGTCGCCCATGTCGGCCAGGCCGACCACCACGGCCGGGCCGGTCTGCGCGTCGAAGACCAGTCGGACCGGGTCCTCCCGGCCGCCGATGCCCAGCGGGTGGATCTCGCAGGACGGCACACCGGCCGAGATGGTCGGGCAGACCTCCAGCATGTGCGCGCCGAGGATCAGCTCCCGCCCGGGCTCCAGGTGGTAGGTGTAGTCCTCCATGAAGGAGGTGCCGCCGGACCGGCCGGCTGACATCACCTTGAGCGTGCGCAGCAGGACGGAGGTCTTCCAGTCGCCTTCGCCGCCGAAGCCGTAGCCGTCGGCCATCAGCCGCTGGACGGCCAGGCCGGGCAGTTGGCGCAGGCCGCCGAGGTCCTCGAAGTTGGTGGTGAAGGCCTTGAAGCCGCCCTCCGTCAGGAAGCCGCGGAGCCCGAGTTCGATCCGCGCGGCGTAGCGGAGCGAGTCGTGGCGCTCGCCCCCCGCGCGGAGTTCGGGCGCGACCCGCAAGGTGTCCTCGTACTCCTTGACCAGCTCGGTCACCACGGCGTCGGTGCTCGCGTCGACGGCCTCGACCAGGTCGTTCACGCCGTACGTGTTGACCGAGACGCCGAAGCGGAGCTGGGCTTCGACCTTGTCGCCCTCGGTGACGGCGACATCGCGCATGTTGTCGCCGAAGCGGGCCAGTTTGAGGCCGCGCAGCTCGGCCTGTCCGGCCGCGGCCCGGGCCCAGGAGGCGATCCGCACGGCCACGGACGGGTCGCTGACGTGTCCTGCGACGGTCTTGCGGGCGACGCCGAGGCGGGACTGGATGTAGCCGAACTCGCGGTCGCCGTGGGCGGCCTGGTTCAGGTTCATGAAGTCCATGTCGATGGACGCCCAGGGCAGTGCGACGTTGGCCTGGGTGTGCAGGTGGAGCAGCGGCTTGCGCAGCGCGTCCAGGCCGGCGATCCACATCTTCGCCGGGGAGAAGGTGTGCATCCAGGCGATCAGGCCGATGCAGGCGTCGTCGGAGTTGGCGTCCAGGCAGATCCGCCGGATCGCGTTCGCGTCGGTGAGGACGGGCTTCCACACCACCCGGACGGGGACGCCGTGGTCCTCGTCCAGCGTGTCGGCGATCCGCCGGGACTGCTCGGCCACCTGGCGCAGGGTGTCCTCGCCGTACAGGCCCTGGCTGCCGGTCAGGAACCAGACCTCGCGGCCCTCGATTGACTTCATGGGGGAGATCTCCTTAGTGGGCAGCGCGCTGCTGGCCGTACACGTTCTGGTAGCGGTGGTTGAGCCGGTCGATGTCGCTCTGCGGGATCGGCAGGGGTTCCCCGAGCTGGCGGGAGATGTGGACGGTGCGGGCGACGTCCTCGCACATCACGGCGGCCTTGACGGCGGCCTTGGCGTCCTTACCGATGGTGAAGACGCCGTGGCTCTGCATCAGGACGGCGGGCGAGCGGTGGCCCTGGAGCGTCTGTACGATGCCCCGGCCGATGGAGTCGTCGCCGATCAGCGCGAACGGGCCGATGGGGATCTCGGCGCCGAACTCGTCGGCCATGGCGGTGAGTACGCAGGGCACGGCCTCGCCGCGCGCGGCCCAGGCACAGGCGTAGGTGGAGTGGGTGTGCACCACTCCCCCGACGTCGGGGCGGTGGCGGTAGACGTAGGCGTGTGCGGCGGTGTCCGAGGACGGGGAGTGGTCGCCCTCGACGACCTTGCCGTCCAGGTCGCAGACGATCATGGCCTCGGCCGTGAGCTCGTCGTACGGGACACCGCTCGGCTTGATGACCATCAGGTCCTCGCCGGGGACGCGGGCGGAGACGTTTCCGGCGGTCCAGACGACAAGGCCGTAGCGGACCAGTTCCTGGTGGAGGTCGCTGACCTGGCGGCGCAGCAGGTCGATCGGGGAGCTCATCGGTCAGGCCTCGCTCTTCTGGGCGGTCACGGTCAGGGCGGTGTTGCGCATCGCGCGCAGGCGGTGGAGGAGCTTGTCGGGGCCGGTGCCGAAGTGCTCGTGCAGGGCCCGGTACTCCGCGTAGAGGGCGTCGTAGGCGTCGGCCCTGGCGGTGTCCGGCTGGTACGCGCCGCGCTGCACCCGGCCCATCGCGGCGGCGGCGGTGCGCACGTCGGGGTGGGCGCCGGCGGCGACGGCCGCGTGGATGGCGGAGCCGAGCGCCGGTCCCTGGGCGGATTCGGCGAGCGAGACGGGGCGGCGCAGCACGTCGGCGTAGATCTGCATCAGCAGGGCGTTCTTCTTCAGTCCGCCCGTGACGATGAATTCGGTGACCGGGACGCCGCCCTGCTCCAGCGCGTCGACGATGGTGCGGGTGCCGAAGGCGGTGGCCTCCAGCAGGGCGCGGTAGATCTCCTCGGGGCGGGTGGCGAGGGTGAGGCCGACGATGACGCCGGAGAGGTGGTGGTCGACCAGGGTGGAGCGGTTGCCGTTCATCCAGTCGAGGGCGACCAGGCCGTGGCCGCCGACGGGCTGGTCGGCGATCTTGCCGGTGAGCAGCTGGTGCAGGTCCTGTCCGGTGGCTTCGGCCTCGGCGAGGTAGTCGGCGGGCACGCCCTGGCGCAACCACCAGGCGAAGATGTCGCCGACGGCGCTCTGGCCGGCTTCGTAGCCGAAGGCGCCTTCGACGATGCCGCCGTCGACGACTCCGCAGATGCCGGGGACATCGGCGAGGGCGGCGCCGTTGACGACGTGGCAGGTGGAGGTGCCCATGATGGCGAGGAGCCGGCCGTTCTCGACGGCCTGGGCGGCGGGGGCTGCCACGTGGGCGTCCACGTTGCCGGTGGCGACGGCGATGCCCTCGGGCAGACCGGTCCAGGCGGCGGCCCGGGCGGTGAGCGAACCGGCCCGGGACCCCAGCGGCGACAGCGGGTGTTCGAGCCGGGTGCGGGCGAAGTCGGCGAAGTCGGGGTGCAGGGCGGCGAGGTAGTCCTGGCTCGGGTACTGGCCGTCCTGGTGGATGCCCTTGTAGCCGGCGGTGCAGGTGTTGCGGGTCTCGGCGCCCGTGAGCTCCCAGACGATCCAGTCGGCCGCCTCGATCCAGCGCTCGGTGGCGGCGTAGGTGTCCGGGTCCTCCTCCAGCAGCTGCAACGCCTTGGCGTACTGCCACTCGGCGGAGATCTTGCCGCCGTAGCGGGAGATCCACTTCTCCCCGCGCAGGTGGGCGAGGTGGTTGATCCGGTCGGCCTGGTCCTGGGCGGCGTGGTGCTTCCAGAGCTTGGGCCAGGCGTGCGGGCGGCCGGCGAGGGCGGTCTCGGCGAGCGGGGTGCCGTCGGCGCGTACGGGCAGGACGGTGCAGGCGGTGAAGCAGGTGGCGATGCCGATCACGGAGGCCGGGGCGACGCCGCCCGCGGCGAGGGCGGCGGGGACGGCGGTGCGCAGGACCTCGCGCCAGTCCTCGGGGTGCTGGAGGGCCCAGTCGGGCGGCAGGATCCGGCCGGTGTCGGGGAGTTCGCGGTCGATGACGCCGTGCGGGTACTCGTGGACGGCGGAGCCGACCTCCTCGCCGTCGCGTACGCGGACCACCACGGCTCGGCCGGACAGCGTGCCGAAGTCGACACCGACGACGTAGCTCTCCACGTCCTGGGCGGCTGGAGTCACGGTCACGTTCATATCCTTCGTACGGAAGCGGGCATGTGTTAGCGCTCACAATCGACCCTGTTCTCGAGGACAGGGCACAGTGGGGTGTCAGACCTTGCGCCGGCCGGTGATCAGGCGCTGGAGCAGGATGAAGACGAACAGCAGGCAGCCGATCACGATCCTGGTCCACCACGAACTGAGCGTGCCCTGGAAGCTGATGACGGTCTGGATCAGGCCCAGCACCAGCACCCCGAGGACGGTACCCAGCAGGTAGCCCGAGCCGCCGGTCAGCAGCGTTCCGCCGATCACCACCGCGGCGATCGCGTCGAGCTCCAGGCCCACCGCGTGCAGCCCGTAGCCGGAAAGCATGTAGAAGGTCAGCAGCACGCCCCCGAGCGCCGAGCAGAATCCGCTGATCGCGTACACCGCGATCTTCGTCCGGGCGACCGGGAGCCCCATCAGCAGCGCGGACTGCTCGCTGCCGCCCAGCGCGTACACGTTCCGGCCCAGCCGGGTGTAGTGCAGCACCACGAAGGCGATCGCCAGCACGCCCACCGCGATCAGCACGCTCGGCGAGACGAACAGGTCCGCGGACAGCGGGATCCGGGTCTGCGCGAACGCCGTGTAGGTCGGATCGGTGATCGAGATCGAGTCGATGCTGATGGTGTAACAGAGGCCGCGGGCCAGGAACATGCCGGCGAGCGTCACGATGAACGGCTGGATCTCGAAGGAGTGGATCACCCACCCCATCACGAACCCGGAGCCCGTCCCGACCACCAGAACCAGCGGGATCACCAGCAGGGGCGGCCAGCCGTGCCCCTCCACCAGCCAGGCCGAGATCATCGTGGAGAGTGCCACCATCGCGCCGACCGACAGGTCGATCCCTCCGGTCAGCACCACGAAGGTCATCCCGACCGCCACCACGAGCAGGAAGGCGTTGTCGATCAGCAGGTTGAGCAGCACCTGCCCGGAGAAGAAGCCGTCGTACTGGACCGAGCCGACGCCGAACATCGAGACCAGCAGGATGGATGTGACCAGCAGCGGGACGTACTCGCGGCCGCGGGTCAGTGCGTTCGAGGTCATGCCCCCGCCTCCTCGGACGTCAGCGGCTGCGACTGCGGCCGTGCACCGCGTTTCCCCGGCGCCCGCCGCCGGGCGGCCTTGGCGCGGAAGGCGGGTGACTGGATCAGGCAGACCGCGATCACCACGAAGGCCTTGAAGACGAGCGTGGTCTCCGGCGGGATGCCGATGGTGTAGACGGTGGTGGAGAGGGTCTGGATGATCAGGGCGCCGATCACCGTGCCGCCGAGCGAGAACCGCCCGCCGATCAGTGAGGTGCCCCCGACCACCACGGCCAGGATGGCGTCGAGCTCGATCCAGAGCCCGGCGTTGTTGCCGTCGGCGCTCGACACGTTCGAGCTGATCATGAGCCCGGCGACGCCCGCGCACAGCGCGCTGAAGACGTACACCAGCCCGATCAGGCCCATGGCGCGGATGCCGACCAGTCGGCTGGCCGCCGGGTTCCCGCCGACCGACTCCAGCAGCAGCCCGAGGGCCGTGCGCCGGGTCAGCAGTGAGGTCAGCACGACGACCGCTCCCGCGAGCAGGATCGCGAACGGCACGGTCAGCCAGTACCCGCCGCCGATCAGCTTGTACGGCTCGCTGGTGACGGTGACGATCTGGCCGTCCGTCACCAGCTGGGCGACGCCGCGTCCGGCCACCATGAGGATCAGGGTGGCGATGATCGGCTGGACGCCCGCCCTGGCCACGAGCAGCCCGTTGGTCACCCCCAGCACGAGGGCGACGAGCAGCGCGATCGCGACCGCGCCCAGCACCGTGCCGGGGCTCGCCGGGTCAGCGGCCCGGCTGATGTGCAGGCAGGCCAGCGCACCCGCGATGGCGACGGTGGAGCCGACCGAGAGGTCGATGCCGGCCGTCGCGATCACCAGGGTCATGCCGAGGGCCACCAGGATCAGCGGTGCGCCGAAGTGCAGGATGTCGACGAGGCTTCCGTAGAGGTGCCCGTCCTTCATCCGGATCGCGAAGAAGTCCGGAGTGAACGCGAGGTTGGCCAGCAGCAGGGCCGCGAGGACCGCGCCGGGCCAGAAGAGGCGGTGTTTGATCACGACTGTGCTCCGCTCGCGATCGTCGCCATGATGCGCTCGGGGGTGAGCGAGCCGTCGTTGGGCAGCTCGGCCACCAGTCGGCGGTCCCGCAGCACTCCCACCCGGTGGCTGAGCCGCAGCACCTCCTCCAGCTCGGCCGAGATGAACAGCACGGACATGCCGTCAGTGGCCAAGGAGGCCACCAGCTTCTGGATTTCGGCCTTGGCCCCGATATCGATCCCGCGCGTCGGCTCGTCCAGGATCAGCAGCTTCGGGTCGGTGAGCAGCCAGCGGGCCAGCAGCACCTTCTGCTGGTTGCCCCCGCTGAGGTTGCGCACCAGCGCCTCGGGGTCGTCCGGCCGGATGTCCAGTGCCCGGATCCAGCGCAGGGCGAGCTCGTCCTGCCTGGTGCGGGAGATCGGACGCATCCAGCCGCGGGCCGCTTGCAGAGCGAGGACGATGTTCTCACGCACCGTCAACTCTCCGACGAGCCCTTCCGTCTTGCGGTTCTCCGAACAGAAGGCGATGCCGTACGAGATCGCGGCGCGCGGGGTGCGCAGCGCGGCGTCCACGCCCGCGATCCGTACCGATCCCTCGGTGCTGTGGTCGGCACCGAACAGCAGCCGGGCCGCCTCCGTCCGCCCCGATCCCAGCAGGCCTGCCAGGCCGATGACTTCACCGGCATGGATGCTCAGGTCGTACGGTTCGATCGCGCCGCTGCGGGCGAGGCCGTCGGCTTGCAGGAACGGCGTGGTGCCGGCCGGTGCGGCGGGCTCACGACGGGTGCTGCCGGACAGCTCCTCCAGGCTCGCCAGCTCGCCGCCGATCATGCGGGCGACCAGCTCGGTCTGCCCGAGCTCGCGGGTCAAGTACTCACCCTCCAGGCGCCCGTTGCGCAGGATGGTCATCCGGTCGCAGATCTCGTAGATCTGGTCCAGGAAGTGCGAGACGAACAGGATCGCCACGCCTTGGTCGCGCAACCGGCGCATCACCTCGAACAGTTGCCGGACCTCGTCGCGGTCCAGGCTGGAGGTCGGCTCGTCCAGGATCAGCACCTTGGCCGAGACGTCCACCGCACGGACGATCGCGACCAGCTGCTGGACGGCTATCGAGCAGCTGTTCAGCGGGGCGGTGACGTCGATGTCCAGGTCGAGACCGGATACCAGCTCCGCGGCCCGGCGGCGCATGGCGGCCCAGTCGATGAGGCCGAACCGGCGCGGCTCGCGGCCGATGAAGATGTTCTCCGCGACCGACAGGTTCGGGCAGAGGTTCACCTCCTGGTACACCGTGCTGATCCCGGCCGACTGCGCCTGCACCGGGCCGGATATGTGCACGGACCGGCCGTCGAGGACGACCTCGCCGCCGTCCGACGGGTGGACGCCGGTGAGGACCTTGATCAGGGTGGACTTGCCGGCGCCGTTCTCACCCATCAGCGCGTGCACCTCACCGGGGAAGAGCCGGAAGTCGACCCCGTCCAGTGCCACCACGCCCGGGAACTCCTTGCGGATCCCGTGTACTTCCAGGATCGGTTGCCTGGCGCCGTGCTCGTGCATCCGCTCCTCCTCTCATGGTCTGGACCGGGGGCGATCGCGGCTCGCGGACTCGCCCCCGGCCACCGGGCCGTCAGTACTGACGGTTCGGCAGAGCGGCCGCGGCCTGGTCCTGGGTGAAGACGCCCTCTTCGGTCTTGATCCGGCGCTCCACCTTCTCGCCGGCCTTGACCTTCTTGATCAGGTCCATCAACTGGTCACCGAGGAGCGGGTTGCACTCGACATCGACGTTGATCTTGCCCTGGCTCATCGCGGTGAAGGCGTCCTTGATGCCGTCGACCGAGATGATCTTGATGTCGGTGCCGGGCTTCTTGCCGGCCTCCTCGATGGCCTGGATGGCGCCGAGGGCCATGTCGTCGTTGTGCGCGTAGAGCACGTCGATCTTGGGCTGGGACTTCAGGAAGGCCTGCATGACCTCCTTGCCCTTGGCGCGGGTGAAGTCGCCGGTCTGCGAGGCCACGATCTTGAACTTCGGATCGGCCTTGATGACGTCGGTGAAGCCCGCCTTGCGGTCGTTGGCGGGGGCGGAGCCGGTGGTGCCCTGGAGCTCCACGATGTTCACCGCGTCGGTCTTGCCCTCGTACTCCTTCACCAGCCAGTCGCCGGCCTTCCTGCCCTCCTCGACGAAGTCCGAGCCGAGGAAGCTGGCATAGAGCGACTCGTCCTTGGAGTCCACCGCGCGGTCCGTGAGGACCACCGGGATCTTGGCGTCCTTGGCCTCCTTGAGCACGGTGTCCCAGCCCGACTCCACCACCGGCGAGAAGGCGATGACGTCCACCTTCTGCTGGATGAAGGAACGGATGGCCTTGATCTGGTTCTCCTGCTTCTGCTGCGCGTCGGAGAACTTCAGGGTGACACCGGCCTTCTTGGCCGCGTCCTGGACGGACTTGGTGTTGGCGGTACGCCAACCGCTCTCCGCGCCGACCTGCGAGAAGCCCACGGTGAGCTTGCCGCCGGATCCACTGCCTTCGGTCGAGTCCCCGCCACCGGAACCACAGGCGGACAGCATCGCGACCATCGTGCCGGCGATCAGGGCCGCCGCAGCTCTCTTGGACATCTCTGGGTTTCCTCTCGGATGGGTGCGCCGTCCCCGTGCAGGGCGACGCTGCGCCGTCCCCGTGCAGGGCGACGCCCACCGCGATTGTTAACGTTAACAATTTGTCCGACAAGACTGAGGGTCCACCGTTACCCAATCTTGATACGGCCGCCTCGCCGACGGAATCCCCTGGAGGAGGACCGAGTTGCCTACTGGTGGGCCGCCGGGCCCGCGCTGCGGCGCAGCACCATCTCCGGCGAGACCAGCACGTGGCTGCGGACATGGCCGACGCCGTCGAGTTCCTCCACCAGCAGCTCGAGGGCGCGGCGTCCCAGCTCCCCGAAGTCCTGGCGGACGGTGGTCAGCGGCGGAGTGAAGTACGCGGACTCGGGGATGTCGTCGAAGCCCACGACACTGATGTCGCCCGGGATCGCCCGGCCCGCCTCGTGCAGTGCGCGCAGCAGGCCCAGAGCCATGTGGTCGTTCGCGCAGAAGACCGCGGTGACCAGCGGGTCTTTCGCGATCCTCAGCCCGGCCTCGTACCCCGAGGGAGCGCTCCAGTCCCCGCTCTGGACCTTCGGCACCCGGGCGCCGGCCGCCTCCAGCGTCGTGCGCCAGCCGTCCTGCCGGGTCATGGTCTCCAGCCAGCCGGACGGGCCGGCCACATGGTGCACGGTGCCGTGTCCGAGGTCGAGCAGGTGACGGGTGGCAGCCGAAGCCCCGGCCTCGTTGTCCACCGCCACCGTCGGCACCCGGGACCGGCTTCCCGACCCCACGGCCACCACCGGTACCGCACTGGAGAGCTTCGCCAGCGCACTCACCGCCGAGATCTGCGGCGCGATCACGACGATGCCCTCCACGCCCTGGTCACGGAGCCGGTCCACGGCCTCCTGGACGGAGCGGGTGTCCAGCGAGCGCAGGCTCGCCACACTGACGAAGTACCCGGCGCTGCGCGCGGCCTTCTCGATGCCGTCCAGCATCGAGGCCGGGCCGTAGAGCGCACTGCCGAAGCTGACCACGCCGAGGGTCTGCGAACGCCGGGTGACCAGGGCGCGGGCCGCAGAGTTGGGCCGGTAGTCGAGCTCCCGGATGGCGGCGAGCACCCGGTCGCGGGTGTCCGGCCGGACGTGCGGGGCACCGTTCAGGACGCGCGACACCGTCTGGTGGGACACGCCGGCCACCCGTGCCACGTCCGCCATCACAGGGTGGCGCGGCTCCGGCCCGGTGCTTGCAGTTCCCACTCGGGGCCCCCTCGTTGGTCTCGCCGACGCCCGGCGCTGCGGCCCGGCCGGGGTCGGCGCCCCGGTCCGGGTCGGCGCCCCGATCCGCGACACAGCGCGGGCCGGGCCGTACGACTGTCTCACGCGTGCTCACGAGAGTGTATTTGTTCACGATCACCGCCGGGCATGCCGAGTGGGGGCCGGGAAGCGCCCGGGGAAGTCGAGGCGGGCGAAGAGCACCGCTCGGGAAGTCGCGAAGCGTCGCTTAACGGAAAAACCCGCCAGGGCGCAATGGGTGCATGCCGGTCATACCTCCTTGCTACTTCTGAGTCACCTACGTTGTCATGTACCGTCCGGAACCGCTTGATCCGATTCGGTGTTCCCGACCCAATGAGGACTCATGACCGCCACATTCGACGTCCCGGTCGCCGCTCCGCCCAGACGAACAACGGATGGGGGAGCGCTGGTCCCTTGAGATTCCGGATCAATCGCTCAGGCCACACGCCCCCGCTCCCGGCTCCGCAGGCCCCCGCGCCCGCCCCGCCCGTACGTCCGGCCGAGCCCGAGGTCGTCGAGGCGCCCCTGTCGGCCCGCGAGACAGAGCTCATACGCGCCTCCGTGGCAGTGGTCGAGCCGCTCGCCGCGGAAATGACGGTCTACTTCTACGCGGTCCTCTTCGCCCGCTACCCCGAAGTCCGTCCGATGTTCCCGCCCGGCATGGACGCCCAGCGCGGCCGACTGCTGCGCGCGCTGCTGCGCATCGTGGACCTCGTCGACGACCCCGAAAACCTCGTCCGCTTCTGCGGGCACCTTGGACGCGACCACCGCAAGTTCGGTACGCTCAGCGCGCATTTCCCGGCCGTGGGCGAATGCCTCCTCGCCTCCCTGGCCCGCTACGCCGGCCCCGCCTGGACCGCGGACATCGCCGCCGCGTGGACCAAGGCGTACGGTGTGATCGCCGAGGTCATGATCAGCGCCGCCGAGCAGGACGAGGCGCTGCGGCCCGCGGTGTGGCCCGCCACGGTGGTGCACCGGCTCTCGCGCGGAAACGGCATCGCCGAGATCACCGTGCGCCCGCACATGCCCTACGAGTACGCCGCCGGGCAGTACGTGAGCATCGAGACCCCGTGGTGGCCGAAGCACTGGCGCTACTACTCCCCCGCCAACGCGCCCCGCGAGGACGGCAGCCTCACGTTTCACGTGCGCGCGGTCCCCGGCGGCTCCGTCAGCAGCGCCCTGGTGCACCGGGCGGTAGTAGGCGACGTGGTCCACCTGGGTGCCCCGATGGGTGACATGGTGCTGGATGCGGCCGTCTTCAAGGACCTGCTCTGTGTGGCCGGCGGGACCGGCCTCGCGCCGATCCGCGCGCTCGTCGAAGAAGTCGCCCGCCGGGGCGGGCGCCATCAGGTGGACCTGTTCCTCGGTGCCCGCACCGGCGCCGAGCTGTACGGGGTGGACGACATGCTGCGGATGGCCCAGCGCCACCACTGGCTGACCATCAGGGGCGCGGTCTCCCACGAGCACATCCCCGGAATCCGGGGGTCCCTGCCGGAGGTGCTGGCCGAGTACGGACCGTGGTACCAGCACGACGTCTATCTCAGCGGCCCGGCCCAGATGGTCGTCTCCGCCACCGAGACGCTCAGGCTCGGCGGCACCATGCCCGACCGCATCCACCACGACCCGTTCGAGACACCCGTCCTGTCCTTTCCCTGAGCCAAGCCTGCGAACCGAACCCCTGAACCACGCCCCTGAGCCAAGCGCTTGCCCGTCCTGCCAGGAGAACGCCCCGTGTCCCTCCCCCCACCCCCCTTCGGATCAGCCGGTGAACACCAGCTGCAGCAGCGACTGGGCACCGCCGAGCGCGCCGCCCGGTTCTACGACCAGCAGGTGCGCCCCTGCCTCACGTCCGAGATGCGGGACTTCATAGGCCGCCAGACGATGGTCTTCCTGGCCACCGCCGACTCCCACGGCGAATGCGACTCCAGTTTCCGGGCGGGGCCGCCGGGATTTGTCCACGTGATCGACGAGCACACGCTCGCCTACCCCGAGTTCCGCGGGAACGGTGTGCTCGCCAGCGCCGGCAACATGACGGAGAACCCCCATCTCGGCATGCTGTTCGTGGACTTCACCCACCATCACGTGGGCCTTCACGTCAACGGGGTGGCCCGGCTCTACACGGACGCGGGCCTGCGCTCCCTCCATCCCGGCCTGCCCGCCGACGTCGCGCCCGGGCGCAGTCCCGAAATGTGGGTCCACCTCAGCGTCGAAGAGGCCTACATCCACTGCTCCAAGTACATCCCCCACCTGGAGCCGGCCCCCCGTCCCACCGGCCACGACGCCGCGCGCCCGAAGGACGCGAGCTATTTCACCGGACCGCTGAGCACGCCTCGCCGTTGAGCAAGAAGCCGTCGGCCGGGCGGTATACGGCTTGGCAACGCGTGGAGGCCGGCCGGTATACAGCTTGGCGACGCGTGGAGGCCGGGCGGCCCTCGCGGGCCGCCCGGCCCCTTCGTACGCGCAGTCCCCTCCGGGCGGGGCGGGCCGTTATTCGAGCAGCTCCGCGTACGAGCCCATGGCCAGGGCGATGTCCGCCTGGGCCCAGAACCGGTGGTACGTGAAGACGGGCGCGGCGCCGCCCGCGAGGTAGGCCTCGATCTTCGGCCAGGCCGGGTCGTCCTGGTAGAAGGTGCGGATCGAGGCGAAGGTGGACGCGGAGTTCACCGCGTCGCCGTTCGGCATGGTGCCGGTCCACGTGCCGGGCACGTACACCGGGTTGCTGAAGCGGTTGTAGTCGGTCCGGGTCTCCTGGACGGCGACGCCCAGGGGGTCCTGGTGGTGGGCCCACATGCCGTCGAGCAGGGCCTTGGCGACCCGCTTGGCCTCGGGATGCCCGGACTTCGCGGCGTAGTAGGTCAGGGTCTTGGCGTAGGCGGCGGCCACGCCCACGTCGTCGGTGTAGTCGGCGACGGTGACGTGCAGGCCCCCGTTCGCGCCGGGAGCGGACGCGTTCCAGGTGTCGGGGGCACCCGACCACTGGAGGGTGGAGGGGATGCGGTAGGTGCCGTCGGGGTTGATGGTGGTCTTCGACAGGGCCCAGCCGACCCACTTGTCGAGCACGGTCTTGGCGGCCGCGTCGCCCGTCTGCCGGTAGTACTCCGCGACGCGCTCCATGGACCAGGCCTGGAAGCCGAACCACTGGTTGGACGCCGGGTCGTGGTAGACCGGCTTCTCGTCGTAGAAGAGGCCGTGGAAGGTGGGGGTCCCGGCCGGGGGCTGTGCGTACCGCCCCTGCCAGCTGTTGGTGGCGCCGCCGGCGATGGCGCCCTCGTCGGACTGGAGCCAGCGGTAGAACTCCAGCTGCCGGTCCAGGCTGGTCGCCCAGTCCGCCGCGCCGGTCGACGACTTGGGCTTGAGCGGGGCGTACTCGCTGAGCGCGTAGGCGGCGAGCGGGTTCTGGTAGCCGCCGTGGGCGTGGCTGGAGCCGATCCGCCAGGACCAGCCGGCCGAGGTGTCGGTGGCGCCGCCCCAGGCGTAGTACCAGGACATCAGGTAGTGCGCGCTGTCCTTGCCGGTGCCGGCGGGGCAGACGGTCGGGCCGACGCAGTTGCCGGCCTTCTTGAAGTACTTGTCGAACATGGAGTACCGCAGGTAGTCGCCCATCTTGGCCGCCTTGGTGACGGTCGCGGTGACCTGGGTCCCCTTGCCCTGTTCCTTGGCCCAGACGTCGGCCCAGTACGCGGCCTGGATGGCACGCGCGTCGGCGTCCGGGGCGTTGGTGAACTTCCACTGCTTGGCGTAGGAGGAGTCCCCGGTGAAGAGGTCGAGGTAGCCGTTCTTGCCGCCGTAGGCGAACTTGTCGCAGGTGGGGTGCGGAACGGTCTCCCAGACCGATTCCTGCGGGCCGCGCTGGAAGGTGTTGATGTACGAGGGTCCGGTCGCGGTCGGTCCGGCGGAGCACTTTCCGGGCTCGTTCCCGAAGCCGTAGACGTTGTCGACGTCCTGGAGCCAGTGCATGCCGTAGATGTCGTCCGTGCCGTACGCGCCCTTCAGCTCGCCGGCTATCGGGTCCACGCCGGCGGTGACCGTCCCGTCGAGCTTGGCCGGATACTGCGAGGGAAGGTCGTGCTCGGGGGCGTAGGTGGCCGGCTTGGAGGCGTTGTAGGAGCCGGTCGTCGGCTGGTCGGCATGGGTGGGGATCATGAACTTCTCCATGGTGTCCCACGCGCCGTTGAACTTGGTCCAGTCCCCGGTGATCTTCCCGTACATCGCCTGCAGCCAGATCAGGTAGCTGTACGCCTCCGAGGTCGTCTCGTGCCCGTGGTCCGGGGCCTCGACGATCAGCGTCTCGACGGAGTGGTACGGGATGCCCTCGGGCGAGAAGTAGCCGTTGGCCGGGTTGGTGATCTTCCCGTGGAGGTCGAGGAAGCGGGCGTCGTACGTGGAGTCGGCGGCCAGCTGGACGACGGTGACCTCCGCCTTCGTACGGCCGGGAGCGGTCGCGGTGAAGACGGCGGAGCCGCTGCCGGTGGTGCCGGCGGTGACCGTCACCTTCTGGGCGGTGTTCCAGTTCGCCGGGGTGAACGTGAGCGTGGCGGGCGTCGCGGTGAGATCGGTGTTGCCCAAGGTGCGGGCGACGCTCACCGTGACGTTCGCGGCCGGCTGGGTGGAGAGCTTCAGATCGAAGGTGCCCGTCTGCCCGCGGCGTACGGAGAGCTGCGCGGGGGCGGCGACGAGCGCGGGCCCGGCGGTGACGGTGATGCCGACGGGGGCCGACTCGCCGGAGGCGCCGAGGCTGTCGTAGGCCTTGGCGTAGAGGGAGTGGGCCCCGGCGGCCAGGCCGGTGGCGCCGAGGGTGAAGGGCGCCGTGGTGTCCGTACCCAGGAGCGTGGTGTCGCTGTAGAACTCGACCTTGCCGACGGTGGCGCTGTCGGCCGCCGCGGCGGTGGCGGCGAGCGGGACCGGGTCGCCCGCGGTGTAGACGGCGCCCGCGGCGGGGCTGGTCAGGACGGCGACCGGGGGCTGGTGGGCTCCGGTGCACGCAGTGCCGTTGACCGCGAAGGAGGTGGGGGCGGCGTTGGTCCCGCTGTAAGTGAACTGGGCGCCGGCGGTGACGGCCGCGCCCGCGGCGACGGTCCTGTTCCAGGACGCGGCCGCGACGCTGACGGTCTTGCCCGACTGGGCCCAGGTGCCGTTCCAGCCGTTGGTCAGCTTCTGGTCGCCCGTGTAGGCGTAGGTGAGGGTCCAGCCGTCGAGCGGGGTGGCGGACCGGTTGGTGAGGGTGAGTTCGGCGGTGAAGCCCGAACCCCAGTCGTTGGTCTTGTAGTCGACGCTGCACTGCACCGCCGCGGCCTGGGCGGCGGTGGTGGCTCCGACGGCCGTCAGACCGAGGGGGAGGGAGAAGGCTGCGGCCAGCGCGATCAGCCGGCTGCGTCGTCTGCTCAACGGGCGTGGTGGCATGCGGTGGTTCTCCTCGCGGTCCGGGGAAGTGGGGGTGTGCGAAGAGCTCGAGCACGAGCTCTGAACCAGTGGGAGCGCTCCCACTCTGCCGACGGGGACGCAACGGCGTCAAGGTGCGTGAAGCGTCGAAGGTTTTTCGAGCGCCGAGGCCGCCAAACCTCCTTCGCTCGGACGCGGTTGCCGCTACGGCCGCAGGGCGGTGACGAGGTCCCGCAGGCGCTCGAGGCCCGCACGCGGGACCAGGCCCAGGTGGTAGAGGTGCGCCTCGCCGAGGCCCGCGGCCAGCTGGCGGGCGGCCAGCACGCCGAGGGCCTCCCCGTCCGCGGGCAGGGTCTCGGGACGGAAGTAGCCGCCGACGGCGGTGGCGGGCGGCGCCAGATCGCGCAGGGCGGCCACCGGATCCGCGCCGGGACCGGGACCCGGCCCGGTCCCGGCCGCCCAGCAGTTGGCGACCACCGCGTCGATGCCCTCGGTCACGGTCGGCCCGAGGGGCGCGAAGGCGCCGGTGACCCAGGGGGACGCCGAGCCGTGCAGGGTGATGCGGATGCCGGGCGCGGCGGTACGCGCGGCGGCGACCAGGCGGGCGTGCAGAGCGGAAGCGGACGCGTCGGCGCACGCGCGCAGCACGGCGGCGGCCTGCGCCCCGAGAGCGCCTTCGGGGCTCTTCGGCGGCCGCGCCGGCCCGAGGGCCCCGCGGACCTGGGCCGCGACGCGTTCGGGATCGAGGCCCGCCGCCCGCTGGACGCGCCGGCAGGAGGCGCAGAAGCACAGCGAGAGCAGTTCCCGCTGGACGGGGGTCCACTGCGCGAACTCGGTCTTGTCGTGATGCCCGCCGTGATCCACTCCCAGCGGACCGGCGGCCTCCAGGATCAGGCCGTCGGCCTCGCCGAGCAGGGCGACCTCGTGCACGAGGGTCGCGCAGTAGTCGGCCACCTGGGGTGCCTGCGGGCACAGGGCGTAGGAGTACGGCTCGTCGAAGGCGTTGCGCCGCACGAGGTCCGGGTGGTCCCGCCCCAGCACGCTGTTGTGGGTGAGGACGGTCCACGCGGCGACCCGTAGCCCCGCCGCCACGAGGGCCTTCCTGGCCACGGTGAAGGAGTCGGGGACGGTCCAGCGGGGAACGCGCGGCGCCAGTCCCATGCCCTGCCAGGCGGCGGGGCGGACCGGGAGGTAGCAGGCGGCGTGTTCGGCGTCCACCAGTCTGTGCCGCGGGTGGAGCGGGGTGGCCGCGCGGGTGCTGTGGTAGTTCGCCGCGACGGCCACGGTCTCCACGCCGGTCTCGTGCGCCCTGTCGGCGGCTGCCGGATCACCGACGAAGTCCCAGGGATACGCGTATCCGGTCGCCGTCACCATCGGAACCTCACCGCCCGTGCGTGGATTCGAGCATGTTCAGACCTGTGAACTCCGGCCAGGG
The DNA here is from genome assembly GCF_018614135.1 of Streptomyces sp. ISL-66. GTDB lineage: Bacteria > Actinomycetota > Actinomycetes > Streptomycetales > Streptomycetaceae > Streptomyces. Next base: position 37,924 of record NZ_JAGGOW010000072.1, read on the forward strand.
GTGGGAGCGTTGCGAACAGTAGGCACGCGCTCGTGACCTCGTCAAGCAGTCGCCCGCCGTTGAGGATCTTCCGAAACACTTCCCCGCTCGTTCACATATGTGACTACGTTCTCCGCATGGAGACCTCACACACGCACAAGCCCCACACCGTCCTGCTCACCGGCGCGGCCGGAGGCGTCGGCACCATGATGCGGGAGCTGCTGCCCGGCTACGGACACCGGCTCCGGCTGCTCGACCTGGTGCCGGTCGTCGGCGCGCCTGACGCCATCGTCGCCGACCTCGCCGACCGAGAGGCGCTGCGGGAGGCCGTCCGGGGCGTCGACGCGGTCGTTCACCTCGCCGGGATATCCCTGGAGTCCACCTTCGAGAAGGTGCTGGCCGCCAACGTCACCGGGCTGCACCACCTCTACGAGGCCGCCCGCGCGGAGGGAGTGCGCCGCGTCGTCTTCGCCTCCAGCAACCACGCCGTCGGCTTCACCCCGCGGCCGCGCGGGGACGACCCGCTGGTCCCCGTCGACACCCCGCGCCGGCCCGACAGCTTCTACGGCCTGTCCAAGTGCTTCGGCGAGGACCTGGCCCAGCTCTACTGGGACCTCCACGCGATCGAGACCGTATCGGTGCGGGTCGGCTCCTGCTTCCCCGAGCCGACGTCGGTCCGGATGCTGTCGATGTGGCTGAGCCCCGCCGACTGCGCGCGCCTCCTCCACGCCGCGCTCACCGCTCAGAACGTCGGGCACACCGTGGTGCACGGCTCCTCCGCCAACACCCGGCTGTGGTGGGACCTTTCCTCGGCCAGGGCGATCGGATACGAGCCGCAGGACGATTCGGAGCGGTTCGCGGAGCGGCTCATCGCCGAGCAGGGGATCCCGCAGGAGGGCGACCCGGACGACCTGTACCTGGGCGGTCGCTTCTGCACCGACCCGCCGCGCTGGCCGCACTGACGAGGAGACGTCCAGTAAGCGCTTTCTACCGACTCGTGCGCGAAGCATTGACGAAACAACAACCGCCGCTTAGCTTCTCGTCATTGCACTTCGTACATCATATATGAGACGCGATACACGAGATCTGAGAGAGCGTCATGGCCTTCGCCCCGAGCCCCATTCCGTCCCGCACCCAGTACGTGCTGGAGGCGATCAAGCACGACATACTCACCGGAGTCCTGAGCCCCGGACAGGCCTTGGTCGAAACCGAACTCGCCGCCCACTTCGGGGTGTCCAAGACCCCGGTCCGCGAGGCGCTCAAGACCCTTGCCGGCAGCGGGCTCGTGGTGATGAGCCAGTACAAGGGCGTCACCGTGCGCATGGTGGACGCCGACATGGCCCGTGAGGTGTACGACGTACGGCTGCTCCTGGAGCCCGAGGCGGTCCGCCGCACGGTAGCCGCGCGCGCCCCGCTCGACGCGGCGCGCGAAGCGCTGCGGCGGGCCGCCGGAGCCGAGGACCCCGCCGAACGCTCCCTGGCCAACCGCGAGTTCCACCGCGCCCTCTACCTGCCCTGCGGCAACCCGCTGCTCGGCCGGATGCTCGACGAGGTCCGCGACCAGGCCGCCCTGGTCTCCACCGTCGCCTGGGCGGCCATCCCCTCCTGGGAGCGCGAGGCCGCCGAACACGAGGAGATCCTGCGGCTCGCGGCCGCCGGTGACGCGGACGAGGCGGGCCGGGCCGTGCACGAGCACATCTCCTCCTTCGTCCAGCGCGCCTTCCCCCAGGACAGCGAGTGACCATGACGTTCGAGACCCTGAAGACGGCGCTCGCCGATGTCGTGGCCATCCCCGTCACGCCCTTCACCGCGGCGGGAGATCTCGACACCGACGCGCACCGCACCCTGCTCCGCCGCCTGATCGACGGCGGAGTGCGCACGCTCACTCCGAACGGGAACACCGGCGAGTTCTACGCCCTTACGCCCGAAGAGCGGTTCCTGGTCACCGAGTTGACCGTCGAGGAGGCGGGCGGCCGCGCCACCGTCCTGGTCGGCGTGGGCCACGACGTACCGACGGCGATCGCGACCGCCCGGCACGCACGCGGTTGCGGCGCACAGATGCTGATGGTGCATCAGCCGGTGCACCCGTACGTCTCGCAGGACGGCTGGGTCGATTACCACCGGGCCATCGCCGAGGCCGTGCCCGAACTCGGCATCGTCCCCTACATCCGCAACCCGCAACTGAGCGGAGTGCGGCTCGCGGAGCTGGGCGAGGCCTGCCCGAACGTGATCGGCGTGAAGTACGCCGTCCCGGACGCGGCCCGGTTCGCCGGCTTCGCCCGTGACGCGGGGCTCGACCGCTTCACCTGGGTGGCGGGGCTCGCCGAGCCGTACGCCCCTTCCTACTTCGCGGCGGGTGCGACGGGGTTCACCTCCGGCCTCGTCAACGTCTGCCCCCCGCTCTCCCTGGAGATGCTGTCCGCCCTGCGGGCCGGCGACTACCCGGCCGCCATGAAGGTGTGGGAGCGGATCCGCCGCTTCGAGGAACTGCGGGCCGCCGACGGCAGCGCCGACAACGTCACCGTCGTCAAGGAGGCCCTCGCCTCACTCGGTCTGTGCCGGCGCGACATCCGCCCGCCCAGCCGCGAGCTGCCCGTGTCCGCGCGCGCCGAAGTCGCCGCGATAGCCGCCGGATGGCGGTCATGAGCGTGCGACCCGACCAACTGCGCAGCCACCAGTGGTACGGCACGGACGGGCTGCGTTCGTTCAGCCACCGCGCCCGCACGCGCCAGCTCGGCTACCTCCCCGAGGAGCACATGGGCAAGCCGGTGGTGGCGATCCTCAACACCTGGTCCGACATCAATCCCTGCCACGTCCATCTCCGGGACCGCGCGCAAGCCGTGAAGCGGGGCGTCTGGCAAGCCGGTGGCTTCCCGCTCGAATTCCCGGTCGCCACCCTGTCCGAGACCTTTCAAAAACCGACGCCGATGCTCTACCGCAACCTCCTCGCGATGGAGACGGAGGAACTGCTGCGCTCCTACCCGGTCGACGGCGCGGTCCTCCTCGGCGGCTGCGACAAGTCGACCCCGGCGCTGCTGATGGGCGCGGCCTCGGTGGACCTGCCGACCGTCTTCGTACCGGCCGGGCCGATGCTGCCGGGCCACTGGCGGGGCGAGATCCTCGGTTCCGGCACCGACATGTGGAAGTACTGGGACGACAAGCGGGCGGGCCTGATCGGGGACTGCGAAATGGCCGAGCTGGAGAGCGGGCTCGCCCGCTCCCCAGGCCACTGCATGACGATGGGCACGGCGTCCACGCTCACCGCCGCCGCCGAGACCCTCGGCGTCACCGTGCCGGGCGCCTCCTCGATCCCGGCGGTCGACTCGGGCCACGACCGGATGGCGGCCGCCTCCGGCCTGCGGATCGTGGAGCTCGTACGGCAGGACCTGCGGCTGTCGCGCATCCTGACCAGGGAGGCGTACGAGGACGCGGTCGCCGCCGTCCTGGCGCTCGGCGGGTCGACGAACGCGGTCATCCATCTGATCGCGATGGCGGGCCGTTCGGGGGTGACGCTCACTCTGGACGACTTCGACCGCATCGCGCGGACCGTGCCGGTGCTGGCCGATCTCCGGCCCGGTGGGCGCTTCCTCATGGAGGACTTCCATTTCGCCGGCGGCATGCCGGGATTCCTCTCCCGCCTCACCGACGTGCTGCATCTCGACCGGCCTACCGTCTCCCACGACACGCTGCGGGAGCAGCTCGACGGCGCTCGCGTGCACAACGACGAGGTGATCCGGGGCCGTGAACGGCCCCTCGCACCCGAGGGCGGGGTCGCGGTACTGCGCGGGAACCTCTGCCCGGACGGCGCGGTCATCAAGCACATCGCCGCCGAGCCGCACCTGCTGAAGCACACCGGTCCGGCGGTGGTCTTCGACGACTACCGCACGATGCAGCGCACCATCGACGACCCGGAGCTCGGGATCACCGCGGACCATGTGCTCGTACTGCGGGGCGCCGGACCGAAGGGCGGCCCCGGGATGCCGGAGTACGGGATGCTGCCGATCCCCAAGCACCTGCTGGAGCAGGGCGTACGGGACATGGTCCGGATCTCCGATGCCCGGATGAGCGGCACGAGTTACGGCACGTGCGTGCTCCACGTCGCGCCCGAGTCGTACGTGGGCGGGCCGCTCGCCCTCGTCCGCACGGGCGACACGATCACCCTCGACGTCGCGGCACGCCGGCTCCATCTACACGTGTCCGACGACGAGTTGGCGCGTCGGTGGGAGGCGTGGACCCCGCCGCCGGTCCGCTACGAGCGCGGCTACGGGGCGCTCTACAACGAGCAGATCACCCAGGCCGACACGGGATGCGACTTCGAGTTCCTGGCCCGGCCGGGGGCGACTCCCGATCCCTACGCGGGCTGATTCTCTTCGCGCGACCGGCGCATCCGCCTGTCCGAAACACCGAGAACGGAGCCACCGTCATGGCCTCAGCTGTGACCCGACCCCCTCGGGCCCCGAAAGCCCCCCAGCCCTCCCGGGCGTCCCGGGCCCCCCGGGTACACGGTCGCCGCCGCGCGGGAGCCGACCCCCGCCGACTGCCGTACCTGCTGATCGCCCCCGCCGCACTGCTGATGCTGGGCTTCATCGCCTATCCCGTGCTCAGCGTCTTCTACTACAGCCTTCAGGATTACAACCCCACCAAGCCCTGGCGGGGCGGATTCGCCGGCTTCGACAACTTCGTGCGCATCTTCACGGACGACCCGAACTTCTGGGGCACGCTGACCTTCAGCGCGAAGTGGGTCGCCGTCGAGGTCAGTCTGCAGCTCCTGTTCGGCCTGGCCCTCGCGCTGATCGTCAACCAGACGTTCGCGGGCCGCGCCCTCGGCCGAGCGCTGGTGTTCTCCCCGTGGGCCGTCTCCGGAGTACTGACGTCAGCCATCTGGGTGCTGCTCTACAACTCCCAGACAGGAATGACCCGTTACCTCGCGGACATGGGAATCGGCGAGTACGGCACGTCCTGGCTGTCCGACACCTCCACGGTCTTCTCCGCGGTGGTCGTCGCCGATCTGTGGCGCGGTGTCCCCTTCTTCGCGATCCTCATCCTCGCCGACCTCCAGTCCGTACCGAAGGACCTGTACGAGGCCGCCGAGGTCGACGGGGCCGGCCGGCTGCGGCAGTTCCTCCACATCACGCTGCCGCACCTCAGGGACGCGATCATCCTGTCCACCCTGCTGAGGGCGGTGTGGGAGTTCAACAACGTGGACCTCCTCTACACCCTCACCGGCGGCGGCCCCGCGGGCGAGACGACCACGCTTCCCCTCTACATCGCCAACACCAGTGTCGACGCACACAACTTCGGATACGCCTCCGCGCTCACGACGGTGGCGTTCGTGATCCTTCTCTTCTGCTCGATGGTCTACCTGCGCCTGAGCAAGTTCGGAGGCCAGAGCAAATGAAACGGCGACGTGCCTGGGACGAGGTCCCCCGGTGGCAGATCTACCTGCCGCTCGGCATCTATCTCCTCTTCACCCTGATCCCCTTCTACTGGATCCTCCTCTTCGCCGTGCGACCGGCGGGCTCCACCTCACTGGTGCCGTGGCCCGTGACCACCGAGCACTTCGAGAAGGTGTGGACCGAGCGCAGCTTCGCCGTCTTCTTCCAGAACAGCCTGCTCATCGGTCTCGCGACCCTGGTGATGACCACGCTGATCGCGCTCACCGGCGGCTACGCGCTGGCCCGCTTCGACTTCCGGATCAAGAAGGGCTTCATGCTGGCCCTGCTGTGCTCCCAGTTCGTCCCGGGCGCGCTGCTGCTCGTACCGCTGTTCCAGACCTTCGCCAGTCTGCGGATGATCAACTCCCTGGGCAGCGTCATCATCGCGGAGACGGTCTTCCAGCTCCCCTTGTCCATGATCCTCATCAGCGGCTTCATCAAGAACGTGCCGTACTCCCTGGAGGAGGCGGCCTGGGTGGACGGCTGCAACCGCTTCGCCGCGTTCCGCATCGTCGTGCTGCCGCTGCTGCGGCCCGGTCTGGTCGCCGTCGGCTCCTTCGCCTTCGTCCACGCCTGGAACCACTTCCTCTTCGCGCTCATGTTCCTCAGCAGCCAGGACAAGCAGACCATCCCGGTCGGCCTCAACACCCTCATGGGCGCCGACAGCGTCGACCTGGGCGCCCTCGCCGCAGGCGGCGTGATCGCGGCGCTGCCTATCGTGATCGTGTTCGGGTTCATCCAGAAGTGGCTGGTCACCGGCTTCAGCGCGGGGGCGGTGAAGGGATGAGCAACACCTCCGGCACCCTACGCACCCCCCTGCCCGTGGTCCTGGCGGGCGCACGCGGCCACGGCCGCTCGCACCTGCGGAACATCCGCCGGCTCGAAGAGCTCGGCCTGGTCCGCCTCGCCGGCGTCTGCGAGCTGCGGCCGCTGGACGCCGACGAGCTGGACGGGTTCGCCGCCCCGGAGCAGTCCTCGGACTTCGACGCGCTGATGGCCTCCACCGGGGCCCGGATCGCCGTGCTGTGCACGCCGATCCAGACCCACACCGAGCTGGCCCTGGCCGCCGCCCGCCACGGCGCGCACATCCTCCTGGAGAAGCCTCCGGCGCCGTCGTACGCGGAGTTCCGCCGGATGGCGCAGGGAGTGGCGGCGGCCGGAGTGGCCTGCCAGATCGGCTTCCAGTCCCTCGGCTCCCATGCCGTCACAGCCATCAGGCGGCTCATCGAGGAGGGCGGGATCGGCGAGCTCCTCGGCGTCGGCGCGGCCGGTGCGTGGGTCCGTGACGAGGCGTACTTCCGGCGCGCGCCCTGGGCCGGCCACCGGCGCCTGAACGGCGTCGACGTCGTCGACGGGGCCCTGACCAATCCGCTGGCCCACGCGGTCGCCACCACCCTGGCCCTCGCCGGCAGCACGCGGGCCGAGGACCTCGCATCCATCGAGGTGGAGCTCGTGCGCGCCAACGCCATCGAGTCCGACGACACCTCCTGCGTCCGGATCGTGACCACGACGGGCAGCCGGCTCACCGTCGCGGCGACCCTGTGCGCCGAGACGGACTCCGAGCCGTACGTGGTGGTCCACGGCAGCCGGGGGCGCATCACCCTCTGGTACCGACAGGACCGGGTGCTGCTCCAGCGGGCCGGTCACGGTCCGCGGGAGGTCGTCCACGGCCGGACCGATCTCCTGGAGAACCTCATCCGCCATGTGACCGACGGCGAGGCACTGTGCGTACCGCCCGAGGAGACCGGCGCCTTCATGCGGGTCGTGGAGGCGGTCCGGCTGGCACCCGATCCCGTGGCGCTGCCGGACGCGTTCTGGCACACCGAGCCGGGCGGCGCCGCGCCGCGCCGGGTCGTCGACGGGATCGACGCACTCGTCGACACGAGTGCCCAAACCCTCAGCCTCTACTCCGAACTGGGCGCCCCCTGGACGCTGCCGACCAGGGCGCGGACCCGGTGAACGCGGCGTTCGTCCTGCGCTGCGCCGGCCGCCCGGTGGCCCGCTACACGGCCGGCCCCGACCTGGCACCGGACCACTCCCCCCGCCCCTACCTGCATCCCGTCACCACCCTGGAAGGGGTCCGTGTCACCGAGCTGATGCCCGGGGACCACCCGCACCACCTCGGTGTGAGCGTGGCCGTGCCCGATGTGGCGGGCCACAACTTCTGGGGCGGGCGCACCTTCGTCCGCGACCGGGGGCCGACCGCGCTCGACAACCACGGCGCGCAGCGGCACGAGGGCTTCACGCTCCGCACCCCGGACGGGTTCGTGGAGGAGCTGAGCTGGACGGCCGGGGGCCGGGTGCTCCTGCGCGAACGCCGGAGCGTGACCACGGCGGCATTGAGCGACTCGGCCTGGGCCCTGGACTTCACCTTCTCCCTCACCGAGGTGTCGGGCCGGGCCCTGTCCATCGGCAGCCCCGCCACCAACGGACGACCGGGCGCGGCCTACGGCGGCTTCTTCTGGCGCGCGCCCAAGGAAGCGGCCGCGCCGGTCGTCTTCAGTGCGGACGCGGACGGCGAGGTGGCCGTGCACGGCTCCCGCGCCGACTGGGTCGCGCTGGCCGGCGAGGGCTGGAGCCTGGTCTTCGCCGGCGCGACCGGGCGGACGCGGTGCGATCCGTGGTTCGTGCGCGCCGCCGACTATCCGGGCGTGGGCTCCTCCCTCGCCCATGACCGGCGCCTGGTCCTCGCGGCCGGAGAGACCGTGGTGCGGCGGGTGGTCACCGTCGTGGCCGACGGACGTCTGGGGCGGGCCGAGGCCGCGGCGCTGGTGCGCAAGGCGGTCTCGCCATGAGCCGCACCGCGCCGCACCCCTCGCACACGGGGGACCTCGGCGACGGGACCTACCGCAATCCCGTCCTGGCCGCCGACTGGTCCGATCCCGACGTGCTGCGGGTCGGCGAGGACTACTACCTCACCGCGTCCAGTTTCGGCCGTGCGCCGGCGCTTCCCCTGCTGCACTCCCGCGACCTCGTCAACTGGACGGTCATCGGGCACGCGCTGGACCGGCTGCGCCCGGAGGCCGCGTACGCCTCACCCCGGCACGACGGGGGTGTGTGGGCACCTTCCCTGCGCCATCACGACGGCCGGTTCCGGCTCTTCTGGGGTGATCCCGACCACGGCATCTGGCAGGTCAACGCGCCGTCCATACACGGCCCTTGGAGTACTCCGCACCTGGTGAAGGCGGGCCGGGGCCTCATCGACCCCTGCCCGCTGTGGGACGCGGAGACGGGCGAGGCGTACCTCGTGCACGCCTGGGCGAAGTCCCGCTCGGGTATCAACAACCGGCTGACCGGCCACCGGATGAGCCCGGACGGCGAGCGGCTCCTCGACGGGGGAACGGTGATCGTCGACGCCGACCGGATCCCCGGCTGGTTCACCCTGGAGGGGCCCAAGCTCTACCTCCACGACGGGTGGTTCTGGATCCTCGCCCCGGCCGGCGGCGTCGCCACCGGCTGGCAGGGTGCCTTCCGGTCCCGTTCCTTCTTCGGCCCGTACGAGGAAAGGGTCGTCCTGCAGCAGGGGGACACGGACGTCAACGGCCCGCACCAGGGCGGCTGGGTCCGTACCCAGAACGGCGAGGACTGGTTCCTGCATTTCCAGCAGCGCGGGGCGCACGGGCGGCTCGTCCATCTCCAGCCGATGCGCTGGGGCGCCGACGGGTGGCCGGTGCTCGGCGAGAGGGGCACCCCTGTCCGCGTCCACGCCAAGCCCGCACTGCCGCGGCAGCAGGCGTCGTCACCGGCCGCTGACGACGCCTTCCCCGGTGGGCGGTTCGCAGTCCAGTGGCAGTGGACCGCCAACCCGGTGGACGGCTGGACCACCCCTCACTCCGGTGACGGGCTGTGGCTGAACTGCGTGCGCACGGAGCGGATCGCGGACCTGCGGGCACTGCCGCACCTGCTCACCCAGCGGATGCCGGCCCGTGCCTGCACCGTCGAGGTCGACCTGCGGCTCGACAGCCGGGCGCCGGACGCCCGTGCGGGACTCGTGGTGCTCGGCGAGGCCTACGCCTGGATCGGGCTGCGGCGCGACGCGGACGGCACGGTCCGGCTGACGCACCGGTTCGCTCCGGCCAACGCCGAGCGGGAGCGGGACGCGGCACGGTCCCGGCCGGCGCCCGGGGGCCGCGCGCGGCTGCGGATCGAGCTCACCGCGGACGCGCGCTGCCGGTTCTCGTTCGACACGGGCGGCGGCTTCACGCCCTGCGGCGAGGTCTTCGCCGCCACCCCCTGGAGGTGGGTCGGCGCGCTGCTCGGCCTGTTCGCCGCGGTCCCGCCGGGCGCCGGCCCGGGCGGGACGGCCGTGTTCACCCGCTTCCGCATCACCTCTGAACGCACTTCCCACTGAGAGAAGAGAGCCGATGATGACCAGCTTCCGTGAAGGGCGGCGCAGAGCTGTCTGCGCCCTCGCCCTGACCACCGTGCTCGCCCTGACCGCCACCGCCTGCGGTGACGACGGCAGCGGCGCTGCGGGCGACAAGGGCGGCGAGGGTTCAGGCAAGGGAGAGATCACTTTCTGGGACAACAACGGCGGTGTCCGCACCGACGTCTGGAAAGCGATCATCGGGGACTTCGAGAAGGAGAACCCCGAGATCAAGGTGAACTACGTCGGGGTGGCCTCGACCGAGGTGCAGTCCAAGTACGACACGGCCATCCAGGGAGGAGGCCTACCGGATGTGGGCGGCGTCGGAGCGGCGATGCTCGCCGGGATCACCGCGCAGAACGCCTTGGAGCCGCTCGACTCCCGGGTCGACGGCGGCGCGCTCAAGGGCAAGCTCAACGCGGGGATGCTGGAGAGCGTGAAGTCCGCGGGGGGCAGGGGCAAGCTCTTCAGCGTTCCCACCTCCGCCAGCAACGGTGTCCTCTACTACCGCACGGACCTGTTCGAGGCGGCCGGCCTCCAGGTGCCCGACACCTGGTCCGCTTTCTACGCGGCGGCCGACAAGCTGACGCGGAAGGACGCGAACAAGTTCGGCTACACCATCCGCGGCGGCGCGGGCTCCATCGCCCAGGCGCTGGACGCCATGTACGGCCAAAGCGCGGTCACCAGCTTCTGGGAGGGTGACAGGACCACGGTCAACGACCCCAGGAACGTGGCCGCGTTGGAGAAGTACGTGGGCCTGTTCAAGAAGAACACCCCGGCGGCCGACGTCAACAACGACTTCACCAAGATGGTCTCCCAGTGGGACAGCGGCGAGATCGGCATGCTGAGCCACAACCTGGGCTCGTACAAAGACCATGTGAAGGCGCTCGGCACGCAGAAGTTCCGTGGCATCCCGAACCCGACCACGGACGACGGCACCCGGGTGCAGGTCTCCAACCCGGTCGACGGTCTCGCCCTGTTCTCGTCGAGCAAGAACAAGGCGGCGGCCTGGAAGTTCATCGAGTTCGCCGCCTCGCACGCCTCCAACAGCAAGTGGAACGAGTCGGCGGGCGCGATCCCGGCCAACACCGAGGCGGCCCAGGACGCCTGGATCCAGAAGGCCGAGCCGACCAAGCTCGCCGCCGAGGTCCTCTTCAGCGGCAAGGCCACGATCGTGCAGCTGCCGTACTACCTGCCCGACTGGAACACCATTTCCAAAGCCGACAACGAACCCGCCTTCCAGAAGGTCCTGCTCGGCAAGTCCACGCCGAAGGAGTTCCTGGACAGCCTCGCCGAGCAGCTGAACACGGCGCAGGCCGAGTGGAAGACGCCGAAGAAGTGACCCTCACCCGCCGCCGGGCGGTCACCGCCGGGACGGGGCTCGTGCTGGCCCTGGCCGCGACCCCCGCCGCGGCCCTCCCCCGAGGAAACAAGCGCATGCGCACCCTCTACGTCGCTGGCGACTCCACGGCCGCGCAGAAGTACGCCGACGCCGCCCCGGAGACCGGGTGGGGCATGGCACTGCCCTTCTTCCTGCACGAGGACGTGACGGTCGCCAACCACGCGGTCAACGGCCGCAGCACCAAGAGCTTCATCGACGAGGGCCGGCTGACCGCGATCCTGGAGGTGATCCGGCCCGGAGACCTCCTGCTGATCCAGTTCGGCCACAACGACGAGAAGGCCGGCGACCCCACCCGTTACACCGAGCCCTGGACCACCTATCAGGACAACCTGTGCCGGTACGTCGACGGCGCGCGCGAGCGCGGTGCCCTGCCGGTCCTCGCCACCCCGGTCGAGCGCCGCAGGTTCGACGCGGGCGGCGCCGCCCTTCGCACCCACGGGGAGTACCCGGCCGCGATGCGGCAGGTGGCCCAGGAGGAGGGCGTCGCCCTCCTGGACGTCCAGGAGCAGTCCTTGGCGCTCTGGCAGGAGCTCGGCCCCGAGACCACGAAGACGTACTTCAACTGGACGGCGACCGAGCAGGACAACACCCACTTCAACCCGCCGGGCGCGATCGCCGTGGCCCGGCTGATCGCCGCCGGACTCCTGCACACCCACGCCCTCGCACCGGGCGACACCCGCCGCATCGACGAGGAAGTCCCCGCCCCATGGATCACCTGGCCCGATTCCGAGGAGAGCTGAGCATGCGACACACACGGGTATGGGCGGTGGGCGCCGCTGCCCTCGTCCTGGGCGTCACCGGTCCCACGTCCGCCGCGCACGCCGGCCCGGCCGCGCCCGACCCCGCCCGTCAGGCGCTTCCGGCCGGTGACGGCTGGGCGTCGGACGGCACGGGAACCAGGGGCGGCGCCGAGGCCCCCGCCTCCCGCGTCTTCACCGTCACCACGTGGGAGGGTTTGCGAGCGGCGCTCGCCGTCGCGGGCACCGAGCCTCGGATCGTCAAGGTCGTGGGAACACTGAACGCCACGGCCGCCGGCTGCGCGGCCTTCGAGGCACCCGGGTACGACTTCGCGGCGTACCTCGCCGCCTACGACCCCGCGGTCTGGGGTTACGAGAACGAGGTCAGCGGGGAGCAGGAGGATCTGCGCGCCGTCTCCGCGAAGGCGCAGGGCAAGGCCATCAAGGCGTACGTCCCCGCCAACACGACGATCGTCGGCGTCGGCCGGAACGCCGGCATCACCGGCGGCAGCCTTCAGGTCCAGGGCGTCGACAACGTCGTCGTCCGCAACCTGACCGTGGAGAGCCCGCTCGACTGCTTCCCCCAGTGGGACCCGACCGACGGGGCGACGGGGGCGTGGAACTCCGAGTACGACAGCGTGGTCGTGTACGGCTCCACCCACGTGTGGATCGACCACAACACGTTCACCGACGGAGCCCACCCGGACAGTTCGCTGCCCTCGTACTACGGTGAGCCCTACCAGCAACACGACGGCGAGCTGGACATCGTGCGCGGCGCCGACCTGGTCACCGTCTCCTGGAACGTCTTCGCCGACCACGACAAGACGCTGATGATAGGCAACAGCGACAGCGCCGGCGCCACCGATCGCGGCAAGCTGCGTACCACCCTCCACCACAACCTCTTCGAGAACGTCGTCGAGAGGGCGCCGCGGGTCCGCTTCGGCAAGGTCGACGCGTACAACAACCACTTCGTCGTTCCGGGTTCGGCCTACTCCTACAGCTTGGGCATCGGCATCGAGTCCCAGCTCGTCGCGGAGAAGAACGCCTTCACGCTCACCGGCGGCGTCCAGGCCGGAAAGATCCTCAAGAAGTGGAAGGACGCCCCGGTCACCACCGCGGGCAACCTCGTCAACGGTGCGCCGGTCGACCTCCTCGCGGTCCACAACGCCCAGTTCCCCGGCGAGGTCCTGCGCGCCGACGCGGGCTGGACGCCGTCCCTGCGCACGCGGGTCGACGCACCACAGGCCGTGCCCGGCCTCGTCGACCACCGCGCGGGCGCGGGCCGCCCGCGCTGACCTTCCGGCGGCCGTTCTCCGCCCCCCGTTCCGCGGTTCCGCCGATCCCCCGTTGCCGCGTTCCCCCGTTTCCCCGTTCGCAGCGAAGGAGCTTCCCCATGCCCTCGCACCACCCACGAGCGGTCGTCGGCCGCCGTTCCCTGCTCACCGCCGGCGCCGGAGCGGCGTTCGCGCTCGCCCTGGCCGCCGGTCCCGCGGCCGCCCTCGCGGGGGCCGGCCCGTTCGGCCGGTTCGGTTCGCCCGCCGCCCGGCTCAGCGAGCGCACCCTATACGTCCACCCGGGCGGCCTCGGAGACCACACCAGCGTCCAGGCCGCGGTGAACGCGGCGGGCGGCCCCGGCTGGACGCTGGTCCTCGCTCCGGGCACGTACCGGGAGACCGTCGCCGTCGGCCCGACCCGCACCGCCATGACCTGGATCGGCGCGAACGAGAACCCCCGTGACGTCGTCGTCGTGTACGACAACGCGGCCGGCACGGCCCGGCCCGACGGCGGCACGTACGGCACGACCGGTTCGGCGACCACGACCGTCCAGGCGGAGGGGTTCACCGCGCAGTGGATCACCTTCGCGAACGACTTCCTGCGCACCGACCTCCCCGGGAATCCCGGCACGCAGGCAGTCGCGATCAAGGTCCAGGGCGACCGGTCCGCCTTCTTCCATTGCCGGTTCCTCGGGCATCAGGACACCCTCTACACCGACTCGATGGCGTTGGACACCGTCGCCCGCCAGTACTTCGCGCACTGCTACATCGAGGGCGACGTCGACTTCGTCTTCGGCAGGGCCCGCGCGGTGTTCGAACACTGCCACTTCCGTACCGTGCTCCGCACCGATCTGGCGGGCGCCCCGTACGGCTTCGTCTTCGCCCCCTCCACCGCCCGCGTCAACCCGTACGGTCTCCTGGCCCTCCGCTGCCGGGTGACCAGCGAGGCACCGGACGGCTTCTACAAGCTGGCCCGGCCCTGGGTTCCCGGCTCGGATCCGACCGCCTGGCCGTCCCTCGTGGTCCGCGACAGCGTCCTGGGTCCCGGCATCGACGCCACCGCGCCGTACGCGAACATGCGGGACGCTCATCCGTGGCAGGCCCAGCGCTTCGCGGAGTACCGCAACACCGGTCCGGGCGCGGAGCGCGACGTCCCGCAGAACCGCCCTCAACTCACCGCCTCGCAGGCCGGGTCGGCCACTCCGGCCCGCTATCTCGCCGACTGGCGTCCCCTGCCCGCCCGTTCCTGACCTACGAGAGGACCACCCGTCATGTCTCGCCACGGAACCAAGCAGAGCACCCTCATCGTCCTGTCCCTCCTCGCCACCACCGCCGGCCTCGGCGCGCTGGCCTCCCCCGCCCATGCCGCGACCGTCGTCGTCACCACCGCGACCGAGCTGGCCGGCGCGGTCAAGAACGCCGCGCCCGGCACGGTCATCCAGGTCCGCGGCGGCACCTACTACCCGACCGCCACCCTCCAGTCCACCGCCAACGGCACCGCGAGCAGCCGCATCCGGCTCCAGCCCTACGGTTCCGAGACGGTGAAGATCGACGGCTCGAAGCTGCCCGCCGGGTCCTGGATCTTCAAGCTGACCGCCGACTACTGGACCGTCTCCGGCATCACCTTCCAGAACTCCCCCGACAGCGCCGTGGTCTGCACCTCCTGCACCGGCACCGAATGGTCCGGCATCAGGACGATCAACGGCGGGGACTCCGGCTTCACGCTCACCGGCGACGACACGAACAACAACACCGTCAGGAACCTTGACTCCTACGGCCATTACGACGCGGCCAACCACGGTGAGAACGCCGACGGACTCGCCGTCAAGTTCGGTTCGGGCACCGGCAACCTGATCACCGGGGCACGGCTCTTCAACAACTCCGACGACGGCATCGACCTGTGGTCCTGGTCCAGCCCCGTGACGATCGAGCACACCTGGTCGTACGGAAACGGCAAGAACCGGTGGTCGGACTCCGCCTTCGCGGGGGACGGCAACGGCTACAAGCTGGGGGGCGACGGCGAGGTCGTCGCCCATGTCGTCAACAACTCGGCGGCCTGGGACAACGCGGGCAACGGTTTCACCGAGAACAGCAACAGGGGCGCCATCGTCATCAACCGTACGACCGCCTACGCCAACGGGAAGTGGGGCTACTACTTCGCGACCGGAGCGGCGCGGCTGGCCCGGAACCTGGCCGTGAACAACGGCTCGGGGCTCGCCCAGCGCGGCTCCTCGGTCGTCTCGGCGGCCAACAACTGGGACTCGGGAATCGCGACCCCGCCCTTCCTCGGCAAGGACGCCACCAGCGCGTACGGCGCCAGGAAGTCGGACGGTTCGCTCCCGGCGACCACGTTCCTGACGACCGGTTCGACGACGATCGGTTCGACGATGAACTGACGGGTCGTGGGCCGGGAGCCGTACGAGTCTCAAGCCCCGTACGGCTCCGGGTCCTTGGGGGCTCTACGCCGATTCGCGGCGGATGAGCTCCGTGGGCAGGATGACCGCGGCCGGCTCCTCCCCCGCTATCCGGGCGAGGAGCATCCGCACCATCTCGGTGCTGATCCGGTCCCAGGGCTGGCGGATCGTCGTGAGCGAGGGCCGCGAGGAGAGCGCCGCCGGGGAGTCGTCGAACCCTCCCACGGAGATGTCCTCGGGGACCCGGCGGCCCGCCCGGGCCAGGGTGTCGAGGACACCCTGGGCCATCAGGTCCGAGGCCACGAAGACGGCGTCGAGGTCCGGGGCGCGCTCCAGGAGCAGGCGCGCCGCCTCCTCGCCGCTCGCGCGGCTGTAGTCGCCGGTGACGATCAGCGCGTCGTCGACGGGCAGGCCGTATTCGCTGAGCGTCTCCCGGTAGCCCGCGAGGCGTTCGACCCCTCCGGGGGTGTCGAGCGGGCCGGTGACGGTGGCGATCCGGCGCCTGCCCGACTCGTACAGGTGGCGCACCATGTCGCGGGCGCCGTCGCGGTCGTCGGCGGCGACGTAGCCGATCTTGGCGCTCTGGCCGAGCGGCCTGCCGCAGGCGACGACCGGGACGCCCGCCTGGTGCAGCCGGGCCACGACGGGGTCGCCGTAGTGGCTGGAGATCAGGAGGACGCCGTCCACGTGGCCGGCTTCGATGTAGCGGAGGTTGCGCCGGCGTTCGTCCTCGGTGCCCGCGATCATCAGCAGCAGGGGCACGTCCTGGGCGGCGAGCGCCTGGCTGCAGGCCCGCAGGAGCACGTTGAAGTTCGGGTCTTCGAAGAAGCGCTCCTGCGGTTCGGTCAGCAGGAAGGCCACGGAGCCGGACTTGCCGGTGATCAGCGAGCGGGCGTGCCGGTTGACGACGTAGCCCGTTCTGCGGATCGCGGCGTCGACGGCCGCTTTCGCGGTGGGGCTGACGTAGTGCCCGCCGTTGAGGACACGGGAGACGGTGCCGCGCGAAACACCCGCCTCGCGTGCCACGTCGTGGATCGTCGCCGGGCGACGCCTGCTCGCTTCTGTGCTCATGCTGTGTTTCCCCTCGCTCCCCTGTGCTTCAGGACTTTACGGCGCCGGAGAGCAGGTCAAGGCTCCAGAACCGTTGGATGACCAGGAAGAGGGCGCCGAGCGGGATGATCGCGAGGAGCGCACCGGTGATCACCAGCGTGTAGAGGGCGGGTTGGCCCGCGCCTTGCTTCAGCAGGGTGAACAGGCCGACCGTCATGGGGAACTTCTCGTCGTCGCCGAGCATGATGAACGGAAGCAGGAAGTTGTTCCAGATGGCCACGAACTGGAAGAGGAAGATCGTCACCAGCCCGGGGGACATCATCGGGACCGCGATCCTCAGGAAGATCCGCCACTCCCCCGCGCCGTCCATCCGGCCGGCCTCGACCAGTTCCATGGGGATGGCGGCCTCGGCGTAGATCCGGCCGAGGTAGACGCCGTACGGGGAGAGGATGAGCGGCAGCAGGACGGAGAGGTACGTGTCCGTCATGTCGGCCTGCGCCATCAGCAGGTACTGCGGGATGGCGAGGATCACCGGGGGCATCAGAACGCCCGTGAGGATCAGGTTGAAGAAGGTCTCGCGGCCGCGGAAGCGGTAGACGGCCAGGGCGTAGCCGGCGAACGCCGACACCACGGTGGACAGTACGGCGCCCAGTCCCGCGTAGAACACGGAGTTGCCCATCCACCGCCAGTAGATGCCGTCGCGGTACGCGCCCAGGTCCGCGACGTTGTCGCCGAAGGAGTCGCCGGGCAGGAAGGTGAACGTGGAGAACAGCTCGGCGCCCGACTTGGTGGAGGCGACCAGGACCCAGGCGACGGGCAGCAGGCAGTACAGCGCGCCGAGCACCAGGGCGGCGGTCGGCAGCAGGGCGGTGCGGCGCGGGCGCGGCGGTCCCTGGGAGGTCCCGGGGGTGGTGCCGGCGGCCGGGGCGGCCTTGCGCGTGCGTACCGGGGAGGCGAGCCCGGTCATCGGGTTGCTCCTTGCTTCGTACGGCGGTTGGAGACCTTGAGGAGGGCGAAGGACAGCATGAAGGTCGCGAGGGCCAGGACGACGGCGGTGGCCGAGGCGGCGTGGATGTTCCCGCCGACGAAGGCGTCGTTGTAGACCTTCATCAGGGGGCTCCAGGTGGTGGGGATGCCGTTGGTGAGCGGCCGGAGCGTGGTCGGCTCGTTGAACACCTGGAGGGTGGCGATGATCGAGAAGAAGAAGGTCAGCACCAGCGAGGGCGCCACCATCGGGATCTTGATGCGCAGGGCGATCTGCAGCTGCGAGCAGCCGTCGAGCCTGGCCGCCTCGTACACCTCCACGGGCAGGGAGCGCAGCGAGGTGTAGATCACGATCATGTTGAAGCCGGTGCCGCCCCAGACGGCGATGTTCGACATGGCCAGGTACAGCGGTCCGCCGTCCATCAGGTCCGGCTGCGGCAGCCCGAGGGTCTTGAGCAGGTGGTGGAAGGGGCTCACGTCGGGCAGGTACAGGAAGCCCCACAACAGGGCCGCGATGACCCCGGGAACCGCGTACGGCAGGAAGATCGCGAGCCGCGCGAAGGATCGGGCCCGCACCTGCTCGGAGTCGAGCAGGAGGGCGAACAGCAGGGCCAGGCCCAGCATGACGGGGACGACGATCGACCCGTAGCCGAGGATCCGCAGGGCGCTGTGGCCGAGCTCGGAGTCGGTGAGGGCGGCGGTGTAGTTCGCCAGGCCGGCCCAGACCTCGGTCTTGGCCCCCTTGCCCAGACCGAGCCCCTTGACCTCGATCCGGTGGAAGCTGAGCCAGATCGCGTAGCCGATGGGCAGCGCGAAGAAGAGGGCGAAGAGGACGGCCGCCGGAAGGAGGAAGCCGTACGGGGCCGCCTTGACCCCGTACGACCGGCGCACGCCCGTGGGGGGCTGCGTCACTGGGCGACCTCGAAGCCCTGCTTCTTCAGGTCCGCCGCGGTGGCGCCCTGCATGGCGGTCAGGGCTGAGCCGAAGCCGGACTTGGCCTTGGCGGCCTTGCCGAACTCGTCCTTGAAGGAGGTGTAGGCCACGTTCACGTTGGGGCCCCAGGCGGCGGGGGCGGTGGTCTTCGCTATCTCCGCGGCCTTCGTGTAGAAGTCGGGCTGGTTGGCGAAGAAATCGGGTGCCTTGGCGAGCGCCCCGCCGGTCTGGGCGGCGGTGGCGGCCGGGTAGATGCCGCCCTCCTTGACCAGCGCGGCGAGCGCCTCGGGGTCGGTGTTCAGCCAGGTCGCGAACTTCGCCGCGGCGGCCTTGTGCTTCGAGTCGGTGGTGACGGCGGTGCTGGATCCGCCCCAGCTGCCGGTGGCGGGCTTCGAGGTGTCCCACTGGGGCAGCGGGGCCATGGCCCACTTGCCGCTGGTGTCGGGCGCGGCGGTGGTCAGGACGCCCGGGGCCCAGACGGCGCTGACCCAGCCGATCTGCGCGCCGGTGTTGAGCGCGTTGTTCCAGGCGGGGGTGTACATCGGCTGGTTGTCCACGGCGCCCTCCGCCACCAGGCCGCCCCAGAAGTCGGCGACCTTCTTGGTGGCCGCGTCGTCGATCCCGACCTTCCACTTCTGTCCCTCGGTGGTCCACCACCGGGCGCCGGCCTGCTGGGCGAGACCGGCGAAGAGGCCGGAATCGTTGGCGGACCGAGGAGGACGGCGATGGCGGCGGCGAGGCCGCGGTACGTCGCGTGGGGCATGGGGTACTTCTCCCTGACCGAAAGGGCCTCACCCTCAGACGGGGAGGCCGACCATGCATCTGTGATCGTTCACAGTAGAGAAACGTTCCGGACACTTGTCAATGCTTGTTCCTCTGCGGTTATCTTGCGTTGCAACATCGAGATCAGATGTGTGCACGTTCCCAGTTGAGGCTCCCAGCCGACTGGCTTTCAGATGCTGACACTCCAGGAGAGACTCATGCCGCAGACCACTCCCACGGGCCTGCACCGACTTGCCTTCGGCGGGGACTACAACCCCGAACAGTGGCCGGAAAGCGTCTGGCAGGAGGACGTCCGGCTGATGCGGGAGGCCGGCGTCACCCTGGTGAGCGTCGGCATCTTCTCCTGGGCCCTGCTGGAACCGGAGCCCGGCCGATACGACTTCGGCTGGCTCGACCGGCTGCTCGACCTGCTGCACGAGAACGGCGTCCGGGTCGACCTGGGGACGCCCACCGTGGCGCCGCCCGCCTGGTTCTACCGCGCCCACCCCGAGGCGCTGCCGGTCAGCCGCGAGGGCGTGCGCTACTCCTACGGGTCGCGCGGGGCGATCTGCCCCAGCTCCCCCGCCTATCGCGAGGCCGCCGCCCGCATCACCACCGAACTCGCCCGCCGCTACGGCAGCCACCCCGCGCTCGCGCTCTGGCACGTCCACAACGAGTACGGGGTCCCCATCAGCGCCTGCTACTGCCGCGGCTGCGCCGCCCACTTCCGCCGCTGGCTCCAGGACGCGTACGGATCCCTCGAGGCGGTCAACGAGGCCTGGGGCACCGCGTTCTGGGGCCAGCGCTACACCGCGTACGAGCAGATCGGCCTGCCGAGCGCCACGCCCACCGTCGGCAATCCGGCGCAGCAGCTCGACCACCGGCGCTTCGCCGATGCCACCCTGCGCGAGAACTTCATGAGGGAACGGGACATCCTGCACCGGCTCGCGCCCGGCACCCCCGTCACCACCAACTTCATGACCGCGCTCAGCCAGTGCGATGCGATCGACTACTGGGCCTGGGGCCGCGAGGTCGACCTCGTCACCAACGACCACTACCTCATCACCGACGGCCGGCGCACCCACGTCAACCTCGCCATGGCCGCCGACCTCACCCGCTCCGTCGCGGGCGGCGCCCCCTGGCTGCTCCTCGAACACTCCACCAGCGGCGTCAGCTGGCAGCCCCGCAACCCGGCCAAGCGCCCCGGCGAGATGGCCCGCAATTCACTCGCCCACGTCGCCCGCGGCTCCGAAGGCGCGATGTTCTTCCAGTGGCGTCAATCCCGGCGCGG
Source organism: Streptomyces sp. ISL-66 (assembly GCF_018614135.1). Classification (GTDB taxonomy): domain Bacteria; phylum Actinomycetota; class Actinomycetes; order Streptomycetales; family Streptomycetaceae; genus Streptomyces. The sequence continues at coordinate 58,551 of NZ_JAGGOW010000072.1, forward strand.
CGCCGAGAAGTTCCACTCCTCGATGCTCCCGCACGGGGGCACCGACACCCGCGTCTGGCGCGAGGTGGTCCGCCTGGGCGGTGACATCGGCGCGCTGGCCGAGGTGCGCGGCACACGCACCGTTCCCGACGTCGCCATGGTGTGGGACTGGCAGTCCTGGTGGGCGCAGAGCCTGGAGTGGCGCCCGAGCGAGGCCCACCAGGCGCGCGAGCGCGCCGACAGTTTCTACGAGTCGCTGTACGACGGGCACCTGACGGTCGACTTCGCCCACCCCGAGGCCGATCTGTCCGCCTACCCGCTGGTGGTCGTTCCCGCGCTCTACCTCGCCACCGAGGCGGCCGGGCGCAACCTGCGCGCGTACGTGGAGAACGGCGGCACGCTCGTCGTCTCGTACTTCTCCGGGATCGTCGACGAGCACGACGCCGTGCACCCCGGGCCCTATCCGGGCGCCCTGCGCGAGGTCCTCGGCCTGACCGTCGAGGAGTGGTCGCCGCTGCTCGACGGCGAGACCGTCCGGATCGACGGGCCGGGCGGAGCCTCGCTCAGCGCCGACGTGTGGACCGAGTTCGTCGTGCCCCGCGGGGCCGAGACCGTGTGGACGTACACCGACGGACCGGCCGCGGGCGGGCCCGCCGTCACCCGCCACCGGCTGGGCCGGGGCACCGCGTGGTACGTCTCCACCCGGCTCGACGCGGCCTCCCTGGACACGATCATCGCCGCCGCCTGCGAGGACGCCGGGATCGGCGCGCGCGGCGCGCTCCCCCGTGACGTGGAGGTCGTCCGCCGCTCCGGTGACGGCGGCCGGTACCTCTTCGCCCTCAACCATTGCGACCGGGAGGCCGAGGTGCCGCTGGAGGGTTCCGGCACCGAGCTCCTGGGCGGCGCGCCGGTCAACGGGAAGCTCACCGTCCCGGCCGGTGCGGTCCGCGTCGTACGACTGGATGCCTGACCGCATCCCCCGAATCCCCCGCGGGGCGGCCACCTCACGGCCGCCCCGCGGGCGCCCCCATCCGCCGCCGTCGAAGGGACATCGACGATGCACGCCGTACGAAGCACACCCCTGCGGAACCTGCTGAGAGGGCCGAACCCGCCGCGGAGAACGCGGCCGAGAGGAACCCGGCAGCGAGCCGCCGCCGTCACCGCACTCGGCGCCCTGCTCCTGGCCCTGCTGTCCGCCCAGCCGGCGCAGGCGGCAGCCACCCTGGCCAACACCGGCTTCGAGGCCGACGGCACCGCCGCCGCCACCCCGGCGGGCTGGACCACGTATTCGGCGACCGGCCAGAGCGCCGCCTCGTTCACCGAGTCCGGCGGCCACAGCGGCGGATACCGGCTCACCCACTGGTCGGCGTCCGCGTACAAGGTGGAGACCTACCAGTACCTGTCCGGGCTGAGCGCCGGCAGCTATACGCTCAGCGCCTGGGTGCGCTCCGGCGGCGGCCAGAACTCCGCCTACCTGGCCCTGCGCAACTGCGGCTCCGCCGAGCAGCGCACCGATCTGCCGCCCACCTCCAACGGGGCCTGGATACGCCTCGTGACCTCGGTGACGGTGACCGGCGGCCAGTGCACGGTCAGCGTCAACTCGGATGCCAAGGCCGGCAATTGGCTCAACGTCGACGATCTGACCTTCACTGCCGGTTCGACCGGGCTCGCGGTCAAGGGGGTCGACGTCTCCTCGCTGAAGAAGAGCGAGGACCTCGGCGGCGTCTACCGCACGAGCGGCGGCGCCACCGGTGACGCCCTGACGGTCCTGAAGTCCGCCGGCGCCAACTACGGCCGGCTCAAGGTGTGGGTGAACCCGGCCGACGGCTACAACGACAAGGCCCGCGTCCTGGCGACGGCCAAGCGGATCAAGGCCCAGGGCATGAAGCTCCTCGTCGACTTCCACTACTCCGACATCTGGGCCGACCCCGGCGCCCAGACCAAGCCCGCCGCCTGGTCGGGACACTCGTACGCGCAGCTCACGACGGACGTCTACCAGCACACCTACGACGTACTGAACGCCCTGAAGGCGCAGGGCACCACGGCCGACATGGTGCAGATCGGCAACGAGACCAACACCGGCATGCTCTGGCCCGAGGGGTCGACGACCAACTGGCCCCAGCTCGCCGGGCTGTTGAAGTCGGGCGCCTCGGCCGCCAAGGCGGTCTCCTCCTCCACCCAGGTGGCGCTGCATCTCGCGCACGGCGGCGACAACTCGCTGTACCGCTGGTGGTTCGACAACGCGACGGCGCAGGGCGTGAGTTACGACGTCATCGCGCTGTCCTTCTACGGGTACTGGCACGGCGCGCTGTCCTCGCTGCAGGCCAACCTGGACGACATCTCCTCCCGTTACGGCAAGAAGGTCCTCGTCGTCGAGACCGCCTACCCCTTCCGGCTGGACAGCGAGGACGCCCACGAGAACATCATCGACACCACGGCCGAACTGGTCACCGGCTACCCGGCGAGCACGGCCGGGCAGTCCGCGTGGCTGCGGGACGTGATGAACGTCGTCGAGGCGGTGCCCGGCGGCCGCGGCCTCGGTGTCGTGTACTGGGAGCCGACCTGGACCGCCGTCACCGGCAACGGCTGGGACCCGGCCGATCCGGGCTCCGGCAACGGATGGGAGAACCAGGCCCTGTTCGACTACGACAGCAAGCTCCTGCCGGCCGCGGGCTGGCTCTCCCACCGCTGATTCCTCGTCCGGCGAACCCCGGGAGGGGGCGGGCTCTCGTGAGCCCGCCCCCTCCCGTCGTCCGTTCTCCTACCACTCGGCGAGGGAGCCGTCGTCGCGGCGCCACGCCGGGTTGCGCCAGCGGTGGCCGGTCTCGGCGGCCCGCTCGACCGCCTTCGCATCGACCTCGATCCCGAGGCCCGGGCCCGTCGGCAGGGCGACGTGTCCGTCCTCGTACCGGAAGACCGAGGGGTCTACGAGGTAGTCGAGGAGGTCGGAGCCGGTGTTGTAGTGGATGCCGAGGCTCTGTTCCTGGATCAGCAGGTTGGGCGCGGCGAAGCCGACCTGGAGGCAGGCCGCGAGTGCGATCGGGCCGAGCGGGCAGTGCGGGGCGAGCGAAACGTCGTACGCCTCGGCCATGGCGGCGATCCGGCGGACCTCGGAGATGCCGCCCGCGTGCGAGAGGTCCGGCTGGGCGACGGCGATCCCCTGCGCGAGGACCTTTTTGAAGTCCCAGCGGGAGTAGAGGCGTTCACCGGTGGCGATGGGGATGCTGGTGGAGCGGACGATGTCGCCGATGTGGTCGCTCATCTCGGGAACGACCGGCTCCTCGACGAAGAACGGCAGGTACGGCTCCAGGAGCGGCAGGACCCGGCGGGCCATGGGCGCGGTGAGCCGACCGTGGAAGTCGACCGCGATGTCGAAACGGTCACCGACGGCCTGGCGGACGGACGCGACACGCTCCACGATGCCGTGCACGGCCTCGGGCGTGTCGATGAGCCGCAGTTGCGCCGAGGCGTTCATCTTGATCGCGGTGAAGCCCTGCCCCTGGCGTTCCAGGGCTTCCTGGACGACGTCGTCCGGCCGATCGCCGCCGATCCAGCTGTACATGCGGGCGCGGTCACGGACGTTGCCGCCGAGGAGCTGCCACACGGGGACGCCGAGGGCCTTGCCCGTGATGTCCCAGAGGGCCTGGTCGATGCCGGCGACCGCGCTGGAGAGGACGGGGCCGCCGCGGTAGAAGCCGCCCTTGGTGAGGACCTGCCAGTGGTCCTCTATCCGCATCGGGTCCTTGCCGATCAGGTAGTCGGCCAGTTCGTCGACGGCCGCGGCGACGGTGTGGGCACGGCCCTCGACCACCGGCTCGCCCCAGCCGGTGATGCCCTCGTCCGTGTCGATGCGCAGGAAGCACCAGCGGGGCGCGACCAGGTGGGTGCGCAGGGAGGTGATCTTCACTTCGACTCCTTCTTCACGGACCAGCCGCCGTCGACGACAAGGTTCGTTCCGGTGATGTAGGCGGCGTCGGCGGACGCGAGGAAGGCGACGGCGGACGCCACTTCCTCCGGCCGGCCGAGCCGGCCCAGCGCGGTGGCGGCGGCGGAGAGCCGTCGCCCCTCCTCGTCCACGTCGTTCCACACGTCGGTGAGGATCGGGCCGGGGAGGACGGAGTTGAAACGCACCTCCGGCCCGTACTCGACGGCGAACTGGCGCACCAGGGCGCACATGCCGCCCTTGGCGGCGGCGTAGGCCGGGTATCCGGGCAGTCCGAAGTCGGCGTGCACGCTGGAGGTGGCGACGAGGCTGCCGCGCTCGGTGCGCAGGTCGTCGAGGAAGGTGCGGGTGGCGAGGTAGAGGGCCCGCAGGTTGACGGCCATCTCGCGGTCCCAGGTGGCGACGGAGAGTTCGTGGGCGGCGGCGGGCGTGTGGATGAAGGCGTTGCTGTGGAGGATGCTCACGGGACCGAAGTGGGCGTGGACCTGCTCGCGCAGGGCGGTCCAGTCCGCTTCGGAGGAGACGTCGCAGCGTACGTAGACGGCCTGGCCGCCGTCGCCACGGATGGCAGCGGCAACGGCCTCTCCGGGCCCGTCGGCGATGTCGGAGACGACGACGGCCGCGCCTTCGGCGGCGAGGCGTACGGCGCTGGCGGCGCCGATGCCGGAGGCCGCGCCGGTGACGACGGCTGTCTGTCCGGAGAAACGGTTCATGGGTGTGTTCCTGTGGGGTGGGGGTGGGTTCGGATGCGGGGGACGGCGGGCCGGCGCACCGGTGGACCGGTGGACCGGTGGACCGGTGGACCGGTGGACCGGTGGACCGGTGGACCGGGAGGCTCTAGCGGCTCACGTCCTGGGCGGCGAGCAGGCCGAGTTCGTCCCGGCGCGGAAGGCCCTCCCAGTCGCCGCGGACGGAGACGCAGAAGGATCCGCACAGGGCGGCGAGCCGGAGACGTTCGGCCGTGGTGGCGCCGTCGAGGACTCCCGCGAGGTACCCGGCGACGAAGGCGTCGCCCGCACCGATGGGGTCCACGGCGGTCACGGGGATCGCCGGCTGGACGAAGATCTCGTCCCCGACCGCCGCGAGCGCTCCCTCGGCGCCGAGTTTGAGGACGGCCTGCCCGGGGCCGAGCCGGGTGAGGGCCCGCGCCATGCGCCGCGGCTCGTCCTGCGCCACGAAGAGGGACGCCTCCTCCGGCCCGGCGAACACGATGTCGGCGTACGGGAGGATGCCGGCGAGCGTGGTCGCGGCATCGCTGCGGCTCCACAGCCGGTCGCGGTGGTTGACGTCGAAGGAGACCATCACACCGGCCGCGCGGGCGATCGTGAGCGCGCGCTCGACCGCGGCGCGGGCGGTGCCGCTCAGCGCGGGGGTGATGCCGGTGATGTGGAGCACCCGGGCCTGAGCGAACAGCTGCTCGTCCACGTCGTCGGGTGACAACCGGGAACCGGCGAGCCCCGCGCGGTAGTAGGTGACACGGAGGCGGTCGGCGGTCCGGCGCTCGCGGAGCATCAGGCCGGTGGGGGCCTCGGGGTCGGTCAGACTGCGCGAGACGTCGACGCCTTCGGCCCGCAGCCCGGCGAGGATCATGGCCCCCGCCGCGTCCTGTCCGACGCGACCCGTCCAGGACGCCGTGTGCCCCAGGCGGCTGACACCGATGGCGACGGTCGCCTCGGCGCCCGCGTAGCCCAGGCGCAGGGGCGCATGCGTGGCGAGTGGTCCCGGTTCCGTGGCGGCGACCACCGCCATGGCCTCGCCGAGGGTGACGAGGGCGGGGGCCGTGGGACTTGTGGGGGCCTTGGGAGTAGGGGCGGCGGCCGTCATCGGCCGATCCCGTGCAGGAACGCGGACGCGCGCTCGCTCAGGGCGGCGAGGTCGCCGCCTTCGCAGGCGTCGCCGACCAACGGGCCGCCGACCCCGAGCGCGGCGGCGCCCGCGGCGAGGTAACCGGGAGCGTCGGCGAGGCCGATGCCCCCGGTCGGGACCAGCGGGATGTCGGGGAGCGGGGCCCGCACCGCCCGGAGGTACTCCGGTCCGCCGGTGGCGGCGGGGAAGAGCTTGACCATGGTGGCGCCCGCCCGCCAGGCGGTGAGGATCTCGGTCGGGGAGTACGCGCCGGCGAGGACCGGGACCTCCAGCCGGATCGCCTCCGCGATGACGTCGGTGCAGGTCGTCGGGGTGATCAGGTAGGTGGCTCCGGCTTCGACCGCCCGCTGGGCGTCGGCGGGCGTGATCACCGTCCCGGCGCCCAGCGCGAGCCCCGGCGGGGCGTCGGCCGCGTACTCGCGCAGCGCGTCGAGCGCACCGGGCGTGGTGAGGGTGAATTCGGCAGCGCGGATCCCCGCGGTCCGCAGGGTGTCGGTCACTTCGGCGAAGCGCTCGGCGGAGTGGGAGCGCAGGATCGCGATGACGGGGACGGCGTCCAGGGCGGCGCGCAGACCCGCGTGCGGGGTGGTCATGGTCGGGTGCTTCCTCACGGTTCGGACGGTGCGGGGCGCGCAGGATGCGCGGGGTACGGGTGCACAGGGTGTACGGGTGTACGGAGTGCGCAGGATGCGGCGGTGCGCAGGTGCGCCGGGTCGGTCAGTGGCCGGCGGCCGGGGCCGGCCGTACCGCCGCGGGAGCGGTGGAGGTGTCGTCGTACGGTGTGGAGCGGAGCCCCGTGACACCCGGACGGCAGACGAAGAGGCGTCCCGCGTCGGGTTCGGCGCGCCGCCGTTCCTCGTCGAGGCCCTCGGCGGCCGTGGTGATCACCAGGACGTCGAGGTCCGGCCCGGCGAAGGCGCAGCTCGTCACGTGCGAGGCCGGTACCTCCACCCGTGCGTGGAGGGTGCCGTCGGGCGCGTAGGCCCGGACCTCGCCGCCTCCCCACACGGCGACCCAGACACGTCCGTCGGCGTCCACGGCCAGGCCGTCGGGGACGCCGCGGGAGAGGACCGCGAACGGACGCCGGCCGGTCGGCGTGCCGGACTCGGGGTCGTAGTCGAAGACGTCGACGCGTCCGGTCGGGCTGTCGGCGTAGTAGAGGAGTCGTCCGTCCGGGCTCCAGCCCAGCCCGTTGGAGATGGTCACGGAGTCGAGCAGCGTGACGACCGGGCCGTCGCGGTCCAGCCTGTGGAGCGCGCCCGCGCCCGGCGTCTCGTCGTACGCCATCGTCCCGGCGAGGAGCCGGCCTCCCGGGTCGCAGGCGGCATCGTTCAGGCGTCGCCGTACGCCGTCACCCGGCAGGTCGAGCACGGCCACCTCGACGGGCGGGCGGCCGTCTTCGAGGCGAAGGAACGAGGCGCCCGCGGCGGCGAGCAGCGCGCCCGACGCGCACGGGACGACGGCGCCGACCGGGCGGTCCAGGCGCAGGGTGCCGGTGGGGGCGAGGTCCGGCAGCCCGGAATCCGCGCGCCGTGCGGTGAGGGCGGCGCGGTGGATCAGCCCTGCGGGGATGTCCACCCAGAGCAGTTCTTCCCGGCGTTCGTCCCAGACGGGTCCTTCCGAAAGGCGTCCGGGCGGGGGTGAGCAGGGCACGGCCCCGAGTCGCAGCATCTGTCCTCCTCGATCGACGAGACGAAAAACTACGGCTTCGTCTAACGGTTGTAAATACCCCTGGGCTGGTTCTTCCAACCCTTTGAATAAGATGCGGGGACGGGGGGCCGCAGAGGACCACGGGGAGTCCGGCGGGAATCCGGCCACCACTGGCGACGAAGGGCACGAGTGATGATCACGCGCACGTCGCAGGACATTCGCCGACTCAACCGGTTCGAGGTCTTGCGGCGCGTCTACGCGGGCCCGGGCGCGATGAGCCGGCAGGACATCGCCGCGGCCACCGGCCTGTCCTTCGCCACCGTCGCGAACCTGACGGCCGAGCTGCTCGATGCCGGTGTCCTCGTACAGGCCGGCCACGAGGACTCCGGCGGGGGGCGGCCCCGCGCCCGTCTGACCGTCAACGCGGACCGGGGCGCGCTCATCGGCATCGACATCGCCGAAACCTCCGTCCACGCGGAGCTGTTCGACCTGGCGTTGCACGTCCGGCACTCCGTCGAACGCCCCCTGCCGCAAGGCGATGTCCAACCCGCCGAGGTGGTCGAGCAGATCGCCGCCTGCGTGGACGAACTGCTGAAGGGGTCGGGGGTGCCCCGGGAGCGGGTGCTCGGTGCCGGCGTCAGCGTGCCGGGCATGGTCGAACGCGAAGGCGGCGTCTCGTCGTTCTCCCCGTACTGGTCGTGGCACGAGGTACCGCTGCGGTCCCTGCTCGACGGGCGGCTCGGCCTCCCGCTGTGGCTCGACAACCCACTGCGGGCCAGCACGGTCGCCGAGATGTGGTTCGGTGCGGGGCGCGAGGTCGACGACCTGGTCGTGGTCACGCTGCGGGCCGGTGTGGGCGCCGGGATCGCCGTCGGCGGACAGCTGTACCGCGGCTTCACCAACAGCGCGGGTGAGTGGGGCCACACCTGCATCGCCCTGGACGGCAGGCTGTGCACGTGCGGCAACCGGGGCTGCGTGGAGGCGTACGTCAGCACCCGCGGGATCGTCGAGACCTGGCGCGAACTGGCGCCCGGCGACGAACGGACGGCACTGGCGGACGACGCGGCCTCGGTCGAGGCCCTCGCGCGCGCCGCGGCGCAGGACGACCCGGTGGCCGCCGAGGTGATCGACCGCACCGGCCGCTGCCTGGGCGCGGCCGTGGCCAACCTGATCAACCTCGTCAACCCTCAGGTGCTCGTGCTCGGCAACCAGGTGGTCGACCTGCTCGGCGAGCGGCTCCTGCGGGCCACCTACGAGGCGGTCACCCACCACGCCCTGCGCGTGCCGCACCGGGCCGCGACCCTGCGGCGAAGCGCGCTGCCGCACAACCCGGTCACCCTGGGGGCCGCCACCTTCGCGCTCGAGGGCTTCCTCAACGACCGGGACGTCTTCGGTCCCGTCAGCCGCGCGCGCCAGCCGCAGGAGGACAAGCGCATCCGCCCAGGCGGCGCGAAGGCCTGAGAGGGACCTGAGAGCTCCTCACAGGCACGGGCACGGGCCGGCGCGGCCGGCGGCGGACCGGTTCGGTTCGTTCGGATCGGTTCGTTCGGGTCGGTTCGTGGAACGGCACCGGACCGCCTTACGGGGGTCAGCGCGCGGGAGCCCACTGATCGATGAGCGCTTGGGCCGTGGTGATCGCGGCGACCAGGGAGAGGGAGTTGCGGATCACCTCGGCGGTACAGGCGGCGGGCACGCCTGCGATGGCGTCGGAGGGTACGACGACCTGGTAGCCGAGGTTCACGGCGTCGAAGACGGTGTTCGGGATCGCGATGTTCGAGGAGACCCCGGTGACGACGAGGGTGCGGATGCCGAGGTTGCGCAGCAGGGCGTCCAGATCGGTTCCGGCCATTGGGGAGAGCCCGTGCAGGCGGCGCAGCACCAGGTCCTGCTCGGCGACGGTGATGGGGGCGGCGACCTCCACGGCCGCACTGCCGGACAGCTGGCGGACCGGCAGCCTGCCGGCGGCCCGGAACAGCCGCGCGTTCGTATTGGCGGCGAGTCCGTCCGGGCGCCGCTCGGCGATGGCGTGCAGCACTTGGACCCCGGCCCCGCGCGCCGCTTCGACGAGCGCGGCGACCCGGTCCAGCATCCCGGAGTCCCGGGCCCCCTTGGCGAGTTCGGGCAGGGCGCTCTCCTCGCCGACGACGCCGCTCTGGCACTCGACGGTGAGCAAGGCGGTGGTGGCTGGATCCAGTTCGGCCATGGCTCCCCCTGGCGTGGCGACGGAAGAGCACGCATGATTCCTGACACACAGTCAGATGTGAAGGGGCGAGGGGCGGATGGACGAGGAACAGACGGACGGAACGGGCACGGATGGAACGGGCACGGACGGAACGGGAGCAGCCGCCGACAAGCCGCAGCGGCGGGGCCGCCGCATCATGATGACCGACAAGGAGGTGGACGCCTTCCTGCGCGAGCAGCGCACCTGCCGGGTGGCCACGGTCTCCCCCGACGGCCGCCCGCACGTGGGCGCGCTCTGGTTCGCCTGGGACGGCACCTCGATGTGGCTGTACTCGATCACCCGCAGCCGGCGCTGGTCCGATCTCCGCGAGGACCCCCGGATCTCGGTGGTCGTCGACGCGGGCGAGGGCTACGACGAGCTGCGCGGGGTCGAACTGTCCGGCAGCGCCGTCTTCGTGGGCGAGGTCCCGCGCACGGGCGAACCGTGCGCGGAACTGGCGGAGGCGGAGCGCATCTTCCCGGTCAAGAACTTCGGCATCGAAGAGATGCCCCACGACGGACGGCACGCCTGGATCCGGCTGACCCCGGAGTCGGTCGTGTCGTGGGACTTCCGCAAGATCTAGGGCTCTGGGACTTTGAGGCTCCGGGGCTCCGGGGCTCCGGGGCTCTGGGGCTCTGGGGCTCCGGGGCTCTGGGGCTCCATCGATCCGGGAATCGGGAAATCGGGAAACCTGCGGCTTTCAGGAAGGTCCGGGGCTCCGGAGCCCGGCCACGGCCCCCCGCAGGGCCTCGACGGCGGCGCGGACCGACGGCCGCCGGTCGGCGTCCGTCCGCCAGACCGCGTACACGTGGCGGCGTACGGTGTCGCTCACCGGTAGCAGCCGCACGCCGGCAGGTACGGGTCCGCGGCCGAGCCGGGGAGTCACGCACACCCCGAGTCCGGCTTCGACGAAGGCCAGTTGGGTGTGGTGCTCCTCGGCGATGTGCGCGATGCGGGGCTCGATGCCCGCTCCGCGCAGGGTGTAGACCAGCCACTCGTGGCAGAACTGCCCCTCGTTCCAGGAGATCCAGTCCTCGTCGCGCAGCTCGGCGAGCGAGACCTCCGCGCGCCCGGCGAGCGGGTGGCCGGCCGGCACGGCGATGTCCGCGGAGTCGTCGAGCAGGTGCGTCCGGGTGAGCTCCGCCGGCACCGGCATCCGCTTGTTGTGCCAGTCGATCGCCAGGGCCAGATCGAGGTCACCGCGCACGACGGCGGCCATGCTCTCCGCCGGCTCCTGCTCGCGGACCCGGGGCCGCAGCCGGGGATGCTCGACGCGCAGGCCGGCCAGCGTCCGGGGCAGCAGTCCGCGCATGGCGGTCGGGAAGGCGCCGATCCGCAGTTCGCCGACCGCGCAGCCGCGCCGGGCCTCGACGTCGGCCTGGGCGAGCTCGACCTGGGAGATGATCCGGGCCGCGTGGTCGGCGAGCAGCCGGCCGGCGTCGGTGAGCCGGACCCCGCGGCCGTTCTTGGCCAGCAACGGCTGGCCGACCTCGCGCTCCAGCTTCGCCATCTGCTGGGACACGGCTGAGGTGGTGACGTGGAGACCGTCGGCGGCCCCGCTCACGGAGCCGTGGCGGGCGAGGGCGTCGAGGGTGCGCAGGCGCTCCAAGTTCAACATGTAAGCGATGCTACGTCTTCGAGGCCAACAAGTCTCGCTTGTCCTAAGAGGTTGAACCAGCCAGAGTGGCTGTCATGAGCGCACCCGCCACCTCCCGCCCGGCCTCCTCACCGGCCCTGCCGCCGGCCACCTCCGGGACCCTCGCGCCGACGGCTCCGCCGCCGCTCGGGACCCCCGGCGCCGGGCGCCTGGACTGGCGCCTGCGGTTCGCCGTCCTCTCCGTGGTCTGGGGCTTCAGCTTCCTCCTGATCAAGGTGGGCACGGAGGCGTACGCGCCCTTCCACGTCGCCCTGGGGCGGGTCTTCTTCGGCGCGCTCGCCCTGCTCACCGTGCTCCTGGTCCGCCGCGAACCGCTCCCCCGGAGTCTGCGCACCTGGGCCCACCTGACGGTGGCGGCGCTGCTGCTCAACACCGTCCCCTTCTCGCTCTTCGCGTACGCGGAGCTGAGCATCCCCTCCAGCCTGGCGGGCATCTGCAACGCCACCTCCCCGCTGTGGGGGATGGCCCTCTCGATGATCGCCCTCTCCGAGGACCGCCCGACGCGCCGCCGCTTCGCGGGCCTGGGCCTGGGCTTCCTCGGGGTGCTCACCGTCCTCGGAGCCTGGCAGGGCTTCTCGGGCGTCGACGCCAAGGGCACCGCGCTCGCCCTGCTGGCCTCGCTCTGCTACCCCGTCGGCTGGATCTACGTCCGCCGGACGCTGGCCTCCACCCCGAGCTCCCCGGTCGCCCTCACCGGTGCGCAGCTGCTGGTCGCCACCGCCCAACTGGCCGCGGCCAGCTCCCTGTTCACCTCGGCCCCCGGCTCGTTCCCGCTGTGGCCGACCCTGTCGGTGATCGCGCTCGGCACTCTGGGAACGGGCCTGGCGCTGCAGATGCAGTACGGGCTCGTGGCGGAGATCGGCCCGACCACCGCGCAGATGGTCACCTACTTCATCCCGGTCATCGCCACGACGGCGGGCGTCCTCCTGCTGGGCGAGCAGCTCCACTGGAACACCCCGGTGGGCGCGGCCGTCGTCCTGGCCGGCGCGGCCCTCACCCAGGCCCGCCGCCGCTAGCCCCCGGACCAGCCCCGGGCCGGCCGCGCGGGAGAAGCTGCCCTGCCCCGCGAAAGACGACGCCGCCTCGACCCGCGTCAGTCGAAGCGGCCCCCGGCCGCCGGCCGGACCGCGGCGGCCACCGCGTCCGCCAGTCCCGCCACCTCCGGGAGGGACAGCTCGGAGACCGTCATCCGCACGCCCGGGCCGGATTCCACCCGGAACCGGCTTCCCGGAGCCACCGCCCAGCCCGCGCCCAGCAGCCTCGTCACCACCGCGGTCTCGTCGGCGACGGGCACCCACACGTTCATCCCGCTCCGCCCGTGCGCCCGCACCCCGCGCTCCGCCAGCGCCGCGACCAGGCCGTCGCGCCGCTCCCCGTAGGACCGCGCGACCGCCACCCGGTCGACCGCGCCCGCGTTCCACAGCTCCACCACCGTGTACTGCAGCAGCCGGCTGACCCATCCGGGGCCCAGCCGCTGCCGCCCGCGCAGCCGGTCGAGCGTCACGTCGTCGCCGGTCACCAGGGCGAGCCGCAGGTCGGGCGCGTAGGCCTTCGCCGTGGAGCGGATCAGCGCCCAGTGCCGGGTCACCCCGCCCAGTACGTTCAGCGGCAGCCCCACGATGCCGTGCCCGTGGTCGTCGTCGACGACCAGTACTTCGGGGTGCCCGGCCAGCACCGACCGCAGGTCCGCCGCCCGCCGCGCGCTCACCGCCGCACCGGTCGGATTCTGCGCGCGGGCCGTCACCAGCAGCGCCCGCGCGCCGGCCGCCAGGGCCCGCGCCACCGCCTCGGGCAGCGGCCCCTCGTCGTCCACGGCCACCGGCAGCACCCGCAGGCCGAGCGCCGGAACCAGGTCCAGGACGCTCCCCCAGCCCGGATCCTCGACCGCCACCGCGTCGCCGGGCCGCAGGTGCGCGGCCAGTACCCGCTCGATGCCGTCCAGCGCCCCCGAGGTCACCGCCACCGCCCCGGCCGGCACCCCGTCCGCGTCGAAGTCTGCCCTCGCGAGCCGCGCCAGCTCGGGGACCACCGGGTCCTGCCCGTAGAGCGTCGGCTCCCGTGCGTACCGGCGCGCGGCGCCCGCCAGGGCATCGTCCAGCGTGGGCAGCAGCCGTACGTCCGGGTTGCCGGAGGTGAGGTCGCGGACCCCCGCCGGAACGGCCATCCGCAGCTCGTCGCGGGGCGCGGTCGCCGGCCGGGCCCGGACCCGGCTGCCGCGGCGCCCGTCGGTCTCGATGACCCCGCGTTCGCGCAGCGTGCGGTACGCCGCGGCCACGGTGTTCGGGTTGACCCCCAGCACTCCGGCGAGCTCCCGCATCGGCGGCAACAGCGCCCCCGGCGCGAGCGCGCCCGAGGCGACGCCCTCTTCGACACTGGCCGCGATGTCCGATGCGCGACGCCCAACGATCCGATACTCTTCTAGCACAAACCCCAGTATGCACTAATACAACGGAGTCCGCAGCATGAACGCCACGCCCGCCCCGGAGACGATCACCGAGACGATCACGGATTCGGCCGCGGAGGGGGCCGGGGAATCTCCCGCCGAGACGCCCGCCGGGTACGCACCCACCGACCGCACCGTCCCCACCCGGTCCCGCGACCGCGCCCGTTACGACCGCGAGACCGTGCACTCGATACTCGACCAGGCCTACCTCTGCCACCTCGGCTTCGTCCGCGACGGCGCCCCGGTGGTCCTGCCGACCCTCTTCGGCCGGGTCGGCGAGACCCTCTACATCCACGGCTCCACCGGCTCGCGTCCGCTCCTCGCGGCCGGCAAGGCCGATCCGGGGCTGCCGGTCTGCCTGACCGTGACCCACGTGGACGGCCTGGTCCTGGCCCGCTCGGCCTTCCACCACTCGATCAACTACCGCTCGGTGGTCGTGCACGGAATCGCCTACGAGGTGACCGACCCGGATGAGTGCCGGATGGCGCTCGACGCCCTCGTCGACCACGTCGTACCGGGCCGCTCCGCCGACTCCCGGCCGGCGAACAACAAGGAGCTCGCCGCCACGGCCGTGATCCGCCTCGACCTGAACGAGGTGTCCGCGAAGCTCCGTACGGGCGGCCCGAACGACGACCTCGAGGACCTGGGGCTGCCGTTCTGGTCGGGCGTGGTCCCGGTCGCGCCGGCGTACGGGACCCCGATCCCGGCCGCCGACCTGACGCCCGGCATGGCCACCCCGGCCTACATCGCCGCTCTCTGAGACCGCCGGGCGGGCCGCACCGGCGGCCCGCCCGAAGCGGCCTACGGCGCCGCCACCACCTCCGGCGCCTCCTCGACCTCCTCCGGCTCCGCCGTCCCGCCCGGCTCCTGCGCGGGACGCCGCGGCTCGGCCGCGATCAGCGCCCCCACCGCCGTCAGCAGCAGTACGGTGCCCAGCACCACCGCGAAGGTCAGCCGCTCCCCGAGCAGCAGGACGGCGATCGCCGCCGCGCTGACCGGCTCGATCAGCATGATCACGGACACCGTCGCGGCCCGCACCACGGCAGCCCCGCTGAAGTAGAGCGCGTACGCCAGCACGGTCGGCACGGTGGCCATGTACGCGAGCAGCCACAGCACCCGCACCGGTTCGCCGGCGTGCGGCAGGAGCCCCTCCACGGCCGCGAGCGGCAACAGGCACACCGTGCCCACGCCGACCGACCAGGCCGTGGTGACCAGCGGGTCCCCGTGCACCCCGCGCTGCCCGAGCAGCCTGGCCCGCAGGGTCATCGCCCCGTACCCGGCGGCCGACAGCAGCGCCCAGCCGACCCCGAGCGGCCGCACCTCTCCCGCGCCGCTGCCCAGCACGAGCACGGCCAGCCCCGCCAGCGCTCCGACGACGGCGGCCGCACCGCCCCGGCCGAGCCGCTCCCCCATCCAGTAGCGGGCGCCGAGCGCGATGAGCACGGGCCCGGCGCCGAGGGTGACCACCGTGCCGACGGCGAGGCCGGTCTCGCGCACGGCGGCGAAGTACGCGGACTGGAAGAGGGTGAACAGGAGCCCGGTCCCGATCAGCGATCCCACGGAGGGCCCCGGCCCGGCCGACGGCGCGGTCCGGGGGCGGCGTACGGCGAGCACCGCGAGCAGCACCGCCAGCCCGCCCGCGCACCGCCAGAACGACAGGGCGATGGGGCCGAGGTCACTGGCCAGGAAGATCAGCGAGGCGGCCGCCCCGGCGGTTCCCCAGGCGGCTCCGGCGATGACGAGGTACAGCAGGCTGCGCCCGGTGGCGGACACGGGGTTCGATGGGTACGACGAGTTCGACACGAGGGGTCTCCGCGCATGCGTGAGGGAAGGATGAGGGAAGCAGGTCATCTCTTCGCGGGCAGCGCGGGTCCGCCCGGGACACGTCCCGGACCGCAGTCTCTTGCGTGGTGGCGGCCGCCCGCGCTAGGCGGCGGGAGGCGGAAGCACGGTCGACAGCACGATCAGCATGATCGCGATCCTAGACCTTGCTCGGATCGCGGTCCAGGGCGGCCACCGGCTCCGCGACCCCGAGCGCGGCCGGCCGGGACGTCTGCGCGATGAAGGCCCCGCCCAGGACGAGCGCGCCGCCGACGATCTGCCAGGTCGCCAGGTGCTCGCCGAGCAGCACCCAGGCCAGTACGGTCGCCACGACCGCCTCGAGGCAGGCCACCACGCCCGCGACCTGCGGCGACAGCTTGCGTACGGAGATCACACCGGTCAGGTACGCGAAGACGGTCGCGATCAGCACGACCCAGGCGAGCAGCACCGGAGCCGGCACCATCAGGTCACCGACCTCCGCGTCGCCGCCCAGCACCCCCCAGTCCATCCGCCACGGCCGGGCGATGGCGGTCATCACGAGGGTGCCGACGATCATGCCGTACGCGATCATGCCCATCGGGTCGGGCAGGTCGTCCCCGTCGCTGCCCTGGTCGGCGAGGACGAAGTAGAAGGCCTGGCAGCAAGCGGCCGCGAGGCCGAGCAGCACCCCGAGCAGGTCGAGGCTCAGCCCGGCCCAGATCTGCACCACGCAGGCGAGCCCCACGACGGCCACGGCCGCGCCGGCCGCGGCGGACCGGGTCACGGGCTTGCGCTGCACGAAGCGGATCCATCCGAGCAGCAGCGCCGGGCCCAGGTACTCCAGCAGCAGCGCCACGCCGACCGGGATCCGGGACAGGGAAGCGAAGTAGAAGGCCTGGACCCCCGCCACGGCGACGAGTCCGAAGCCGGCGAGCAGCAGGGGTTTGCGGCGTACGAGATCGCGATGACGCCAGGCCAGCGGGGACAGCACGAGGGCCGCCCCGGCCACCCTGAGCCAGACCATGTGGAGCGGGTCCAGACCCGCTTCGATCAGCGGCTTCGCCGCCACACCCGAACCACCGAACGCGATCGCCGAAACGAGGGCGAGGCTCAGTCCGGCGTATTTCCCTGACGCTTGCATTCGGACATCATGACAGGGCCGGTCAGGAGCGACACGGGCGTGACGCCTGTTGAGACGCACCCGGCGGCGGCCGCGGCCGCCGCCGGCCCGCCCCCAATATCTGACAGGTCGTCAGTCTTGAATGTTGCGTCCACCGGGACTACCTTCCGCCGCACGTACCTGACGAGAAGGGGTGGTCGCATGGCTGAAGTCACCGCGGAATCACGCATCGAGGCGTCCGCCGCGAAGCTCTGGTCCCAGCTGACCGACTGGGACGCGTACGGCCAGTGGAGCATGACCCACACCAACTTCCCCAAGGGCGGTCCCGAGACCCTCGCCATCGGCTCCACCTTCGCCGAGAACATGAAGATGATGGGCTTCCCTGCCGAGATCCTCTGGACGGTCTCCGAACTGGAGGAAGAACGCGTCATCGCCATCACCGGCAAGGGCCCGATGGGCGTGGCCGTACTGACCCGCTACACCCTGATCCCCGACGGCGGGGCCACCACGGTCCGCATCGACGGTGAATTCTCGGGCGCCGCGGTGTCCCTGATGGCGGGCAAACTCAAAGACTCCGCCACCGCCGCCCTGAACGAGTCACTGCGCAAACTGGCGGCCGTGGTCGCCTAGACCACGCCCTGGCCGTGCCCACGGGCATCCCTCACACCTGCCAGGCGCGGGCCCGCCCCACCACGGAGAGGTCGGACGGGTCAGGGACGGGTCAGGGACGGGTGTACCTGATGCACTTGAACGAATTGGTTTTCGCATCGTCAATACAGACCCTGACGTACGCGGCCCCGCCGGGCGCATCCGCAGGGATTGCGATATTGATCGGGTACGTCACGTCGCACTGAGTGCCGGTGCTCCAGGTGCCGAGCTCGTTGCCAGAGGCGCCGTGCGCGCCGAACCACGCCCTGTGGCAGCCGACGGCCCGGAACGTTCCGTTGAAAGCGACCGACCGGTTGTACCAAGTCACGGTGCCGCGGAGGTAGCTGTCATCGAATGTGACGTCGACGGCGGTGGTCGGGTAGGCGGCGGTCTGCGCGCCGGCGGCCGGAGCGCCCAGCAAGGCGCCCGCGGTCAGCACGACGGAACCGAGGGCGGCGGCGAGATGAGTCTTCATGCGGTCTCCAGGACGGGATGCTCGGACCGGGTTTTCCAGCTGGCCTCGGCGCGCGGGCTAGAGCGGCCTGGCGATGCGCTGGCACGTGAGGTCCGTGAGGTTCCCGTCATCGAGACAGACCCTGACGTACGCGGCACCGCCGGGCTGGTCCGCAGGAACGACGAAGTCGTAGGCCGTGATGTTGCCGCAGGCGATCGGGTAGCCGCCGCCCGAGCCGATCACGGCACGGTCCCCTTGGAGGGTGTAGACCCACGTGGTCCGGCACGTGACCGAACTGTCCCCCACCGCGGACCTGTGCTGCCCGACGACTCGGACCGACCGGTTGTACCAAGTGACGGTTCCCCTGGTCCACGTGGCGCCGTAATTGATGTTGAAGTCGCTGGTGGGATAGGTGGTCGCGGTCGCGGTCTGTGCGCCGGCGGCGGGAGCGCCCAGCAAGGCGCCCGCGGTCAGCACGACGGAACCGAGGGCGGCGGCGAGATGAGTCTTCATGCGGTCTCCAGGACGGGATGGGCCGGTTGCCGCTTCACATCCTGGGCGGGTCGGCCGCCTGCGGCCCACCTTTTAAGTCACGGCTTAAAGGCCTCACGGTTCCGTCGGGACACCGGTCCGCAGCAGGGCCAGCCCGAGGGGGGTGATGAGGTGCAGCACGGACCCGCCTCGGCGGCTGGTGGTGATGAGGTCCGTGTTCCGCAGCACTGTCGCGTGCTGACTGGCCGCTGCGGCCGTGACGTTGAGGCGGCGGGCCAGTTCGCTCGTCGTGCAGCCTTCGACTGTCGCACGGAGGGCGGCAGCTCGCGTGCGGCCGAGCAGGGACTCCAGGTTCCGCACGGCGGAGCCGTCCGCCTCCGCCGGTCCGGTGCCGGTCAGCGGTCGACGGAGAGCCGGCACGGTCAGTCGGGGTGGCTGGGCGGTATCGAGCGGGTCCCACAGGAAGTTCACCGGACGCTTCGAGAAGATCGTGGGCGTGATGATCAGTCCCCTTCCCTGAAGACGCACCTCGACTCGGCGCGGGTAGGGGGCTTCGAGCACCGGCGGACGCCAGCGGACCAGTGGTGCGCAGATCGAACGCAGCAGCAGATCGATGCCTCCCTCCAGCATCAGGGTCGCGCAACGGGTGGACAGTGCGACCAGTTCCGACCGCCCTCGATGCCAGTAGGGCTCCACGGTCAGCCGATGGCAGGCGCGCACGGCCTCGGCGAGCTCCCGCCGTGCGTCACGGTCGCCCTCGGACACCCGTCTGGCCCACGGTAGGTGTCCGGGGTGGAAGTCGAGACCCTCGAACTCGCGTCGCAGCCGGGACACCGGGGCGTGCAGCAGGTTGTCCACGGCGTGGTCCAGAGAGGGCGCATCGCCCATCAGGGCCAGCAGATCAAGCCCGGGACCGCGCACCGGAACCAGGGACGTCAGGGGGCGCGTGTCCGCTCCCATCCGGCCCGCGACCGCTGACCGCCACGAGCGGAAGTGAGGCAGCTCCCGGTTCTCCCTCAGCAGCTCCAGGCTGTAGTAGACCTCCGCTGCGACGCCGATCGTTGCGGCCACCCGTGTCCGGGCAAGGTCTTCCGTCGTGAAGTGAATGCGTAACACCGGCCGGCCCCCTGCCACCGAGTAGAGCGCGTGAGCACACCCCCAGCATGCCCCAACCCGCCCTGCCCGACCCGGCATTCAGGCGTAGGCCGGGCCCGCTTCCTGGCCGAGGCTGAAACCGGGGACCGGCCCGCTCCGGGGCGGGCCATCGCCCCGCGCCGGTCCGGCCCAGTCCGGCCCAGTCCAGTCCAGTCCGGTCCAGTCCAGTCCAGTCATCCCGGATTGGCCTTTGCGGGCGCGTCCGGCGGCTCCCTAGGGTCGGTCGCATGCGCATCAGAATCGTGGACGCCTTCACCGCCCGCCCCTTCGGGGGCAACCCCGCCGGAGTTGTGCTCCTCGAGGGCGGCTTCCCCCCGGACGCCTGGCTCCAGCAGGTCGCCGCCGAGGTCAACCTCTCCGAGACCGCCTTCGCCCACCCCCTGCCTCCCGGCGGCGAGGCCGACTGGGCGCTGCGCTGGTTCACCCCGGCGAGCGAGGTCGACATGTGCGGTCACGCTACCCTCGCCACCGCTCACGTCCTGGCCACGAGCGGCCTCGCGAGCGGGCTGATCCGCTTCACCGCGCGGTGCGGCATCCTCACCGCCGAGGCAGCCCAGGACGGGCGGATCACCCTGGACTTCCCGACCTCCTCCCTGACCGAGGTCGAGCCCCCCGCCGAGGTGCGCCGTGCCCTGGACGCCGAGATCAAGTCGGCCCACGACACCTCTGAGCACGTCGGCGACCTGGTCGTGGAACTGGCGGACGAGCGGGCCGTGCGCTCGCTCACGCCCGATCTGACCGCCCTGCGCGGCTACGCCCACCGCGGGATCATCGTCACAGCCGCCGCCGAAGACCCCTCCCGCGGCTACGACTTCCACTCCCGCGCCTTCTTCCCGGCCATCGGCATCGACGAGGACCCGGTCACGGGCAGCGCCCACACCGCGCTGGCCCCCTTCTGGGCCGCGCGCCTGGGCCGCACGGAGCTCGTCGGCCTCCAGGGCGGAGCGCGCACCGGGCTGGTCGCGGTCCGGCTCGCGGGCGACCGTACGCTGCTGACGGGCAGCGCCGTCACCGTCATCGACGGCGAACTGCTCGCCGCCCCGCGTTCCTCCTGACGGGACTGACACTGACGGCGCTGACAGCGCCGACGGAGCCGACAGGACTCACGAGACAGCGGCACCAGCGGCACCAGCGGCACCAGCGGCACCGACGCAGGCCTACGGGGTAGGCAGCCAGCCCACCTTGCCCGCCAGCAGGGCGTACCCGCCGAAGGCCACGATGTCGAGCAGCGCGTGCGCGACGACGAGCGGGCCGACCCGGCCCCAGCGCCGGTAGGCGAGCACGAACACCACGCCCATCACCACGTTGCCGATGAAACCGCCGATGCCCTGGTAGAGGTGGTACGAACCGCGCAGCACGGAGCTGGCGACCAGCGCGGCCATCGGCGACCAGCCCAGCCGGTCGAGCCTGCGCAGCAGGTAGGCCAGCACGATGACCTCCTCGACCACGGAGTTCTGCACCGCGGAGAGGATCAGCACGGGGAACTTCCACCACACGTCGGGCAGCGCCTCCGGCACCACCGTCAGGTTGAATCCGGTGGTCCGAGCCGCCAGGTAGAAGGCCAGTCCGGCGCTCCCGATGCCGGCCGCGACGAGCGCGCCCCGGCCCAGGTCCCCCACGGGCCGGGTACGGTCGAAGCCCAGTACCTTCAGGCCGGGCGCGCCCTCCCGGGTCAGCAGGTGCGCGACGAGCAGTACGGGTACCAGCGCGCTCGCGATCCCGAAGAGCTGCCAGGCCAGGTCCAGCCAGGGCCGGCCGGGCGCGTACGAGCCGTTGAGCGTGGCGGCCTGGTCCTTCAGTCCGCCCGGCTTGGTCAGCGAGCCGATGAAGCTGATCAGCGCCGAGACGCCGCTCGCGCCCAGGGACAGCGCGAGCACGAGCAGCGTCTCGGTGCGCAGGAGCGCCCGCCGCCCGTCCACGCCCGGGCCCTCGCCGGGCTCCCCGACCACCGCTTCCGGCTCCGTCCGCACGCCCGTCTCCCGTCGCGCCGCCCACCGCGACATCTCGCTGGGGCATCCCGTTCGATCACCCCATACTGCCTCGTCGGCGGCGGAACCGGATCACCGGACGGAAGACGGACACAGAAGACGGACACGCCCCTCGCTCAACCCTCGGCCGCCACCGCGGCGCCCACCTCCTCCTCGGCGAGCCCGACCGGCCAGGTGTGCACCGGTTCGCCCTTGTGCATCAGTTCGCTGTAGCGGCGCGTGGTCGCGGCGAGCGCCGCGTCCCGCTCCAGCCCGGCCGCGCGCGCCCGGTGGTAGGTGTCCACCTGCCAGGTGGCTCCGTTGGTCCGGCGCCGGCACCGCTCCTCGATGATGCCGAGGTAGTGGTCCCGGTCGGCGGGCTCGATGCCCCACGCGTCCAGCCCGGCGGCCGCCATCGGCAGCAGCTCGTCGAGGACCAGCCGCACCGCCGGCCCGCTCGCCAGTCCCCCGCCCCGGCCCCGGCGGGGCCAGCGCAGGCGGGCGTCGATGCCGTAGCGGCAGGCGGCGTCGAAATTGGCCTCCGCCTCCGCGAAGGGCAGCCGGCTCCACACCGGGCGCGGCTCGTCCGCGAGGGTCCGTACGAGCCCGTAGTAGAAGGCGGCGTTGGCGACGACGTCGGCCACCGTCGGTCCGGCGGGCAGCACCCGGTTCTCCACGCGCAGGTGCGGCACCCCGTCGGCGACCCCGTAGACGGGCCGGTTCCACCGGTAGACGGTGCCGTTGTGCAGCACCAGCTCCTGCAGGCTCGGCACCCCGCCCTCGGCGAGCACCCTCAGCGGCTCCTCCTCGTCGCAGATCGGCAGCAGGGCCGGGAAGTAGCGGACGTTCTCGGCGAAGAGCTCGTACGCCGAATCCACCCACCGCTCGCCGAACCAGGTGCGCGGCCGCACCCCCTGGGCCTGGAGCTCGGGCGGACGGGTGTCGGTGGCCTGTTGGAAGAGCGGCGGCCGCGACTCCCGCCACAGCTCGCGCCCGAACAGGAAAGGCGAGTTGGCGCCGACGGCTATCTGTACGGCGGCCACCGCCTGCGCCGCGTTCCACACGTCCGCGAACCGGGCCGGCGTCACTTGCAGGTGCAGCTGTACGGAGGTGCAGGCGGCCTCCGGCACGATCGACCCGGAAGTCCAGGTCAGCCGCTCCACCCCGTCGATGTCGAGCGTGAAGTCCTCGCCGCGCATCGTCAGGATCTGCTCGTTCAGCAGCGAGTAGCGGTCCACCGCCGAGAGGTTGGCGGTGACCAGGTCGGCGCGGGAGATGGTCGGCAGAATTCCGATCATCACCACCCCGGCGTCGATCTCCACGGCCTGCCGGTGGGCATAGCCGAGCCCCGCGCTCAGTTCCTCGGCGAGCTGGTCGAATACCCGGCCGCCGAGCCGGTGCGGGAGTACGTTCACCTCCAGGTTGAACATTCCCAGTTCCGTCTGGAAATCGGGGCTCGCTATGCGCTCCAGAACCTGCGCATTCACCATTCTCGGCAAACCGTCGGGACCCGCGAGATTCAGCTCGATCTCCAGCCCCATCATGTTCTTCGGGCGATCGAACCTCTTCTCCGCCAGGAGCCGCTCCAGTCCCTCCAGACACTCGTGGAGCTTCCGTCGGTACCGTTGCCGATCGGACAGGTCGAATCCGCCC
The DNA here is from genome assembly GCF_018614135.1 of Streptomyces sp. ISL-66. Taxonomy (GTDB): domain Bacteria; phylum Actinomycetota; class Actinomycetes; order Streptomycetales; family Streptomycetaceae; genus Streptomyces. The sequence goes on from NZ_JAGGOW010000072.1 coordinate 81,599, forward strand.
GCCACGACCTTCTCCCCCATCGGAGCGTCCCTCCTCGAGTGGGCCTGGCCGGATTGGAAGAGATCCGTCGGCCCAGGCGCGCGTTACGCTCGATGATGCCCCGACGCAGTGATCGATAACGCGGAAGGGGCGTGTCTGGCGAGGAGCGCGCGCCGGTTTGGCCGACAGGCGCTTTGGCACATTCACCTGGCAAGCCCTCGTACGCAAATACCGCGTCGGTTTTGCCGGTTCCGGATAACCGATGCTTTCCAGCCGAGCCCCCGTCCGGTAACCTCCGAGGTCAGCGGGGCACGTTTGCGCGCACGCGGCATGAATGCCATGTCAGAGGGACCGGTAAGCGCCTTGCAGGCAATAGGCGGGACAGCTAGCCGAAACACTGCGTGAACACATGTCGTATAAACTCCGCAAACGAGGCAGAGAGTTGGCGCGCGGCCATTGCCCCTCAGCCCCCCTCTGGCCCCAGAATGCGACAGCGCCGTCCCGCACCCGTACCTCGCCCCCGATCCACCGGTCTCCCAAGTGAGAGGCGACCCACCATGCCGCTGCATGTCCCTCCGGCTCCCGCGCCCGCCCTGCGCAGCGTCCTCGCGGCCCTCGGTTCTCCCACCGCCGTCAATGAGGCGCACACCCCGGCCCTGCGGGCCCTCCAGGGTCCGATGACCGCCGAACTGCCGCTGCCCGTCCACGTCCTGGACCGACTGAACATCTCGGGCCTGACCTCCGGCGACAGGCCGCCGCGTACGAGGCTGACCGGCTGGCGGTTCCTGATCCGCAGCGGAGACCGCTACGTCGCCGCGGCCGATACCCGGCTGACCCCGGACGGGTGGGCCTTCTCCCACTTCTTCGAGGGCCCCTACGTCGCCGCCACCGAACGCGCGCTGCGCCAGGCCGAGTCGCTCGGCAAGAACTACCAGCCGCGCCTGCTGTCCGTGCCGGAGCTGTACATGCTGACGCTGTGGCTGCACGGATCGGTGAGGGCCGACGCCTCCGCCGGGCTGCCGGCCGCGGCCGATCTGCTGATCCCGCTGGCGCCCGCCCCACCGGGCATCGCCGCCTACCGGCCGCACACCGTGTCCGAACTGCTGCCCGTGCTGACCCACCGGCTCACGCCTCCGGCGCCACCGGTCCCGCCTTCGATGGCGGCCCCGGCCGCCTGAGGGGGCCCGAGGACCAAGCGGGTGCCCACCCGTCCGGCCCATTCGGCCTAGCCCACTCGGGCCCCCTGCGAACCATCCGAAATGACAGGGGAGTTGACCTGAACCGCCCGCACGGGTGATGCGTCATCAATCTATGAGGACAGCTGCCGGGAAATCCCTGCGGACACCCTGTCGTAGGGGAACACTGGGGGCCCTGACCAAGCCAAGTCGTTGATACGGGGGGGCGGCCATGAACAACGCATCGAGCCGCAGCACACAGACCACACCGCAGCGAAAGAACGCATCCATGTGCCAGCACAAGCCAGCATGCCCGACCGCCGACTCCGCCGACCGGGAGGCCGCACACCCCGTGGCCGTGCACCCGGAGCAGGGCTGGAGCCTGCTGTGCAACGGCGTCCTGCTCTTCGAGGACACCGGTGAGCTGCTGCCGGACGGCCAGATCATCGCCCCCCACCGCGCACTCGCGGCGGCGCACGTGATGAAGGCGGCCTAACCGAGGCCCGTCCGCCGACAGTCGGTACCCGAAGGGGCCGGCCCAGGAGTACGACTCCCGGACCGGCCCCTTCGTCTTGCCCAGATCGCTGGAACCGGTTGGTCCTAGTTGTCGTACTCGTCCAGCGGCGGGCAGGAACACACCAGGTTCCGGTCACCGAAGGCACCGTCGATGCGGCGCACCGGCGGCCAGTACTTCTCCGCGGCCGATACCCCGCCCGGGAAGACGGCCTCGTCGCGGGTGTACGGGTGGTTCCACTCGCCGCCCAGCGCCGCCGCCGTGTGCGGGGAGTTGGCCAGCGGGTTGTCGTCCACCGGCCACTCGCCCGCCGCGACCCGCTCGACCTCGCCGCGGATCGCGATCATCGCGTCGCAGAAGCGGTCGATCTCGGCGAGGTCCTCGGACTCCGTCGGCTCGATCATGAGCGTCCCGGCGACCGGGAAGGACATGGTCGGCGCGTGAAACCCGTAGTCGATCAGGCGCTTGGCGATGTCGTCGATGCTCACGCCCGTCGCCTTCGACAGCGGACGCATGTCGATGATGCACTCGTGCGCGACCAAGTTGCCCGGACCGGTGTACAGCACCGGGTAGTGCGGCTCCAGGCGCTTGGCGATGTAGTTGGCGCCGAGCACCGCGACCTGGGTGGCGCGCTTGAGGCCCTCGCCGCCCATGAGGCGCACGTACGACCAGGAGATCGGCAGGATGCCGGCCGAGCCCCACGGCGCCGCCGAGATCGGGCCGACACCCGTCTCGGGACCGGCGGCCGGCTGCAACGGGTGGTTCGGCAGGTACGGGGCCAGGTGCGCCCGGACACCGACCGGGCCGACGCCCGGACCGCCGCCGCCGTGCGGGATGCAGAAGGTCTTGTGCAGGTTCAGGTGCGAGACGTCGCCGCCGAAGTGACCCGGCTTGGCCAGGCCCACCAGGGCGTTGAGGTTGGCGCCGTCCACGTAGACCTGGCCGCCGGCGTCGTGCACCTGCGCGCAGATGTCGGCAACGGGCTCCTCGAACACACCGTGCGTGGAGGGGTAGGTGATCATCAGCACGGCGAGCTCGTCGCGGTACTGCTCGATCTTGGCGCGCAGGTCGGCCGCGTCCACCTCGCCGTCGTCGGCCGTCTTGACGACGACGACCTTCATGCCGGCCATCACGGCGCTCGCGGCGTTGGTGCCGTGCGCGGAGGACGGGATCAGGCAGACGGTGCGCTGCTCGTCGCCGTTCGCCCGGTGGTAGGCGCGGACGGCCAGCAGGCCGGCGAGCTCACCCTGGGAGCCGGCGTTCGGCTGGATGGAGACCTTGTCGTAGCCGGTGACCTCGCAGAGACGTTCCTCCAGCTCGGTGATGAGCGTGAGGTACCCCTGCGCCTGCTCCACCGGGGCGAACGGGTGCAGCTGACCGAACTCGGGCCAAGTGACCGGCTCCATCTCGGTGGTCGCGTTGAGCTTCATGGTGCAGGAGCCCAGCGGGATCATGCCGCGGTCCAGCGCGTAGTCCTTGTCCGCGAGCTTGCGCAGGTAGCGCAGCATCGCGGTCTCGGAGCGGTGCTGGTGGAAGACCGGGTGGGTCAGGTACGCGTCCTCGCGCAGCAGCCCCTCCGGCAGCGCGTCGGCCGTGGTGGCGTCGAGCGCCTCCACGTCGGCGTCGACCCCGAAGGCCGCCCAGACGGCTTCGACGTCGGCGCGCAGGGTGGTCTCGTCGCAGGACGCGGAGACCAGGTCGGCGTCCACCTGGTACAGGTTGACCCCGCCCTCGCGGGCGGCGGCCACGACCTCGGCGGCCCGGCCGGGGACCCGGGCGGTGACGGTGTCGAAGTAGGCGCCGTGCACGATCTCGACGCCGCCGGCCGTCAGGCCCGCGGCGAGCAGGGCGGCGTAGCGGTGGGTGCGGCGGGCGATCGTCCGCAGGCCGTCCGGGCCGTGGTAGACGGCGTACATGCCGGCCATGACGGCGAGCAGCACCTGCGCGGTGCAGATGTTGCTGGTGGCCTTCTCGCGGCGGATGTGCTGCTCACGGGTCTGCAGGGCCAGGCGGTAGGCCTTGTTCCCGTCCGCGTCCACGGAGACGCCGACGAGGCGGCCGGGCAGCGAGCGGGCGTGCTTGGCCTGGACGGCCATGTACCCGGCGTGCGGTCCGCCGAAGCCCATGGGGACGCCGAAGCGCTGGGTGGTGCCGACCGCGATGTCCGCGCCCAGCTCGCCCGGGGAGGTCAGCAGGGTCAGGGCGAGCAGGTCGGCGGAGACGGCGACGATCGCGCCGAGCTCGTGCGCCTGGTCGATGACCGGCTTGATGTCCCGCACGGCGCCGGAGGCGCCCGGGTACTGGACCAGGACACCGTAGACGCCGCGCTCGGCGACCTCGGCCGGGACGCCCGCGGACAGGTCGGCGACGACGATCTCGATGCCGATCGGCTCGGCGCGGGTCTGGATCACCGCGATGGTCTGCGGCAGCGCGTCGGCGTCGACCAGGAAGACGTTGCCCTTGGCCTTGCCCACCCGGCGGGCCAGCGTCATGGCCTCGGCGGCCGCGGTGCCCTCGTCGAGGAGGGAGGCACCGGAGGTCGGCAGGCCGGTCAGCTCCGCGACGACCGTCTGGAAGTTCAGCAGGGCTTCGAGGCGGCCCTGCGAGATCTCGGGCTGGTACGGCGTGTACGCCGTGTACCAGGCCGGGTTCTCCATGACGTTGCGCAGGATCACCGGCGGCGTGAAGGTCCCGTAGTAGCCGAGACCGATCATGGAGGAGAGGACCTGGTTGCGGTCGGCGAGCCGGCGCAGCTCGGCCAGCACCTCGGCCTCGGTCCGCGCCTCGGGCAGGTTCAGCGCGGCGGTGGTCTTGATCACATCCGGTACCGCGGCGGCGGTCAGTTCGTCCAGGGAGCCGTAGCCCACCTGGGCGAGCATCTTCGCCTGCGCCTCGGCATCCGGGCCGATGTGGCGCTGCTCGAAGGGGATGCCTCGCTCCAGCTGTGAGAGCGGAATGCGGTTGGCGGTCATGTACGGAGGCCTCCTGGTCGTACGACCTGCGAGGGGTGCCTCGGCGCGGGCACCCGGACGGCCTCCCCCTCTGTCATCACAACCTGAGAGTTTCACCGGGCCGCTCGAGGATCGCTCGCGAGGACCGGTTTTCACCGTCGGTGAGGAGGGGAACCGGCACTGCGCGCCCGGTACCCGCCCCTGCTTTCCAGAGTGGCCTCACCTACGTGCGGTACGTATGCCTGAGAGATTCCGGGGAGGATTTGCTCCTTCGGCGCCTCCGTCGAGCTCACTCGGAGGACTCTCCCGCACAGGGTCAACAGCCGTCACCCAGCCTACCAGCGAGGATCCGGGAGCCTCCCTCGAGTGGCCCCCTCTCCGGAAATGCACTTTTGTAGTCATTACGGAGGAGTTGCGACCAACTGGAGGGACCGGACCGTGCAGACCGACATCGATCCCCGCAGCCTGATCGGCCGCAAGGCGTTCGACCGCAACGGCACCAAGATCGGCACCATCGACGAGGTCTACCTCGACGATGCCACGGGCGTCCCTGAATGGGCCGCCGTACGGACCGGCCTCTTCAGCCGGGACGCCTTCGTCCCCCTGGAGCCCAGCGAGATGGTGGGCGACACCCTGCACGTGCCCTTCGAGCGCTCCCTCATCAAGGACGCCCCCGACTTCGGCGTCGGCCGGCACCTCTCCCCCGAACAGGAGCTGCAGCTCTACCACCACTACGGCCTCGACGTGGCCCTCCCCAGCGACTTCCAGCGCGACTTCGGCCACCTCGCGGGGGACGAGGGCTAATCCCTGGGCTGATCCCTGGGCCGGTCAGAGCTAGTCCGCGGCTGGTCCAGGGCTGGTCCGAAGTTACGCAGTCCCCGTCGGATCGTGCCCGGGCCCCACTCCGGGTTCGGCCGGGATGCCGACCAGCGGCAGCGGATCGGACGGCTCCAGGGCGGGGTCGTCCACCAGGAAGGTCCGCACCCGGCCCGGCTCCGAGCCGGGCCGCTCGAACCGCACGGTCACCCGCCCGACACCGCTCCCCTGGACCCACCCCGGCCCGTACACGGCGTGCCGCACGTCCGCCCCGGCATGCCACAGCCTCCCGGAGGCCGCCCCGGCCCCGCCGACCGCCCCGCCGGTGCCCGCCTCCACGGTCGCGGCCTGTCCCCCGGGCCCCGCTACACCGGTCGGCGGCGAGCCCTCCGCCCCACCGGCCTCCGCGGAATCCCCCGCCTCTGCGGCCGTGTCCGCCTCCGTGCCCGCCTCCGTGCCCGCCTCCATCACCGCAGCCGTCCCGGTGGCCTCCCGGGCCCCCGTGGCCCCGTCCGGCCCAACGGTGCCCGTCTCTCCCGTCTCTCCTGCTTCTCCCGTCGTGTCTGCCTCGCCCTCCCCCCGAGCGGCCAGCGCGAAGGCGAAGAGGTCCTCCTGCGTGTAGTCCGCCAGCCCCGTCACGCCCACGCCGAGCAGCCGCACGCCGCCCGTGGTGTCCACCGCCTCCAGCAGCCGCGCCGCCGCCTCCCGCACCACCGCCGGGTCGTCGGTCGGGCCCCGCAGCGTCTCGGACCGGGTGAGCGTGGAGAAGTCGTAGCGCCGCACCTTGAGCACGATCGTCCGCCCCGAGTGCCCGGACTCCCGCAGCCGGTGCACGCACCGGTCCGCGAGCCGCTGCACCTCGCCCCGGATCCGCACCCGGTCGTGCAGGTCCACGTCGAAGGTGTCCTCGACCGACACGGACTTCGCGTCGCGCTCGGCGACCACCGGCCGCTCGTCCAGGCCCAGCGCCATCCGGTACAGCCCGACCCCGTGGGAGCGCCCCACCATCCGGACCAGCTCGTCCTCGCCCGCTTCCGCCAGCTCCCCCACCGTGGTGATCCCGGCCCGCCGCAGGTGCTCGCCCGTGGCCGGCCCCACCCCCGGCAGCGTCCGTACCGACATCGGCGCGAGGTGCGCCCGCTCCGTGCCGACCTCGATCAGCAGCAGCCCCGCCGGTTTGGCCTCCTCGGAGGCCACCTTGGCCAGCATCTTGGACCCGGCCAGTCCGACCGATCCGCTGAGCCCGGTCGCGGCCATGATGTCCGCGCGCAGCCGTTCCCCGGCGGCCCGTGCGCCCGCCGCGTCGAAGGCGACGCCGCCCGCCTCCAGGTCCACGAAGGCCTCGTCCAGGCTGAGCGGCTCGACGAGCGGCGACAACTCCCGCAGGAGGGCCATGACGATGTCGCTCACCGACCGGTACAGGCTGAAGCGCGGGATCAGGTACGCGCCGTTCGGGCAGAGCCGCCGCGCCTGGGCCGTCGGCATGGCCGAATGGACCCCGAACCGCCTGGCCTCGTACGAGCAGGTGGCCACGACCCCGCGTGGCCCGAGCCCGCCGACGATGACGGCCTTGCCGCGCAGGCTCGGCTTCGACGCCTGCTCCACGGAGGCGTAGAAGGCGTCCATGTCCAGATGCAGGATGGTCGGCGCGGCTCTCACAGCCCCGATGCTGCCCTACGCCACTGACAATCGGCTCCGGGCGGCCCGGCCACGCCCGCCGTCACGGCGAGCGGTGCCGGCCGTACCGGCGCCCTCGCCCCCGGACCGCTCGTTCCGCTCACAGCACTGGCTAGAGCTGCGAGCGGCGCGTGAGCGGCGCACTAGACGGCCCGGTTCCGCCGCGCTGCCAGCTCGTCGGCCGGGTTGTGCCCGACCACCGTCTCACCGGTGTCCACGCGCTCGCCGTGCAGCTGCGACAGCGTGTTCTCGACGTCGCGCCAGACCACGCCCACGGCGATGCCGAAGATTCCTTGACCGCCCTGGAGCAGGCTGACGACCTGCTCCGGCGAGGTGCACTCGTACACCGTGGCGCCGTCGCTCATCAGCGTCATGCGCTCGAGGTCGGAGAAGCCGCGGTCACGCAGGTGCTGCACGGCGGTGCGGATGTTCTGCAGCGCCACCCCGGTGTCCAGGAAACGCTTGACGATCTTGAGGACCACCACGTCCCGGAAGCTGTACAGGCGCTGCGTGCCCGACCCGTACGCGGGCCGCACGCTCGGCTCCACCAGCCCCGTCCGCGCCCAGTAGTCGAGCTGCCGGTAGGTGATCCCGGCCGCGGCGCACGCCGTCGGCCCGCGGTAACCCACCTGCTCCGGTGCCGGTCCGCCACCTTGGGGCACCACCGGCCCCATGGAACCGACCGGCGCGGGCTCCGGCTGACGGCGCGCGGACCCCACCGCACCACCGTGCAGCGGGTACGGCCCACCGTCACTCCGTGCGGGGATGCCCCCGGTCATACCGTCGCCCGTGACTCTCACGCCGACCCTCCGTCCTTGACCTGCCACCTCGAAGGTAGGCAGTCACCAGGGGTGCGTCAACGATCGCCACACTCGGCACGCCGAGTGATAATCACCCTGAGAGTGGTTTCCCGTACCCCATTGCGGGGAAAGGCTACTCGAATGGGCTGTAATTCCCTGGAGGACGACGCGGCCCGCGCCTCACTGCGGGCCGGTACCGAAGTCCTCTGGCGAGATCTGGTCGAGGAACTCGCGGAACTTCTCCACCTCGTCCTCCTGCTCGTCCGGAATCGCGATTCCGGCGTCGTCCAGCACGCCGTCGCTGCCGTAGATCGGCGTGCCGGTCCGCAGGGCGAGCGCTATGGCGTCGGACGGCCTCGCGCTCACCTCGACCCCGCTGGCGAAGACGAGCTCCGCATAGAAAACGCCCTCCCGCAGATCCGTGATCCGGACTTCGGTGAGCTCCTCGCCGACCGCCTCCAGCACGTCCTTGAACAGGTCGTGCGTCAGCGGTCGCGCAGGGGCCATCCCCTGCTGCGCGAAGGCAATGGCGGTCGCCTCCCCTGGTCCGATCCAGATGGGGAGGTACCGGTCGCCTCCCACTTCACGCAGGAGCACGATCGGTTGGTTCGAGGGCATTTCCACCCGGACACCCACAACGTCGAGCTCGTTCACACAGCAACCCTAGGACCTGCCCGGCCGGTTTGGGTAGTCGGGCTCCCCCAAGGCTGCCCCCAGAAGCCCTCCGGAACCCTTCCGGAGGCCCCCGAATCAGTGCAGCCGCACCCCGAGAGCCGTTTGTACGAGGGCCTCGTGCAGCCGCACGGAAAGCCCCGCGAGCTCCTTCATGGTGGCCTCCGCATGCGCCCTGGTCTGCGGATTGCGGTGGCGGCGCAGCGGGGAGACGACCTGCTCGATCAGACCGGCCTCCCGGTCGGCCGCGGCCTTCATCGCCCGCAGATGGCGCGGCTCCAGCCCGAATCGCCCGAGATCTGCCACCAGACGGGCGACGGTGACGGCCTCGGCGTCGAATCCACCCCCCGGGGCCTCGGCGAGCAGCCCGTAGGACTCCCACTCCACGAGCTGTACCTCGTCCACCTCCGCAGCGGCGATCAGCTCGGCCCGGCCCACCCGGGCCACGGTCGGACGCTCCCGGCCCACCTCGCCGTAGAGGGCGACGGGGCTCGCGGGATCGACGGACTCCCCGTGCGCCGCGGGCGCCGGGATACGGATCTGCTCGCCCCGATCGAGGGCGTCGAGCTGCTCGCGGATGACCTTCAACGGAAGGTAGTGGTCGCGCTGGAGCCGCAGGACGCGCGCGAGGCGCTCCACGTCGTCGGTGCTGAACTTGCGGTATCCGGAAGGCGTGCGCTTGGGCTCGACGAGCCCCTCCGCTTCCAGGAAACGGATCTTGGAGATCGTCACTTCGGGGAACTCGTCACGCAGCATCGTGAGCACCGTGCCGATGCTCACCAGCCGCCTGGCCGAGGCGGCGGTGCCGGCGGTGCCGCTCTTGGCGGCACCGCCTGCCGGGATTCGCAGCATGGGACCTTCCCTTGAAGGGTCAGTGCCCCCGCAGGCTCGCGTAGAAGACCAGCCGGTACTTGCCGATCTGCACTTCGTCGCCGTTGTGGAGCGAGACGGAGTCGATCGGCTCACGGTTCACGTACGTGCCGTTGAGGCTGCCGACGTCGGAAACGGTGAAGCCCCCGTCGTTGCTCCTGCGGAATTCGACATGCCGACGGGAGACGGTGACGTCATCCAGGAAGATGTCGCTCTGCGGGTGCCGGCCGGCCGTCGTGAGCTCGCCGTCCAAGAGGAAGCGGCTGCCGGAGTTGGGGCCGCGCCGCACGATCAGCAGAGCGGAACCCGGAGGCAGTGCTTCCACCGCGGCCTGGGCCTCGGGGGACAGCGAGGACGACACGTGCGTCTGTCCCGACACCTCGGCCTCGTAGGCCTCGAGGCCCGAGATCGAGATGGTGGACGTGGTCTCCGAGGCACGCTCCGGCGTCAGGCCCGCCCGCAACGGCGCGCCGCAGTTGGAGCAGAATCGGCTCGCCGCATCGCTGCGGTGCCCGCACCTGCTGCAAATCTGCTCGGCCGACATGGACGGCTCCTCGCGCCGCGGCTGCCCCGCGGAGGCGTTGGTGGCATACGGGTCGGGTGCGAACCCTCCACCCGTACTTGAGGTTGATGGTTCACCGAAACCTATGCGTCCGGTACCGGCAGGGTCAACAGCCGACGCGCCCTGCGCGCCCGAAATATCACCCGCGCCGACGACCTCGTCACGGAAGAGCGGCCGGTCGCCCTGCCCTTCCACGTCTCCGTGTCCCGCACGGTGCCTGGCCGCACCACTTTCCTCGCGGTTCTTCTTGCCGAACAACTTCTCAAACAACTTCACGGGCGATTCCCCTTGACCGAAACAGACCCGCCCGTGGGGCAGGACGAACTCCGAATGCAACACCTGCCGACCCGGACATTCTGACAACGTCCGTAACCATCAGACAGTTTCCACCACGCACCGCGACTTCGGTGCGTCGACCCCCCGCAGGCATTCGTCCGCGTGAGCCGGTCCGCTCCTCGCCCCGCCGCCTCACGACGCCGACGACCGAGCGTAGTCAGGCTGCTTCGCAGCCCGCAAGGCATCCACGACGATCTTGGCCGGTCGTGTGACGGTGACGACCGCCTGCTCCTTCTCCAGCGACTGGACGACGCCGCCCGGAATGTTGAGCGCCGGCTCCAGGTCCTGCGGCTTGCCGATCACCCTGAATTCATAGGGTTGTGTGATCTTCTTACCGTCGATCGCGACGCCACCGCCCTCGTCCGAGAAGTACGAGTCCGCGACGATCCGCACCCCGTTGATCTGGATCGCCTCGGCCCCGGCCGCGCGCAGCTCCTGGAGGGTGTCCAGCAGCTTGTCCGACTGCACCTGCCCCTTGGGATCCGAGATCTTCAGCACGATCCCCGGCCCCTGGGCGGCCACCGTACCGGCCAAGATCCCGAGTTGGCGTTCCTTTTCCACGGTCTGCTTCCGGGCCTCCTCGGCCTGGTTGGAGCTGCTCTCCAGCTCCCTGCGCTGTTCCTCGAGCGTCTGCTTCTCGCCCTCCAGCCGCTTGGTCCGCCCGTCCAGTTCGTCGAGGATCCGTACGAGGTCCTCCTGACGGGCCCCGCGCAGCGCGCTGGAGTCACTGTTCGACCGTACCTGGATGGCCAGACCGAGACCCAGGACGAACAACAGCACGGCGACGATCAGTTGGGCCCGGCTCACCCGCGGCGGCCACAGCCCGGCCGCCAGCCGCTGCCGGCCGCTCTGCACGGGCTCGGACGGCACTTGCTTCGACTGCTGCTCCGCGCCCGTCGGTTCCTCGGGCGGGGTGTCGCTCGTACTCATCGGCCTCACGCCCGGAACACGTGCCGGCGGATGGCCGCGGCGTTGGAGAAGATGCGGATGCCCAGAACGACGACCACACCCGTGGACAGCTGCGAGCCGACGCCCAGCTTGTCGCCGAGGAAGACGATCAGGGCGGCCACCACCACGTTCGACAGGAACGACACCACGAAGACCTTGTCGACGAAGATGCCGTCCAGCATCGCGCGCAAACCCCCGAACACCGCGTCCAGCGCCGCGACGACGGCGATCGGCAGATAAGGCTCCACCACGGCCGGCACTTCGGGCCGGACCAGAAGTCCGACCACCACTCCGGCCACGAGGCCCAGTACCGCGATCACGATGCACCCTTCTGCTGCTCTGCTGCTGTGGCTGTACGTACGGTCAGGCTCGACGCGGCCGGCAGCCGCACCTGGTCCTCGGCGGACAAGGCGTAGCGGATCCCGTAGCTCTCCTGCAGGACGTGCAGGTACTGGCCGTCGGCGGAGTCCTGGAACGTCGTTCCCAGCCGCTTCTTGTCACCGATCGCCAGCACTTCGTACGGCGGCACCAGCGGCCTGTTGTCGACCAGTATCGCGTCACCCGCGGCCCGGATCGCCGAAAGGGAGGTCAGCCGCTGGCCGTTGATCGAGATCGCTTCCGCACCGGACTGCCAGAGGCCGTTGACGATCTTCTGCATGTCCCGGTCGCGGAGCCGCCCGGTGTCCGAGAATCCGGCGCTCTCGCGCGGCTTCGTCCCGTTGCCCGTCGACGCGCCCTTGGCGTCGTCCACCATCAGCTTGATCCCGGGTCCACGCACCTCCGTGGCCCCGGACAGCAGCGCCACGAGCTCGCCCTGGTCTCCGCCGTGTTGCTTGAGCGCGGCGCGCTGGCGGTCGGCGACGGCTCCCCGCAGCGTCTCGATGTCCCGCTCCAGGCCGTCCGCGCGCGCGTCCGCCCGGTCGACCCGGTCGATCAGTTCCTGACGCTCCTTGGCCAGCACGGGCGCGGCGACCCGCGCCTGAGCGGCACCCAGAGTGACGACCATCGCGGCGAGGACGAGCCCCGCGGCGAGCCCCAGCTTGGCCTTGAGCGTACGCGGCAGTCCCGCCGTACCGTCCGACTCGCGGCGCGCGGAGGCTTCCGCGTAGCCCTCGTCGAGACTGTGATCCATCACGTGCGTCAGCAGCGACATGGAAGCGTCCGGCCGCGCGGGCCGGGGATCCCCCGGGGCGAAGGCCGGGGGCGGCTCTGAACTCCGGTTGTGGGGCGGCTGCGACATGCCGCACATCGTCGCATGTCGGCGCCGCACACACCCAATGCGCCCGTCGGGTGGGACGGGCCGGGCCTTCGCCCCGCCCGTCCCACCGGACCTTGGACCTACACCGTTCCGTACCCGGAACTCAGTGTCCCGCGCCGTCCACGACCGCCGCCCAGCCGTCCAGCAGCGCCTGCGCGGACGCGTCGTCGGGGCCTTCGGCCCACAGGTGCGTGACCGCCTCCGCCGGGTCCGGCAGCACGAGCGCCCACCGCCCGTCGGCCTCGACCACCCGCACCCCGTCCGTGGTGTCCACCTGCCGGTCCCCGGCCTCCTCCACGACCCGCCGCATGACGAGCCCCTTGACCGCCCACGGGGTCGGCACGTCCCGCTTGAGGACGTGCGCCCGGGGGATCCGGGCATCGATCTGGCTCAGCGTGAGCTGCGTCCGTGCCACCAGCCCGATCAACTGCACGAAGGCCGCCGACCCGTCGAAGACGCTGCTGAACTCCGGAACGATGAAGCCGCCCCGGCCGTCGCCGCCGAAGATGGTGTTCTCCGCGCGGCCCACCCGGGTCAGGTCGTCGGGCGAAGTGGTCGTCCACTCCACCTGCGTCCCGTGGTACGCCGCCACCTGCTCGGCGATCCGGGTCGTGGTCACCGGCAGCGCCACCTTGCCGCTGCGCTTTTCGGCGGCCACCAGGTCGAGCAGCACCAGCAGGGCCCGGTCGTCCTCGATGATCCGCCCGCGCTCGTCCACCAGGGAGATCCGCTCGCCCACCGGGTCGAAGCGGACACCGAAGGCGGCGCGCGATGAAGCCACGATCTCCCCGAGCCGCACCAGCCCGGCCCGCCGGGTTTCGGCGGTCTCCGTCGGCCGGGATTCGTCGAGCCCCGGATTGACAGTGAGGGCGTCGACCCCGAGCCGGCCCAGCAGGCTGGGCAGGACGAGCCCTGCACTGCCGTTGGAGGCGTCCACGACCACCTTGAGCCCGGAGTCCGCGACCCCGGTGATGTCGACCCGGCGCAGCAGCGAACCGGTGTAGGCATCGAAGACGCTTCCGGGGAACTGCAGGTCGCCGATCTCGCCGGGGAAGGCGCGCCGGTACTCCTGGCGCGCGTACACCCGGTCCAGCTTGCGCTGCTGCTGGAGCGAGAGGTCCGCCCCGCGCTCGTCGAGGAACATGATGTCGACGGAGTCGGGGATTCCCGGCGAGGTCCGCAGCACGATCCCGCCGGCGCTGCCGCGAGCGGTCTGCTGCCGGGCCACGGGGAGCGGTACGTTCTCCAGGTCGCGCACATTGATGGCGCTGGCCTGGAGCGCCGAGATCACGGCCCGCTTGAGCGCTCGCGCGCCCCGGGAGTGGTCACGCGCGGTGGTGACCGTCGCCCCCTTCTTCAGGGTCGTGGCATAGGCGCCGGCGAGCCGGACCACCAGCTCGGGGGTGATCTCCACGTTCAGGATGCCGGTGACCCCACGGGCGCCGAACAGATGCGCCTGCCCGCGGGACTCCCAGATCACCGACGTGTTGACGAAGGCACCGGCCTCGATCGTCTTGAAGGGGTAGACGCGTACGTTCCCCTGGATGATCGATTCCTCGCCGACGAGGCACTCGTCGCCGATGACGGCCCCGTCCTCGATCCGGGCGGCCCGCATGATGTCGGTGTTCTTGCCGATGACACAGCCGCGGAGATTGCTGTGCGGCCCGATGTACACGTTGTCGTGGACGACGGCCTTGTGCAGGAACGCGCCGCTCTTGACGACGACGTTCGATCCGACGACGGTGTGCTCGCGGATCTCCACACCGGCTTCGACCTTGGCGTAGTCCCCGATGTACAGCGGCCCGCGCAGCACCGCCTCCGGGCTCACCTCGGCCCCTTCGGCGATCCACACCCCGGGCGAGATCTCGAAGCCGTCCATGTCGACCTGGACCTTGCCCTCGAGCACGTCGGCCTGGGCCTTGACGTAGCTCTCGTGCGTGCCCACGTCCTCCCAGTAGCCCTCGGCGACGTAGCCGTAGATCGGCCGGCCTTCCTTCATCAACTGCGGGAAGACGTCACCGGACCAGTCGACCGAGACGTCCGCGTCCACGTAGTCGAAGATCTCCGGCTCCATCACGTAGATGCCGGTGTTGATGGTGTCCGAGAACACCTGTCCCCAGGTGGGCTTCTCCAGGAAGCGCTCGACCTTGCCTTCCTCGTCCACGATGGTGATGCCGAATTCCAGGGGGTTGGGCACCCGGGTCAGGCATACCGTGACGAGCCCGCCCTTCTCCTTGTGGAAGCGGATCAGGTCGGTGAGGTCGAAGTCGGTCAGCGCGTCGCCGGAAATGACGAGGAAGGTGTCGTCCTTCAATGCCTCCTCGGCGTTCTTCACGCTGCCGGCTGTGCCGAGTGGCTTCTCCTCGTTGGCATAGGTGAGCTCCATACCGAGCTCTTCGCCGTCACCGAAGTAGTTCCTGACGAGTGATGCCAGGAATTGCACGGTGACCACGGTCTCGTTGAGTCCATGCCGCTTGAGCAGCCTGAGCACGTGCTCCATGATCGGCCGGTTGGCCACGGGCAGGAGCGGCTTGGGCATGCTTGAGGTCATGGGGCGAAGGCGTGTGCCTTCGCCGCCGGCCATCACGACGGCCTTCATGTCGGAAGAGTCCTCCTTGAGAGACTACGTCTTAGCCGACATCACCCGTCGCGCACGGTGACCGGGCAAATCTTCGCGTCAGTCAGGCGCCGAACGAGCTCAATCGGCCGTGATGTCCGCCTTCACGAGCCGGCGGACTTGCACCACGTAAAGGATTCCTGCCCACCAATAGAGGGTTGTACCCCATCCGGCGAACGCCCATCCGAAAACTGCCCCCGTCCAGGCCAACCAGCCCGTCCCGTCGCTGACGAGCAGGAAGGGGAACGCGTACATCAGGTTGAAGGTCGCGGCCTTCCCGAGGAAGTTGACCTGGGGCGGCGGATAGCCGTGCCGGCGCAGGATCCAAACCATGACCAGCAGCATCAGCTCGCGCGCGAGAAGGGCCGCGGTCAGCCAGAGCGGCAGAATCCCGCGGTAGGTGAGACCGAACAGGGTGGACAGGATGTAGAGGCGGTCCGCGGCCGGGTCCAGCAGTCGACCGAGGCGACTGATCTGATTCCAGCGCCGCGCGAGCTTCCCGTCGAGGTAGTCGCTGATCCCACTGAGCATGAGGACGGCGAGCGCCCAACCGTCGTGCTTGGCCAGGATCAGCCACAGGAACACGGGTACGCCGACGAGGCGAGCCATGCTCAGGATGTTCGGAATGGTGAAAATTCGGTCGGTCTGAACCCGAGTCTCCTGGACCTCCACCCGGGGGCCTCCACTGTGACTGTAGAAATGTCGAACGATGCCCCCTGACCCTACAGGAGGCCGCGCACCTGCCCGTAAACGCAGAAAAGCCCC
>NZ_JAGGOW010000073.1 GCF_018614135.1 Streptomyces sp. ISL-66
GGTCCACCCCGCGCGCCGTCTGGACCGCCCTGCCCGGCCCCGGCTGGGCCGACGAACTGGCCCGGGCCATGGCCGCGACCCTCGCCTCCGGCCGCGGCGCCCTCGCCGTGGTCCCCGACGGGCGCACCGCCTCCCGCGTGGACGCCGCCCTGACCGCCCTGCTCGGCGAGGGACGGCACGCGCTGCTGACCGCCGAGTCGGGGCCCGAGAAGCGCTACCGCCAGTGGCTCGCCGTCAGCCGGGGCTCGGTGCGGGCCGTGGTCGGCACCCGGGCCGCCATGTTCGCGCCCGTGCGGGACCTCGGACTGGTCGCGATCTGGGACGACGGCGACTCCAGCCACAGCGACGACCGCGCCCCCTTCCCCCACGTCCGCGAGGTACTGGAGCTGCGCGCGGTCACCGACGGCTGCGCCTTCCTGGCGGGCAGCACCAGCTGCACCGTGGAGGCCGCGCAGCTCGTCGAATCCGGCTGGGCCCGCCCGCTGACGGCCGACCGCGACACCGTACGCAAGCACGCGCCCCGGATCCGGACCGTCGGCGACGAACTGCTCGCCCGTGACGGCGCGGCCCGCGCCGCCCGGCTGCCGAGCCTGGCGTGGGAGACGGTACGGGAGGGGCTGAAGAGCGGGCCCGTGCTCGTCCAGGTGCCCCGGCGCGGCTACGTGCCCCGGCTGGCGTGCGAGCGGTGCCGGACCCCGGCCCGCTGCACGGTCTGCGCGGGGCCGCTGGAGGCCCCCGACGCGCGGGACCTGCACTGCGGCTGGTGCGGGCGCCAGGAGACCGGCTGGCACTGCGAGGAATGCGGCTCCTTCCGGCTGCGGGCCCAGGTGGTCGGCGCCCGCCGCACCGCCGAGGAGCTGGGGAGGGCCTTCCCGGCCGTGCCCGTACGGACCTCCGGGCGCGACCACATCCTCGACGAGGTCCCGGACCGGCCCGCGCTGGTCGTGTGCACGCCCGGCGCCGAGCCGGTCGCCACGGGCGACGGGTACGCGGCGGCCCTGCTGCTGGACGGCTGGGCCATGCTCAGCCGGCCCGACCTGCGGGCGGGCGAGGACGCGCTGCGGCGCTGGATCGCCGCGGCCTCGCTGGTACGGGGGGACGGGCAGGTCGTGGTGGTCGCCGAGCCGACGCTGCGCCCGGTCCAGGCGCTCGTGCGGTGGGACCCCGTCGGGCACGCGGTGCGGGAGCTCGCGGAGCGGGCCCAGCTGGGCTTCCCGCCGGTCTCCCGGATGGCGGCGGTCGCCGGAGGCAGCGCCGAGGCCGTCGAGGCCTTCCTGGCGGGCGCCGCGCTACCGCCGGACGCCGAGGTACTGGGCCCGGTGCCGCTGCCAGGTCGGCGCGGCGAGGCTTCGCCGGGGGAGCGGGCACTGATCCGCGTCCCGCCGGGCAGCGGGACCGCGCTGGCCGCGGCCCTGAAGTCGGCGCAGGCGGCCCGCCTGGCGCGGGGCGCTCCGGTGTCGGAGGCGGTGCGGGTCCGGATCGACCCGTTGGAGATCGGCTAGGGCTCGTCCGGGGCGTTGCCCCGGGGCCGACCCGTTCGGATCACCGGGCCGTTCGTCCGGCGCCCCCGGCGGTACGACCGGGTGGGTCGCGCCGTCGGGGGCGGGGCCGTCGGGGGTCGGCGTCCCGGCGGGGACGGTTCAGCCGTTCCGGGGGCCGGGGAACGCGCCGGCACGGGCTCCGGCCGCGGCAGGAGCCGCCGCGGGGCCGTGGGTCTCCGCGCGCACCGGCTGCGGGGGAACCGAGCGGGCCGCCGGAACCGTGGGCAGCGGGCCCAGCGTCCGGGTCGTCGTGCCCTCGGCCAGAGGCTCGCGCTCGACGGACTCGGGGCTCTGCGCGCGCCGGGCACCGTAGCGCCGGTGTACGGCCTGTTTGGTGACGCCGAGCGCCGAGCCGACCGCGTCCCACGAGAAGCCGAGCGAGCGGTCGAAGTCCACCGCGGCGGTGACCAGCGTCTCGACGCTGTCCCGCAGCTCCTGTGCGAGGCGGACGGTGGGCGCGGGTGCCCGGCCGTAGACGACGAAGCCCGTGGAGGGACCTGAGCGGCGCGGGCGGTAGACGTTGCCGAGCTGGGCGGTCAGCGTACGCAGAGCATCCACCTGCCGGCGAACCCGCTCGATGTCCCGCACCAGGAGGTGCAGGCTGGCCCGTGCTTGGGCGTCGTGGGTGGCGTGGTCGGCCATGAGAAGCCTCTCGAACCGGTGCTGAAGAGCGGATAGGGCCGCAGACACCGTTCTGTTTCGCGGCCCGTTTCGGTCAATCTCTCTTGACCAACGCGCCACCGGGCGGCCAGGTCACGCTATGGGGGCGTGTCGGCATATGCGAGGAGCGCGCATGCGTGTGTACGCCCCCCTGCCCGATGCCCGTCCGCATGCTTCTGGTAGCTTGGGGCAGCTCCGAAAGGGGTCGGTTCGGGCTGGACCGCAACCTTCGGGTTGGAAGCCCGCCGCTCCAGCGGCAGGCGGAGCCACAGACTGGTGCGCTGCCGTGCGACGCCCAGATAGCGAGGTATGACCCCCGTGAAGCTCGTCTTCGCAGGCACCCCCGAGGTCGCCGTGCCCGCCCTTGACGCCTTGATCGCGTCCGGGCGCCACGAAGTGGCCGCCGTCGTCACCCGTCCCGACGCACCGGCCGGCCGCGGCCGCCGCCTGGTCGCGAGCCCCGTCGCCGAGCGCGCCGAGGAAGCCGGCATCGAGGTCCTCAAGCCCGCCCGGCCGCGCGACCCGGACTTCCAGGCCCGACTGCGCGAGATCGACCCGGACTGCTGCCCGGTCGTCGCGTACGGCGCGCTCATCCCCAAGAGCGCCATCGAGATCCCCCGGCACGGCTGGGTCAACCTGCACTTCTCGCTGCTGCCCGCGTGGCGCGGGGCCGCGCCCGTACAGCACTCGATCATGGCGGGGGACCAGGTCACCGGCGCCTCCACCTTCCGGATCGAGGAAGGCCTCGACTCCGGTCCCGTCTACGGGATCCTGACCGAGGAGATCCGCCCCACCGACACCAGCGGTGACCTGCTGACCCGCCTGGCCTTCGCCGGCTCCGGGCTGCTGGTCGCCACCATGGACGGCATCGAGGACGGGACGCTGCGCGCCGTCGAGCAGCCCACCGACGGGATCTCGCTCGCGCCGAAGATCACCGTCGAGGACGCCCGCGTCGACTGGTCGGCGCCCGCGATGCGCGCCGACCGGCTGGTGCGCGGCTGCACCCCGGCGCCGGGCGCGTGGACGGTCTTCCGGGGGGAGCGGCTCAAGCTGATCTCGGTCGGCCTGGTCACCGACCGGACGGACCTGAAGCCGGGCGACTTGAGCGCGGGCAAGAACAACGTCTACGTCGGCACCGGCTCGCACGCGGTGGAGCTGCTGTGGGTGCAGCCGCAGGGCAAGAAGCCCATGAAGGCGGCCGACTGGGCGCGAGGGGTGCGGATCGCTCCCGGCGAGCGGCTGGGCGGGACCGACGTAGGCTGATTTTCAGTCCGTCCCGTCTCGTCCCGTCTCCTCCTGTCTCGTCGTCGAGTCTCGTCGTCCCGTTCTTGTTTCATCCCTTGGCATTACGTAACCCCGGAGCACCTTTCACGTGAGCGAACAGCCCCCTCGTCGACCGGCCGCCACCTCCGGCAAGGGCGGCGGCAAGCCGGCCAAGACCGGCAAGCCCTACCGCCGGCCCCAGAAGGACCCCGTCCGGATGCTGGCCTTCGAGGTGCTGCGGGCGGTGGCCGAACGGGACGCGTACGCGAACCTCGTGCTGCCGCCGCTGCTCAAGAAGGCCCGTCTGGACGAGAGCTTCCAGACGCGCGACGCGGCGCTGGCCACCGAGCTCGTCTACGGGACGCTGCGCCGCCAGGGCACGTACGACGCGGTCATCAAGGCCTGCATCGACCGGCCGCTGCGCGAGGTGGACCCGCCGGTGCTCGACGTGCTCTCGCTCGGCGCGCACCAGCTGCTCGGGACCCGCATCCCCACGCACGCGGCGGTCTCCGCGAGCGTGGAGCTGGCCCGGGTGGTGCTCGGTGACGGGCGCGCGAAGTTCGTGAACGCGGTCCTTCGGAAGATCTCCGCGCACGACCTGGAGAGCTGGCTGGAGAAGGTCGCGCCGCCGTACGAGGACGATGCGGAGGAACACCTCGCGGTCTACCACTCGCATCCCAGGTGGGTCGTCACCGCACTGTGGGACGCGCTGGGCGGCGGACGGGCCGGCATCGAGGACCTGCTGGAAGCCGACAACGAGCGGCCCGAGGTCACCCTGGTGGCACGGCCCGGACGGTCCACGGCCCAGGAGCTGCTGGAGGCGGTCGGCGAGGACTCGGCCCTGCCCGGCCGTTGGTCCCCGTACGCCGTCCGGATGGCCGAGGGCGGCGAACCGGGAGCGCTCGAAGCGGTGCGCGAGGGGCGCGCCGGCGTCCAGGACGAGGGCAGCCAGCTCGTGGCGATGGCCCTGGCGGCCGCCCCGGTCGAGGGCCGCGACGCGCGCTGGCTGGACGGCTGCGCGGGCCCCGGCGGCAAGGCCGCCCTGCTGGCGGCGCTGGCGGCGGAGCGAGGGGCGTTCCTGCTCGCCTCCGAGAAGCAGCCGCACCGGGCGCGGCTGGTCGAGCGGGCGCTCGCCGGCAACCCCGGTCCGTACCAGGTCATCACGGCGGACGGGACGCGCCCGCCGTGGCTGCCGGGGTCGTTCGACCGGGTCCTGATGGACGTGCCCTGCTCCGGGCTGGGCGCGCTGCGCCGCCGCCCGGAGGCGCGGTGGCGGCGCCGGCCCGAAGACCTGGAGAACTTCGCACCGCTCCAGCGCGGTCTGCTGCGCGAGGCCCTGTCGGCGGTCCGGGTCGGCGGTGTCGTGGGGTACGCCACCTGCTCGCCGCACCTGGCGGAGACCCGGGTCGTGGTGGAGGACGTGCTGAAGGGCCGTGGCGCGGGCGCCGCCCCGGTGGAGGCGGAACTGATCGACGCGCGGCCGTACATGCAGGGCGTCCCGGCGCTGGGCGACGGGCCGGACGTGCAGTTGTGGCCGCATCTGCACGGGACGGATGCGATGTACCTGGCGTTGATCCGGCGGACGGGGTAGGGGCGGGGCAGGACCGGGTGGGGTGGGGCCGGGGCTCTCCTGCGGATTCGCGGGGGCCCTCAAAACCCCCGACTCATCCCAACCCCCCGCCCCCGCCCTCCCCACTTCCGGGGTAGTGGCCGGAAGGGATCGGCGGCATGGCACGCTTGTGGCATGGCCGTTCAGATCAATCCCAGCATCTTGTCCGCCGACTTCTCCCGGCTCGCCGAGGAGGCGAAGGCCGTTCAGGGGGCCGACTGGCTGCATGTCGACGTCATGGACAACCACTTCGTGCCGAACCTGACCCTCGGCGTGCCGATCGTGGAGTCGCTCAGCCGGGCCACGGACATCCCGCTGGACCTGCACCTCATGATCGAGGACCCGGACCGCTGGGCCCCGCAGTACGTCGAGGCCGGCGCGGGCTCCGTGACCTTCCACGCCGAGGCGGCCGCCGCACCCGTGCGGCTCGCGCGCGAGATCCGGGCCAAGGGGGCGCGGGCGTCCATGGCGCTGAAGCCCGCGACGCCGATCGAGCCGTACGAGGACATCCTCCCCGAGCTCGACATGCTGCTGATCATGACGGTCGAGCCGGGCTTCGGCGGCCAGCCCTTTCTGGACATCATGCTGCCCAAGATCCGGCGTACCCGGGAGCTGATCTCCCGGCACGGTCTGGAGCTGTGGCTCCAGGTCGACGGAGGGGTCTCGGCCTCGACGATCGAGCGCTGCGCGGAGGCCGGCGCGGACGTGTTCGTCGCGGGCAGCGCGGTCTACGGAGCGGTCGATCCGGCGGCCGCCGTACGCACTCTGCGTGAGCAGGCGGGCGCGGCGATCTCGGCGGCGCCCTGGGCTTGTGACCACTGAGACGAGGCTGGGTGAACAGCTCGGTGAACGGGAGCTGTCCAGGCTGATCAACGGCCGCCGGATCTGACAGGATGAACGGCGAGTCGAGAGTGTGAACAGCAGTGAGGAGAACGCGGTGTCTGCAATGTCGGCGGGACGGTCAGCCCTGCGGATGGGACCCGCGGAGCTGGTGCAGGCGGCGGCCATGGCGCGCCGCTTCTACCTGGAGGGGAAGTCCAAGATCCAGATCGCCGAGGAGTTCGGCGTGAGCCGCTTCAAGGTGGCCCGGGTCCTGGAGACCGCTCTGGAGCGCGACCTCGTGCGCATCGAGATCAGGGTCCCGTCCGAACTGGACGCGGAGCGCTCGGACGCCCTGCGCGCGCGGTACGGGCTGCGGCACGCGGTGGTCGTGGAGTCTCCGGCCGATGCCACCGAGGACGCTCCCGACCCGGAGAACCTGGGCGCCGTGGCCGCCGATCTGCTGGGCGAGCTCGTCAACGAGGGCGACGTACTGGGCCTCGCGTGGGGCCGCTCCACCATCCACATGGCCGCCTCCCTGCACCGGCTGCCCCCCTGCACCGTGGTCCAGCTGACCGGCGTGTACGACGCCGGGACGGCCGAGCGCGGCTCCGTGGAGGCCGTACGCAGGGCCGCGCAGGTGTCGGGCGGGGACGCGCACCCGATCTACGCGCCGATGCTGCTTCCCGATCCGGCCACCGCGGCCGCCCTGCGGGGCCAGACGGGGATCGCGCGGGCCTTCGAGTACTTCGACAAGGTCACGGTCGCGGCCGTCTCGATCGGCTCGTGGGAGCCGGGGATCTCGACCGTCCACGACATGCTGAGCGACGAGGAGCGGGCGCACTACGCCTCGCTGGGCGTCGCCGCCGAGATGTCGGCCCACCTGTTCGACGCGGAGGGCCGCCGGGTCGGGCGGGACCTCGGCGAGCGGTGCATCACCGTGGAAGCCGACCGGCTGCGCCGGATCCCCGAGGTCGTGGCCATCGCCGGCGGGCTGCGCAAGGCCTCCGCGATCGGTGCGGTGCTGCGGTCGGGGCTCGTGACGAGCCTGGTCACCGACACCGCCGTGGCGGACTACCTGCTGACCGAATCGCAGCCGGGTCTGCGGCCCGCGCTGGAGCGGGCCGACCCCGACGAGTGATTGTTCGGATTGGTCCGATTGTTCGCATCGACGGCGGTCAAACGCGCACGCGTGAGGTTCGCTGATGCGGATGGTGCCGTAATTGAGATCCGAACGGCGGACCGTTCGGCCGCCTGCTGGGCGCATACTGGGTGCAATGACTAAGTCCGCAGTACCTCGCCGCCATTTGCCGTCCAGCCCGTTCAAGGCCCCCGTGGAAGCGCCGCTCAGGCACTTCAGCGTCGGCGACCGGGTGACTCACGACGAGCACGGTCTGGGCCGTGTCGTCGCTGTAGAGGAGGGGATCGCTGTCCTCGTGGAATTCGGGCCGGAGGTCCGCAAACGCATCCTGAGTCCCTACACCAAGATGGCCGCTCTCTGAAGCCAGCTCGCGATTCGCGGGACAATCGGATATTTGGCACGATCGGTGCATGATCTTTCGGAACGTGCCCCGATCGTTGCTGCGTGTGCTGGGGGCCGTGTTCCTCTGCGCGGCGCTGGTCGGTGCGGTGGGCTGCAGCGGGAAGACGTCCACGCCTGCCGCGACCACCACCGGCACGAGTGCCGGTAGGAGTTCCAGTGCCGGAGTGGAAGCCGTCCCTTCCGGCGCGCCGACGGCTGCGCCCGGATGGGCGAAGGGGATGGCGACGGTACGGGCTGCCGCGCTGCCGCAGCAGGCCCGGGACGTGCTCGCGCTGATCGACAAGGGCGGGCCCTACCAGTACCGGCAGGACGGGACGGTCTTCGGGAACTTCGAGAAGGCCCTGCCCCAGCAGAAGCGTGGTTACTACCACGAGTTCACCGTGAAGACGCCCGGTGAGCGGGACCGTGGGGCCCGCCGGATCGTGACCGGCCAGGGCGGGGAGTTCTTCTACACGGACGACCACTACAAGACCTTCAAGGCGGTTCTGCGATGACCCTGGACCCGCAGCCCCTGGCCCCTGCCGTCGCCGCCGCCGAAGAGGCCGGGTGGGCCGTGCTGCGGCTGGACCTGGACGGCGTACGGAGCAAGGCCGGGCTGATGCGGCGGTGCGGGGCGGCGCTGGGCGCGCCGGAGTACTTCGGGGGGAACTGGGACGCGCTGGCCGACGCGCTGCGCGATCTTTCGTGGCTGCCGCGGGCGCCCGGCCGGCTGGTGGCCGTCACGTCCTGGCGGGGGTACGCGGACGAGCGGCCGGACGACTGGGAGACCCTGCGGGAGATCCTCGGGGAGGCCGTCGACTTCTGGCAAGAGCGCGAGGGCGCCGGTGAGGGCGCCGGCCTGACCGTGCTGCTGGCCGAGGCGCCGGGCGGCGAGCCGCGGCGGAGGCCGGCCGGGGGCCACTGAGCCCGCCCCGCGCGCGGAGCCCCGTACGGAGCTCGTACGGAGCCCGTACGGAGCCCTGGGCGGCCCGGGGCTCCGTGGTGCCGCGGCTAGCCCTTCGGGATCCAGGGCGGGGTCTGGCCCCAGGACCAGACCGGGATCGCGGCCGCGTCGACCGGGGGCGGGCGGGGGCCCGAGTAGATCAGGGCCATGCGGGTGCCCCACTCGATGTAGTACGCGAACACCGCGCGGAACTCCGGGTCGGTGGGCAGGCCCACCTCGTCGGCGGTGTCCATCAGCAGCTCCACCCAGCGGCGCCGCTGCTCCTCGGTGATCGCGCGGCCCAGGTGCTTGGTGGCCATGTGCTGGTGGCCGCCGTGCGCGGCCGTGTACTGCTGGGGTCCGCCGAAGACCTCCGCCAGCCAGACCGCGACGTGCCGGGGGTGCTCCGAGTCCATGCCGGCGAAGACCGGGGCCAGGATCTCGTCGCGCAGGGCGTGGGCGTAGAAGACGTCCGTGAGGCGGTTCATCGCCTCCGCTCCCCCATCCACTCGTAGATGGTGGACGTGGTGTCGGGTGTGGTGCTCATGAGGGGTCGGCGGCCTTTCCGGGGCCGGCCACCGCGGTGACGAGGTAGTGCTGCATCTCCTCGATGGCCGTCACGTACGGACGGATCGCGCTGAAGAACGCCGGGAAGTGCTCGCCCTTGCGGAATCCGGCCAGGTGGGCGTCGATCGAGGTCCAGCGGATGCGCAGGATGTAGCGCTCGGCCTCCTCCTCGCAGCGGGCCAGTTCGTAGTCGACGCATTCCGGGGAGGCCGCGAGGGCCTCGGCGGCCTTGGCGTAGGCGTCCTCGAAGGCGGGCTGGTCGTCCAATGCGATCCGGTAACGGATGTATTCGACGGTGGTGGTCATGGTGCGGGCCTCTCCCTGGGGCGGGCGTTGATCGCCGCTGGTCGAAGTCAGGCTTGCGCGATCATGCCGATTTCGCGGAGCCTTTCGCCGTTGTCACCCAGACTTCTGGGAGTCGGTGACGTCGGGGCCCTCGGCGCGGACCTGCTGGACCCGGTCCAGGGACTCGCGCAGCTCCGTCAGCCAGGCGTCGGTGTTGCGCCCGACCAGGCGGACGCACCAGGCCAGCGCGTCGGCGCGGCTGCGGGCGACGCCGCCGGCGACCAGGGTGTCGAGGACCTGGCGCTCGGGCTGGCGCAGCCGGGTCATGACCGGGACGGCGAGGTGGGTGAAGACCGTCTCGTCCTCGCCGGACCGGACGGCCCAGGCGACCTTGCGGCGGTAGAGCTCCTCCGCCTCGCGGGCCACCTCCATGCGCTGTTCGCGGGTGCGTTCGCGGAACGCCGGGACCGATTCGGCCGCCGGGATGGTGCCGAGAACGGTGATCTCCTCCCGGTCCACCGTGACCGAGAGGAGGGATGCGTAGATGTCCACCGGCAGGCGCTCGGCGAACCAGGTGCGAAGCTGTTCGTTCTGCTCGGACGTAATCATGTAATCAACGGTGTGTCCGCTGCGGGCTTGATCGCAAGGGCGCCGGGCCCGCGTCCGCCCGTGTTCGCTCTCAGCCCATCGAGCGGTACCGGGGGATCAGCGAGACCGCCATGGCCCCCTCGCCCATGCCCGAGGCGACGCGTTTGACCGAGTGGGCCCGTACGTCTCCGGCCGCGAAGACGCCGGGGACGCTGGTCTCCAGCGGGTACGGGGCGCGCTCCAGGCTCCACTCCTGCGGGAGGCGCCGGCCCTGGAGCAGCTGACCCGGACCGCCCAGGCCTGGGGTGCGGCGGCCACGGGCTCGGAGCGTGCCGTCTTCGACCGGCTGGCCGACGAGCTGGACAAGGTGGCCCCGCCCGTGGTCACCGATCCGCTCGCCCAGGCCGACGCCGAGGAGGAGATCGCCGACTGGGCCGAGGAGACGGGCACCGAGCGGCCCGGCCTGCTCGGCTCCGGGGTCTCGGACCTCGGGCTGGAACTGGGCTGGCTGCTGGAACGGCTGGAAGGGGTCGGCGAGCCGGCCCTGCCCGCCGCCCTGGACCACCTCGCGGCGCTCCTGGAGATCCGCTCGCTCGCCGCCGAGCTGCGGGCGGCGGGTCCCAAGATCTCCCAACTCGTCTCGGCCACCCGGGATTACGCCAATCTCGACCGGGCCCCCGAACAGCGCTTCCCGGTGACCGACGGACTGGAGAACACGCTGGTGGTCCTGCGTGCCAAGCTCGCCGGGATCGCCGTCGTGCGCGCGTACGAACCGGACCTCCCCGAACTGACGGGCTACCCAGGCGAGCTGAACCAGGTGTGGACCAACCTGGTCGACAACGCGGCCGCGGCCATGGGAGGCGCGGGCACGCTCACCCTGCGTGCCCGGACCGAGGCCGAGTACGACATCGCCACACTGCACCCGGTGTTCGTCCGTCAGATGGACGCGCTGGCCGCCCTGGACATCGAGGCGGTGATGAAGAACTACACCGACGACGCGGTGCTGTTGCGCTTCGAGGGGGCCTCGGTCGGGATCGAAGCGGTGCGCGAGACCTTCACCGGCTACCTGACGGTGAAGCCCACCCTCGTCGAGCTGCAGGAATACGTGGAGACCGACGACACGATCTTCTACCGGGCGATCATGAACTTGAACGGGGAACCGGAGCACGCGTTCGGGACGCTCGTTGTCCGCGATGGCCGGATCTGGCGACAGACGGCAGGATTCGGCGGCTGACGCCCGATATCTGGGTAGCGTGTGCGGGGAGGGCAGGGCAGAGTCCTCCCCGTGCGCGCGGAGTCGTGTGCGCCACGGGGACCGAAGGGGAGGTCATGGAACAAGAAACGAACAGTCGTGAGTTTCCTCGTCATCGGCGTCATGTGGGTCAACCACCACACCATCTTCAGTCACTTGAAGCGCGTGGACCGCCCCTTGCTGTTCCTGAATCTCCTGGTGCTGATGGTGGTATCGGTGATTCCGTATACGACCAATGTCCTCGCCGAACACCTCATGGACGGGGATTCGGCCAACGTGGCGGCCGTTCTCTACAGCGCCTGGACCGTGGTCTACGCGCTCGCTTTCCTCGCCTTCTGGTGGTACGTCACCCGGGTCGGTCACCTATTCCACGAAGCCGTCGACAAAGACGGTGCCCGCGCGACCAGGATGCGATTCGGACTCGGCGCGATCGCGTACCCCTTGACCGTTCTCCTGTCCTTCTTCTCCGCTCCGCTCACTCTCGTCGCACACTTCCTGATCGCGCTCTATTATGCGGCGAACCAGATCCCGATCCCCCTCGTGGTAGAGGAAGAGCGGCTTGAATCCGCGAGCGACCTCAGGAAGTAGCCGCCCGGGCCTACGGCCGTTCTTCACGGTCAAGTAGGGTATTGGATCTAGCTGGTCGCGGGGGAGGCACCAGATGGCTCGAGTAGTCCTGCCGGAGGAATCCACGGCGGAAATCTCCGAATTGATCGACGTCCTGATCTCGCTCTTCTTCGAGTCATTACCCCGGCGGGACCAGCGAAACTGGGCCCGCGTATATCTGAACGGCCTCGTGCGAACCAGCGGAAAGAAAACGATCCGTAACATCGCCGGAACGGGAGCCAGTTCGGTCGAACAGAGCCTCCAGCAGTTCATCAGCAAATCCCCCTGGGACTGGACCCCCGTGCGCCGGTCCCTCGCCCAGCACCTGGAACGCACCGCGCAGCGCCCGCTGGCCTGGGTCGTGCAGCCGATGGTCATCGAGAAGGCGGGCGACCGCTCGGTCGGCGTCGGCCGGCAGTTCGTCCCGGAGCTCGGCCGCACCGCCAACTGCCAGCAGGCCAGCGGGATCTGGCTCGCGTCCAGCGAGGCCGGCTTCCCCGTCGAGTGGACCCTCACCCTCCCCGGGCCCTGGACGGCCGAACTCCTGCGCCGCCGCCGGGCGGGCATCCCCGACACCGCACGCTCGCTCACCCCCGCCCAGGACGCCGTACACGCCGTCCAGCGGATGGCCGTCGGCTGGCAACTCCAGCGCAGGCCCGTGGTGATGGAGGTGTCCAACGGCGAACTCCCGCAGTGCATCGAATCCTTCGCGCTCCAGGACATCCCCTTCGTATTCAAAGTGGACGGCACCCTGCGCGTCTCCTTCGGCGGAGCCGGCCGGCACAAACCCGGACCGCACACGGCCCCCGCCCGCGAGCTCATCGACTCCCTGCGCTCGCAGCGCCGCGTCGTCGAATGGACCCGGCACGGCCGCACCGAGGGGGCGGTGACCCTGCTGACCTCGGCGGCCATCTTCGCCACCCCCGGCGAGGACCGGCCCGTACCCGCTGCGCCCACCCCGCTCCTGCTGGTCGGGGCCTGGACCGAAGCGGCCCTGCTGCCCTCGGAGTTCTGGATCACCAACATCGGCGACCGGCCGCTCGCGCAGCTGTTCCTGCTCGCCAAGCTCACCGACCGGGTCGCGCTCGACTTCACCGAGGTGTGCGAACCCGCCGGCATCCGGGACTTCGAAGGCCGCTCCTTCCGGGGCTGGCACCACCACGCCACCCTCGCCAGCGTCGCCCACGCCGCGATGCTGCTGGGCCTGCGCGGACGCGAAAGCGCGCCGTACCCCGGCCTTCCCCGCACCGCCGCCCCGCACCCCGCCGCCCCGCACCCCGGCGTGACCGCGCGCACCGGCGCCACCCGCGCCGCCCCCGCACCCCCGGTGTTCCCGCCGCGCCCCGTCCTTCCGGGGCAGAGCCCGCGCCGCGCGTACATCCGCTGATGTTCGACATCGCGGCGGAGCTACGCGCGTGGTGCGGCTCGGGACGGGACTTCGCCCTGGCCACGGTGGTGGCCGTCAGCGGCAGCGCGCCGCGCGGACCGGGCGCCTCGCTGGCCGTGGACGCCGGGGGCGCCGCCCTCGGCTCCCTCTCCGGAGGCTGCGTGGAGTCCGCCGTCCACGCGCTGTGCCTGGAGGCCATCGCCTCCGGCGAGGGCGGCGTACACCGCTTCGGGTACCGCGACGACGACGCCTTCGCGGTCGGCCTGACCTGCGGCGGCATCCTCGACGTCCTGATCACCCCGGTGCGCGCCCACGACCCGGTGCGCCCCGTCATCGGCGCGGTGCTCGGCGCCGCCGGCCGCGGGACCCGCTCCGCGCTGGGCCGGGTGGTCTGCGGCCCGCCGGAGCAGCTGGGCCGGGCGCTGGCCGTACACGCCGACGGCTCCTACGAGGGCTGCCTGGGCGGGAGCGCGGAGCTGGACCGGGCCGCCGCCGAGCGGATGCGGGCCTGGCTGGCGGCCGGGCGCACCGGCACCGCCGCGCTGGGCACCGCGGGCGGGCTGTGCGGAGCGCCCCTGACCCTGCTGGTCGAGTCGGCGGCCGAGCCGCCGAGGCTGCTCGTATACGGCGCCATCGACTTCGCCACGGCCCCCGCCCGGATCGGGGCCTTCCTGGGCTACCGGGTCACGGTGTGCGACGCCCGGCCCGTCTTCGTGACGGCCGCCCGCTTCCCGGAGGCCGACGAGGTGGTCGTGGACTGGCCGCACCGGCACCTCGCGGCGCAATGGGAGGCGGGCCGCCTCGACACCCGTACGGCGGTGTGCGTGCTGACGCACGGCGCCAAGTTCGACATACCGCTGCTGGGCCTCGCGCTGCGGCTGCCGGTCGGGTACGTGGGGGCGATGGGCTCGCGGCGCACCCACGGGGAACGGACGCGGCGGCTGCTGGAGGAAGGGCTGCCGGCGGCCGGGCTGGCCCGGCTGCGCTCGCCCATCGGCCTCGACCTCGGCGGCGGCACCCCCGAGGAGACGGCCCTGGCCATCGCCGCCGAGTTCACGGCGGTCCGGCACGGGCGCGGCGGGGCGGTGCTCCCGCTGGC